>NZ_CP011924.1:1329166-1632500 GCF_000238315.3 Pseudoalteromonas piscicida
AAAGGTGGGACTTGGAAGCGCCGCGTTAAATACTTAACAATGCGGCTACCAACCTGAATTACTGTACCTTAGCGCCACAGCTGATTTAGGCTGAGCTAATTCATTTAAGCCGAGGTCAACGGGCGATATAGCCAGCCTTTACGCCCTCACTTAAAGTAAAGCTGTCCCCCACAGAGCCCACCACCATTTGCTTACGGTTTGACTTCATCAATTCACGCAGCACGTATAGCGAGTTAATACCAGTACAATGTGCCCCCATCATATTCTTTAAGCCAAACTGCTGTAATTTACCTGCTGTCCATGCCAAATGTTTATCATCCGCATTCATTAAATGGAATCCGCCTATCGCCGTCGTAATATTTGCGGGGTGGATCGTTTTTACTATGTGTTCCATCGTGTTGATGATGCCCGCATGCCCACAACCGGCTATTAATACAAAACCATCTTTGGTATTTATCACCAGTGACATATCTTCTGGAATGTTATCTTCTATATGGCCGTGCTTACCTTCAAGTTTGCTATTTCCACTCCAATTATGTTCGGGGTGAATGCGCTCAACATTGCCTGTTAACCAAACACCTGGGTAAATTTCTTGCGCCTCACTGTATTGTTTGAAAATCACATCTTGTTTTTCAAGCGCGAGCTTCATCGTGTGCATGCGGTTTTCTCTACCTGCACGTTTTGCGAAAATACCGTGACCAACATGAATGCGAGACATTGCTTTTGCATTCTCTTTACTCAGCTCGGTCCTTAACGTTTCTAGTCCGCCAGTGTGGTCGCCATGATTATGGCTTAAAATTACGTCTTCTACATCGGACAAATCGATCCGTAAGTCTCGCGCATTTTGCAGCACCGTTTGCGGCCGATTACCCGTATCAAAAAGAATTTTTCGGCCGTCCACTTCAACTAGTGCTGCATACCCCCACTCGCCAATGCCACGGTCCGCAAGCATGGTCGACAGCGTAGTGATTTTGAGTGCTTTGACTTGGTGAGGAGTTTCATTGGCAGCCGCTGTCGGTACCGTAATGAGCCACCACAAACAAATTAGACACAGAATATGTATACGGTGCATAAGAATTCCTTTTGCGTATTTTGAAGTTAAGTGTTGACGAAACTAACTGGGTATTGAATAAAAATCAACCTGTTACCATATTAGTCTAGAGCCAAATTAGTATAAATGGCCACATGAACGGCAGATCAAATTTTAGGAGGAAGCAGCCAAAGTACCACTTTGAAAAGTTAACAAGTAAACATATTCCCTTGATACACAAAAGTAACTTCGACTTTGGTTTATGTCTGCCTGCTCAGCAAAAGGTGACTTTAGGCGTAATACCTAAAGCGCCTCTCTCGCTTTAAACTCAAGTACTTGGGCATTGATACAATAGCGGTCTTGACCTTTTGGCCCTTCATTTTTAAAGACATGGCCTAAATGAATGCCACTGCTTTTTGAGCGTATTTCAGTTCTCACCATTCCGTGGCTTAAATCTTTGTGATAGGTCACGCTGTCTTTTACTGGGTGGGTAAACGACAGCCACCCAGTGCCTGAGTTAAATCTATCTCGGGTGTCAAAAAGAACCTTGCCGCTTAATTTATCGATAAATACGCCATCAGGTGTGTTTTTAAAGATATCATACTGCTTGCAAAATGGTCTTTCTGTGCCTTTTTGAAAGGCAATGTCAAAAGCTTCTGAACGACCTAGCTTAAAAGCACCGAGTGCTTTGTAAAACTCTTCTCTCGCCATAAAACCTTGAAAGCCAAGGGACTCAACACCATTTTCAATAAATAAGATCGTTGGCGTCGCCCAAGTCGCGGTTTTTATCATTAGCCCCTTGAGTTGATCTGCATAGCGAAAATGAAGTGGGATATCACCTTGATAGTCGTTTAACACCTCTTTTTTTAGTTTTTCGCAATAAGGGCAATAGCTTCTAGCATCAACAATCACAATATGCTTACCTTGGGCTAGCATAGTGTTATCTGTTTTATCTTTCGCCACCTTTTCAAAGGTCACTCCCGTGCTGTGATCTGGGCAGTATCCCTTGGGATTCTTGGTTAAGTAGTTTTGATGATACTCTTCTGCTGGATAGAATTTTCTAAGCGGCTTAATCTTGGTTTGAATGTCGCCATAGCCTTGCTCAGATAATAAATGTTGATACTGCGCTTTTAATGTGTGGGCCTTGTCACTTTGTTGATCGTCAGTATAGAGAATGATCGAACGATACTGCGTTCCAACGTCATTACCCTGACGATTTTTTTGGGTTGGATCATGACTTTCAAAGTAGTACTTTAGCAGCGCATCGGTGGTGATAAGATTTGCGTTGTAAGTTACCTTTACCACTTCCGCATAGTTGTCTTCATCAAAGCGTCGGCTCGATTTAATGATTTCTCTATAACTTGGCTTAAACCCTTTACCGTCGGCATAGCCAGATTCAGCATCTATCACGCCCGTCATTTTTTCATAACGCTTTTCAGGACCCCAGAAACAACCGGAGCCCAACACTAACGTTTTAATATGGTTACTTGCGCCATCAACTTTAGGCTTTGGCATATCTGTCCCCGCGAGCGCCGATACACCCACACCTAACATCATGATAAACCCTATCGATGCGGCCACCTGTAATGTTCTCATCACTACCCTCTCAATGCTGTATGTCACAACTAAGTATGACTATCACTTCATACTTATTGAACTTAATATGATTTACTGCGTATTAAATGAGACCGCTAAAGGTTAATTATCATTTCATCTAAAGTCGTTCATGATAGTGAAGTAGGCTGTCTGCAAAATAAAGGAATGGGTGTGAGTAAAATAAGTGAGAATCTCTATCAAAAGCTAACCAATGATGACGAAGCGCGTGCCTGTAAAGCGATTGACGATAAGGCGTGTAAAGAAGTTCCCGGTAACTACGTACTTATTTTATTGAGTCAACTATTTAGCAAATTAGGAGATGCCCTACTCAACCCAAAGATCACGCTACCTTGGCTGATGCAATCACTCGGTGCTCCCGCTTATATGATATCGGCTCTGGTCCCCATTCGCGAGTCCGGTTCACTGATCCCACAATTGTTTATTGGCCAGTGGGTGCGTAAGCACGCTAAACGAAAGCACCTTTGGTCTCTCGGCGCACTTACTCAAGCTATTTGTGTACTACTTATGGCACTGCTTGCATGGCAGCAAACTGAAAATCAATTATACGCTTGGTTGGTACTTGGATTACTGGCGATTTTTAGCATCGCCCGCAGCTTAAGTTCCGTGTCGTCAAAAGATGTCATCGGTAAAACTATCCCTAAACAAAAGCGCGGCCAGCTTAGCGGCCAAGCCGCCTCTGTCAGTGGACTTATAACTGTTACATTTGGTGTTGGGCTTTTTATCGCTGCCACTCAAGTAAACAACGTCAACTTTGTGATCACACTGGTACTGGCTGCAATCTTTTGGCTGATAGGTGCGTTAACGTTCTCGAGAATTAAAGAATATGAAGGCGCCACCGAAGGCGGTGAAAACGGATTAGATAAAATAAAGCAAGATTTCACGCTGTTAAAAACAGACCCAACTCTGAAAAAATTTATCTTTGCGCGTGGGCTTTTGTTAAGTTCCGCGCTTATTCCGCCCTATTTCACCGTGCTGGCGCAGCAGAATATCGGCAACGGAGCATGGGTGTTGGCAGCTTTGTTAGCGGTGTCTGGGCTTGCCAGTTTAGTCAGTGGGGCTTTTTGGGGTCGTCTTGCCGATCAATCAAGTAAACACGTGATGATGTATGGCGCTACAATCACCGTTGCTATCACTGCAATACTACTGGCAACTGCTTTATTTTATTCTTCACTGCTAGAAACAATCTGGTTCATTCCACTTTGCTATTTTGTTATTGCTATCGCTCACCAAGGCGTGCGCGTGGGCCGCAAAACCTACGTGGTCGATATGGCTGAAGGAAACAAACGCACCAGTTACGTCACGCTCAGTAACACAATTATCGGTATTGTGCTTTTATTAACAAGCGCACTTGGTGTCATTGCCTCGGCATTTTCAATTAATGTGTTACTTGCACTCTACATTATGATCACGATATTAGGCATTGTGCTGACAAGCCGCTTACCTAATGTCACTGAACGGTAAAACCTGTTACTTCACCGACAAATTGTGTCTAAATTTCTCTGATTAAGGTAAAAACGCCGCAATTTTAGTTATCTGAGGATAAGATTATGTCATTGACTACGCGTTTTTCTGCTTTAGCGCTGGCGGTTGCCAGCATGACTTCTGCAAATGCCGCTGACTTTGAGTTCAATACCAAGCTTGCAGACGCTGATGCACTGGTAATTTTTCAAGCTGGTGAAAGCCAAAGTAGCCTAAAGTTCCTTGATAAAGACACTCACAAACAATTGGAGCGCGCAATTGCAGCGGAAGACTTTAAAGGGGCGTATGGCAAAACAGTTGAAGTACTGGCGCCAATAGACTCTGATTATAAGCGTATCTTCATTGTTGGTTTGGGTAACACAAGCGCACTCGACGCGAGCAAAATGACCAAACTTGGCGGTAATTTACACGCTAAATTTGAAGGTAAGAAGCTGGAGAATGTTGCAGTTGCATTCGAAGACGTTGAGGGAGCGCTCTCAAATGCAGAACTAGCGGCACAATTTGCACACGGTGCAAACCTTCGTGACCACACCTTCGAAGTATACAAAAAAGAACCAAACACTTTTAACGTAAGCTACCACTTCGACGTTGCCGATAAGCAAGCAACACAGGCTCAGTATAAAGCACTACAACACATTCAAGCTGGCGTATTTTTAGCGCGAGACTTAACCTCTGAAGTCGCAACAGAAATGACCCCGGTTGATTTTGCAAAAGCAGCAAAGGAACTTGAACAATATGGCGTTGAAGTAAAAGTATTAGCACCAGGTGAACTTAAAGAGCTCGGCATGGGCGCACTTGAGGGCGTTGGCCGTGGTAGTGAGCACGGCTCTCGTTTAGTTGTTGCACACTATAAAGGTAACAACGAGACACCAATTGCCCTGATCGGTAAAGGAATTACTTTTGATTCTGGTGGTTATAGCATCAAAACCGGCGCGTCGATTGCACGCATGAAATCTGACATGGCGGGCGCGGCTGCCGTGCTTGGTACAGTAAAAGCAATGGCGCTAAGCAAAGCAGACGTAAACGTGGTAGCAGTCATGGGTATGGCAGCAAATATGGTGTCTCAGTATGCAATCGCACCGGGTGATGTGCTACGTACTGCAGAAGGTATTAGCGTAGAAGTTGTCAACACAGATGCTGAAGGCCGTTTGGTACTGTCTGATGCAATGTGGTATGCACGTAAACACTACAGCCCTGAGATTATGATTGATGTTGCGACATTAACTGGCTCTAAAATCCGTGCTGTTGGTAACGAATATTCAGCAATTTTCTCTGAAGATGATAGCTTAATTACAGAATTTACCAACGCAGGTAAGGTTGTGAACGAAAACGTATGGCGTCTACCGCTTGGCTATAAGGACAAACTAAAATCTGACATCGCCGATTTCCAAAACGTAGGTTCAGGTGGTCCTGGTGCAACAACTGCTGCAACTTTCCTACAACAATTTGCAGGTGACACCCGTTGGGTTCATATTGATATTGCAGGTAACGCACTTTCAAGCTCAGCAAAAGACGAAGTACCAACTGGTGGTACAGGTTATGGCGTTCGCCTTCTGAGTCAATGGCTATTAACTGCTAAATAAATCCTTATATTTTAAGCCGTGTTAAAACACGGCTTTTTTGTAACTGCAACACAATGGCAACTAGTAGCAATAACTTCGTTTCAATTGCGAGGTGTGTTATAAGAAATATAACGTTTACCAAAGCAACCAATTGTTATTGTCTATGTCCGATGTGAGTTGTTATCTATTAGGTGAGCAAGCAATTGTTGTAAATACAACATGTTTGCCTGATAGCAAAAGTCCAATTAATCAACGATTATTCGCCCTCAAGAAATGGCTTGATAGTAGCGGTGATTTTATTGATGTGGTGCCTGCCAAGTCTTCCGTTACTGCCTATCTAAAAGACCCCCGTAAAGCCGATGCGTGGCAACACAAAATCCAAGCACATTGGCAAGACCTAGAAATAGCAGAGGTAAAGCCAACACACCATCATATTGAGGTGTTTTATGGCAAAGAATTCGGACAGGATTTTGAACGCATAGCGGACGAATTACAACTGACACCAAAACAGCTTATCGAGCTGCACTCAAGCGTTGATTATCAAGTACAATTTATTGGCTTCTTACCTGGTTTTGCTTACTTATCAGGGTTACCAGCCGCACTTCAATTACCCAGAAAATCCACACCAGTTACCAAGGTCCCCAAAGGCAGTATTGCCATCGCAGACAGCTACAGTGCAATTTACCCGAGCCAATCTCCCGGTGGCTGGCATATACTGGGACAAACCAATGCTACGCTATTTGACCCAAATTCTTCATCAGCAAGCTTGCTGCAACCAGGAGATATCGTGCGTTTTGTGGAGAAATCATGCTAGAAGTTATTAAACCTGGGCCACTTTCAACTATTCAAGACATTGGTCGCCAAGGACTTCGCCACTTAGGAGTAAGTCAAGCTGGTGTCATCGACCCTGTTGCGCTTAAACTTGCAAATACACTCTTGTCAAATGACGACGATACTGCAGCTATCGAAGTGACTATTGGCTTATGCGAGTTTCACTTCCACGCCCCCACTAACTTTGTTATCGCAGGGGCAGATCTCAATGCCGCTTTAAATGATAAATCAGTATATCCTTGCTGGCGCTACAGTGCTAAGGCCGGAGATAAGCTGACATTTAAACAAAACCGCGATGGTTTGCGCGCTTATTTGGTGGTCGAAGGTGGATTTACCAACGTAGACAAGCTTCTTGGGAGTTATTCAACCGATCTCATGGCAGGCTTTGGGGGAATAAGTGGCCGAGCTCTTAAACAAGGGGACAAACTAAGCTACACGCCGAGCACTGCCAAAAGCGCCGTTGGTGGCCTGCAGCCCAGCTATGAAAAACTCATTCACTTTATTCCTGGCCCGCATCTCGAGTTAATTTCCAAACAGACACTGGGTGTATTAAACGACACCATTTGGAAAGTAAATCCCAGCAGTAATCGTATGGGCATTCGCCTAAGCGGCCATAGCAGCCTAGTGCATGCACATAATATTGCAACCCAAGCTGTCCACCCTGGCGTTATTCAGCTGCCCCCCAGTGGCGAGCCCATTATCCTATTGAATGACTGCCAAACCACAGGCGGTTATCCAATTATTGGTACCATCATTCAAGCCGATATGCGCCACTTGAGCCAATTGGGCGCGGGTGATTGTATCCATTTAAAATCAACATCCCTTATAGATGCAGCAAAGGAATCTCACCGAGTACAGGCGCATCTCAATCAGCTAAGGTTAGCGCTTCAAAATAAAGAACAACAAAATGACTGAGCTAAATCTCCTTCCCCTTTCGGGCATTGCCGTGATTGTTATTGGCTTTGCTCTGAGGTTTAATCCCTTATTGGTTGTCACCTCGGCAGGTCTAGTTACTGGTTTTGCCGTTGGAATAGACTTTGTCGACTTAATTGCCACCTTTGGCGAAAAGTTTATGAACTCTCGCCAGCTTGCGAGCTTTTTACTTATCTTACCCGTGATTGCAATTTTAGAGCGTTACGGTTTACAGCAACGCGCTAAAGCTTGGGTTGCGGGCATAAAAGGGGCGACCACTTCTCGAATTTTAAGTATGTATTTTGTGGTCCGTGAGTGCTCCGCTGCGCTGGGGTTAATCAATTTAGCGGGCCAAGCGCAAACCGTTAGACCACTGCTTGCTCCGATGGCGATAGGCGCTGCGGCAAACCAATACGGCGACCTGCCACAAGATGTAAAAGACATGATAGGCGCACATGCTGCCGCCTGCGATAACATTGCCGTCTTCTTTGGCGAGGATATTTTTATCGCCTTTGGTGCTGTACTACTGATGGATGCATTTCTAAAAGAAAACGGCATTGCCGGGATTGAACCGCTACATATCGGACTTTGGGCAATACCAACTGCAATTGCCGCTCTCATTGTTCATCTCTTCCGTTTAGCGCGATTTGAAGCAAAAATCCGGGCAGAAATTGCGCGCTGTCAGCAGCAACAAAGCGAAGAAGAGCAAACACCTAGCAACACAAATTCAGCGCTTAAGGAGGAGTCATTATGAGCTTAATGAACACTTCTGACGCGCAATCTAGCCTACTTTCAATTGACAACATCTATTTATTGATTGGTTTTATCGTGATGTTTCTGGTGGTAAAAACGCTACAAGATAAGGCGCATCCTAAGCGTCTCACTACGGCACTATTTTGGTTTTTATTTGGCACTGTTTTTATCTTTGGCGATGCTTCTATCGCATTGATTGGTGAGCGAAATACATATTTATGGATTGGCATCAACGTGGTGATCATCGCACTGCTTGCAGGTATGAATATGGTTTCCATGGGAAATTACGAAATGCCGTGCGAACGAGCCAAAACAGAAGACGCAAATCGGTTTGGTAATAAATTGTTTGTTCCTGCTGTACTTATTCCAATAGTTACCGTGATCTGTACTATCATCTTAAGTGAGATCCAGCTCGGCGACTTTTATCTATTCGATCAGGATCACGTGACGCTTTCAGCACTGACACTCGCTTGCACCATCGCATTACTGGTGAGTTGGAAAATAACCAAAGGCAGTCCACTACAAGCACTTTCTGAGTCTCGTCGCTTAGTTGATTCAATAGGCTGGGCAGCAATATTGCCACAGATGCTTGCAATGCTTGGTGGTGTATTTATCGTCGCCAACACAGGCACTGCTATCCAAGACTTAGTGACATTATTTATTTCGCCAGATAACCGTTTTATGCTCGTTGTGCTGTATTGTGTTGGCATGGCACTATTTACCATGATTATGGGAAACGCTTTTGCCGCATTTCCAGTAATGACCGCAGGTATTGCACTGCCATTTTTAATCCAAGGGCATGGCGCTGATCCTGCACCGCTCGTCGCAATTGGCATGTATTCGGGTTATTGTGGAACACTGATGACACCGATGGCTGCTAATTTCAACATCGTGCCAGCGGCACTGTTAGATTTAAAAGATAAGTACCAAGTCATTAAAGTGCAAATACCAACCGCTATAACGTTATTGGTGATTAATATTTTTCTTATGTACGGAGTCGTTTTTTAATGTCCAGTTACAGTAAACCTTGTGTCCTCGTTACTGGGTTCACCCCATTTGGTGGTGAGTCCATCAACCCTTCATGGCAATTAGCTCAGCTATTAGAAGGTGAGACCATTGAAGGTCACCTGATCCACACAAAAGAGTTACCTTGTGAATTTGACAAAAGTATTGAGTCTTTAACACAAGCGATAGATAAGTATCACCCAAGCATCGTGATCTGTTTAGGCCAGGCTGGTGGACGCTGTGATATCTCCATCGAACGTATCGCGATTAACGTTAACGATGCCAGAATAGCCGACAACGCGGGAAACCAGCCGATAGATACACCAGTCGTTACACACGGACCCGATGCTTACTTTGCCTCTTTACCAATAAAAAGTATGCTAAGTAGTGCGCTTCAAGCGGGAGTTCCTGCAAGTATTTCTAATACTGCGGGCACTTACGTGTGCAACCATGTGATGTATGGATTACTGCACTATCTTAGTACACATGACTTAGCGTGCCGTGGTGGCTTTGTACATATTCCATACTTGCCCTCCCAAGCGGCGCACCACCCTGGTGCGCCCAGTATGGACATTGACACCCTAGTTAAAGGAATAAAAATCCTATTAACCAGTGCCATTACACAAAAGCAAGATATTAAGCTTGTCGCAGGAACGACACACTAATAAGCAATGCCCCACAATGGTGCAGAATTGCACCATTGCACATCACAAAAAATTCACATTTTCTCTATTTCATTGTGTGACTTATCAAATTATTTTTGGTAGAACTTAAACTATCTCATGGTAGCTATGCTTCCGTGAGCAATAATAATTTGTTGATATTATCAACACATCAATAGGAATGAGGAAATATGTGTTCAATTTTCGGCGTACTTGACATCAAGACCGATCCCCTTGCACTTCGTGAGCAAGCGATCGAAATGTCAAAAAAATTAAGACACCGTGGCCCCGACTGGTCAGGAGTATATTCAAGTGAAAAAGCCATCCTAGTTCATGAGCGTTTGGCAATTGTTGGCGTTTCTAGCGGCGCACAACCATTATTTAACCCTGAAAAAACACATATTTTGGCGGTAAATGGTGAAATTTATAATCATAAAGAGCTTGCAAAAACACTGACCGTTCCATTTGAATTTCAAACAGAATCAGACTGTGAAGTGATCTTGGCGCTATACAAGCAAAAAGGCCCTGAGTTTTTAGATGATCTCAATGGAATTTTTGCATTTTGTTTGTACGATGAAACGGAAGATGCCTTTTTAATTGGTCGTGATCATATCGGTATCATTCCACTTTACACTGGCCGTGATCAAAGCGGTAACCTCTATGTCGCCAGCGAAATGAAGGCGCTCACACCTATTTGTACACAAATTGAAGAGTTTCCTCCTGGCCATTATTGGTATTCAAAAGAAGGGGGTCCAAGAGAGTATTACCAACGCGACTGGCAAGCATTTAGTGCAGTAAAAAACAATGAGGCCAGCCCCGAAGCGGTTAAAAATGGGCTAGAAGCCGCAGTAAAACGCCAATTGATGTGCGATGTGCCGTATGGCGTGTTGTTGTCTGGTGGTCTGGATTCTTCTGTGATTTCCGCCATCACACAAAAGTTTGCAGCAAAGCGTATCGAAGATGATGATGCTTCCGATGCTTGGTGGCCAAAACTTCACTCATTTTCCATTGGCTTGGAAGGTTCACCCGATCTCGCTGCAGCACAAAAAGTAGCGGACAAAATCGGCACAGTTCACCATCCTATTCACTTTACTGTACAACAAGGGATAGATGCTCTGAAAGAAGTGGTCTATCACCTAGAGACCTACGATGTCACAACCATTCGCGCTTCTACTCCTATGTACCTTATGGCACGCTACATTAAAGCAATGGGCATTAAAATGGTGTTATCGGGTGAAGGGGCCGATGAACTATTTGGCGGCTATTTGTATTTCCACAAAGCACCAAACGCTGAGGAGTTTCACAATGAGCTAAACCGAAAGGTCTCGAAACTTCATATGTTTGATTGCTTACGTGCAAATAAGTCGATGGCAGCTTGGGGGGTTGAAGCACGTGTTCCTTTCTTAGATAAGGAATTTGTCGATATTGCTATGCGTACTAACCCAGACTATAAAATGTGTAAAGATGGCCGTATCGAAAAACACATTATCCGCGAGGCGTTTGATGGCTATTTACCCGATGATGTATTGTGGCGCCAAAAAGAACAGTTTTCTGATGGCGTAGGCTATAGCTGGATCGATTCACTGAAAGAATATGTCAGTCAGCAAGTGAGCGATTCGGATCTTGAAAACGCCCATTACCGCTATCCAATCAATACACCGGATAGCAAAGAAGCCTATTATTATCGCACCATTTTTGAGTCGCATTTTCCAGGAGAAGCGGCAGCTAAGTGTGTTCCTCACGGCAAGTCTGTGGCGTGTTCAACACCTGAAGCGCTTGCTTGGGACGAGTCTTTCCAGCGCAATGCCGATCCATCAGGTCGCGCAGCAAGCTCACACAACGAAGCATATAATCAAAAATAAGAATGTAAAAAAGGGACGCTCGTCCCTTTTTAAAATTATCAGTTCTTGCGTTAAATAAAACGCTTGATAATAAAGTCGACTTTCACACGCTTAGCCTGACCAAGGAGTTTTTTCACTGGTGCGGGATAATCCGCCAATGTCTCGAGATCATCGTGGCTCTCGATGCGACGGCAATGTTTTAAGATCTCTTGCTTTTCTAACTCAATTTGAGGCAACAACGCTTTGTCGGGATCTTCTATTAGAATGCCATTTTCAATATCTAACCCCCATGCCCTTGGGTTGAGGTTATGACCACTCATTAAATGCGTATCGCCATCTTTGCTTACCCCCTTCAAGTGAAACGAGTTGTTGCCATCTTGCCACAGATACACATCCAGCAATCCGGCAGTGATGAAGCGGCGTTGCGACTTGATGAATTTATACAAAATGGTTTCGTACAAATAAGGAAGCGCACCAATTCGGCTAAATGGCTGCTCTGGACTGATATAGAAATCATTTGCAGTTTTATCCCCCACCACTATTGTTACCTTTTTACCTGTTTTCAGCAAACGACGTAGCGAGCGAAGTAGAGGAGCCGGAAAATTGAAGTAAGGAGTGTAAAGTACTAACTCTTGTTCTGTGGTATCGAAAAGCGCCTTAATAAGACGATTTAGCTTATTAGTTCTACGACCGAAACCTAAAAATGGACGAACCGTTAGACCTTCCCGACTATTCGCCTTTGAAATATCATAACTGGCCTTTTTCAACTGTTTCATCAGCTGTTTTTGATCAGTACGAATGTCGAGTAAAGTAGGTAGTGGACGGATGTCGAGTCTAGGTACTGCGTCGGACGCTATCAGCACTTGATCGGTAAAGTGGCAAAAGCTATCTGCGAGCTGTGCTTGTTTAATCACAAAATAGCGATCTAGGCGGTATTTTTCATCATGATGCAAGTAGACATTATTTAAACTAGCGCCGCTATAAAGCAGGATGTCGTCAATAACAAAGCCTTTTAAATGCAACACGCCAAAAAGCTCTTTTGCTTTTACCGGCACACCATACACTTCGACTTGAGTGCCCAGCTGCTCTTTTAAATCACAATATAGCTTGGCATTGCCTTCTGACTTTTCAGCACCAATGAGGCCGCGTTGCGCACGGTGAAAATCAACCAACACTTTTACCGTTAAGTCTGGATTTTGCTGTGCAGCCTCGTGCAATGCGTGCAATATCTCGCGACCCGCCTCATCATCTTGAAGATAAAGTGCGGTGATATAAATACGCGTTTTTGCCTGTGAGATCAGTTGTAAAAGCGTCTGATGATATTGCTTAGCATCAGTTAACACCTCACAATCTTGTGCACTTAACCCAAAGCCTGGGGTATTCTGCCAAAATGCCATATATACCTTTTCAATTAGGCTATCAACTCTTGATAGCAAAACAAAATTCTCTAAAACATATCAAAAAAAAAACCTGAGGTCATGAAATACTGCTGTTTTTTGTTAGTACTGGACAAGATTGCTCAATGTGTAGTCTATTTAAAACAAAACAGTACAAATTTTTTGACAACTTGCCAATTTATACCAAATCAGATTACGGTTTTTTATTTACTTCCCTATTGAATTACATAGAATCGAACAAACTTTTGCTTAATAGCATTTTTTAGAATTTAGTTAGGAAAATTACATGAGCGATGCAAAACACTGCAAACTGTTGATTTTAGGTTCGGGTCCTGCGGGCTACACTGCCGCGGTATACGCAGCACGAGCAAATTTAAACCCAGTATTAATCACAGGTATGCAGCAAGGTGGTCAGCTGACTACAACAACTGAAGTCGAGAACTGGCCTGGTGATGCACATGGTTTAACGGGTCCAGCTCTTATGGACCGTATGAAAGAGCATGCAGAGCGCTTTGAAACTGAAATCATTTTCGACCACATCAACAAAGTTGACGTGACGAAGCGTCCTTTCACACTCACTGGCGATCAAGGTACTTATACTTGTGATGCGCTAATCATCGCAACAGGTGCATCAGCAAAATACCTTGGTCTTGAGTCTGAAACAGCGTTCCAAGGCCGTGGCGTATCTGCTTGTGCAACTTGTGATGGATTTTTCTATCGTGGTCAAAAGGTTGCGGTTGTTGGTGGTGGTAATACCGCGGTTGAAGAAGCACTTTACCTATCAAACATCGCTGAAGAAGTACATGTTATTCACCGCCGCGATTCTTTCCGTAGTGAGAAGATTCTTGCCGATCGCCTAATGGATAAAGCAGAGAACGGTAATGTTGTATTACATCTAAATCGTACACTTGATGAAGTGCTAGGTGATGATATGGGTGTTACTGGTATTCGTATCAAAGATACTGATTCAGAAGCGACAGAGCAACTTGATCTTGCTGGTGTTTTCATCGCGATTGGTCACAAACCAAACACAGATATGTTTGAGGGCCAGCTAGAGATGAAAGATGGTTATTTGGTTGTACAGTCGGGCTTAAATGGTAACGCAACACAGACTAGTGTTGAAGGTGTATTTGCAGCAGGTGATGTGTCTGACCACATTTACCGTCAAGCAATTACCTCCGCTGGCACAGGCTGTATGGCGGCACTAGACGCAGAGCGCTTCTTAGATAGCCAAAAATAATAGATAAATGGGTCGGTCTAGACTGACCCTCTTTCCTCCTTGCTTTAATTTGCTATATTGAAATAAATAACAATCTTGTAGTTTGTTCAATGATCCAACAACTGTTCCATCTCGCCCGCGATGACTTTCGTTTTCCACCAAATCACTATGCCTTGTCTGAACCAGATGGACTGCTTGCTATTGGTGGTTGTTTACAAGTAAAACGACTGAAGAACGCGTATGCCAATGGGATCTTTCCTTGGTTTAATGAAGGTGAGCCAATTATGTGGTGGAGCCCAAGCGAGCGCGGCATTTTGGAGCTTCAAGATTTTCACTGTGGTAAAACACTAAGAAAAGCCCAACGTAAACTCAGTCCAACCGTCACTATCAATACCGCCTTTTCACAAGTGATTGAAGCTTGTAGAAATCAACGAATGGCCGCTGAAGGAACTTGGATCACAAATGGGATGTTGGCTGCGTATCAGCAAGCGCACATTCAGGGATTAGCACATAGTGTGGAGATATGGGATCGAGGCAAACTCGTTGGCGGGCTCTATGGCATCATGCAGTCTGGTGTATTTTGTGGTGAATCTATGTTTCACACCTTACCTAATACGTCCAAAATGGCGATGTGGGCTCTGGTAAATTGGCTCAAAGCCCATCAGGCACATTTTATTGATTGCCAACTCGAAAATCCTTATTTAACAAGTTTGGGATTAAAAGTTGTACCAAGGAGCGAGTTTTTGACTAAACTTAAATTGGCGGATCGATTTGAGATCCCATCATCAATGTGGCAGCCTCAGGAGTTGAAAGCTATCTATGAATGAACACTTTCCTTCTAAAATCGGACTGAGCCAACAATTTAGTTGTAGTTATTTACCTGAGCAGAAGGAACAGTTACTGGTTATTCTAGACCCAAATTGTTACAGCCCAGATAGATTTGAACAATTGTTAGCATTAGGGTTTCGCCGCAGTGGAGACCAGATTTATCGTCCACACTGTCCCGCATGCTCAGCTTGTCAATCAGTAAGAGTGTTAACTCAAGAATTTAAACCGAGTAAATCTCAAAAACGCAAACGCAATAAATTAAAGCAAGATTATCAGCTAATTATTAGCCACCAGGAGCGTCCTGAATACTATCCGCTATACGAAAAATATATCAGTCTACGCCACAGCGATGGCTCTATGTACCCACCTAACCGTCTCCAGTACGAAAGCTTCTTATTTTGTCGTTGGATGAACATTATCTTTATCGAGCTATGGCACAAAGATAAGTTAATTGCAGTAGCCGTCACTGATTCAATGCCTTATTCATTGTCTGCTATTTATACCTTTTTCGATCCTGAGTATGAATCACTAAGTATCGGCACTATCATGATCATGGCTCAGCTCGAACAGGCAGCGAAACAGAATAAACCGTACTTGTACTTGGGTTATCAAATCGACGACTGCAAGAAAATGCGTTATAAAACCCAATTTGTTCCAGCACAAAAGCTAGTTAAAGATATTTGGCAAGATATTGATCCGGATGCCTCACAACCTTGTGCTTAGTACCTCTTTCCTGCATACGTTTGCTCAAATGCAGGAATACACCTCCTTTTACACCACAATTATCCAATAGCATGGACAAAAAACATGCGTTACTAGCAGATTTTCCTATGCTAGAATATCACCCTTGCCTATCAACAAGGCTCCAGATTTTGAAATGCGTTAGGAATAGAAGCAAAAAACTTTGGTAAAACTGGCTGAATAAATGACCAAATTAACAAAAAATCAGCTTGTAACTTTACTTATTCCCCGCTTTTGGGCAAAATCTGCATCGTTTAATTTAACCAAGAGGTGATACGCTACACATGGCGAAAGAAGACGTAATTGAAATGCAAGGCACGGTCCTTGACACGCTACCAAACACAATGTTCCGTGTTGAACTAGAAAATGGTCACGTGGTTGTTGCACATATTTCTGGAAAAATGCGCAAAAACTACATCCGTATTTTGACTGGTGACAAAGTTACTGTTGAAATGACGCCTTACGACCTATCAAAGGGACGTATTGTCTTCCGTGCTCGTTAATCTGCGTGTGTAGATTTATACTAAGTTGATGCCGTAAACTCGTTGATACCCAAGCGACTTCAAAATGCTGATGTTACTTAGGTATACCAAGTTCATTCAAGCAATTGGTATACACGAACGACTAGCACTGAGTTTGAGAGACGGTAATACCGCATCAAACTGAGTGATAACAAAAAGCCCAGCTATTCTGGGCTTTTTGTTATTCTAACCCCACCGTTCAAAGGGAGCATCATGGTCTTCCGTGCTCGTTACTCTGCGTGTGTAGATTTATACTAAGTTGATGCCGTAAACTCGTTGATACCCAAGCGACTTCAAAATGCTGATGTTACTTAGGTATACCAAGTTCATTCAAGCAATTGGTATACACGAACGACTAGCACTGAGTTTGAGAGACGGTAATACCGCATCAAACTGAGTGATAACAAAAAGCCCAGCTATTCTGGGCTTTTTGTTATTCTAACCCCACCGTTCAAAGGGAGCATCATGGTCTTCCGTGCTCGTTACTCTGCGTGTGTAGATTTATACTAAGTTGATGCCGTAAACTCGTTGATACCCAAGCGACTTCAAAATGCTGATGTTACTTAGGTATACCAAGTTCATTCAAGCAATTGGTATACACGAACGACTAGCACTGAGTTTGAGAGACGGTAATACCGCATCAAACTGAGTGATAACAAAAAGCCCAGCTATTCTGGGCTTTTTGTTATTCTAACCCCACCGTTCAAAGGGAGCATCATGGTCTTCCGTGCTCGTTACTCTGCGTGTGTAGATTTATACTAAGTTGATGCCGTAAACTCGTTGATACCCAAGCGACTTCAAAATGCTGATGTTACTTAGGTATACCAAGTTCATTCAAGCAATTGGTATACACGAACGACTAGCACTGAGTTTGAGAGACGGTAATACCGCATCAAACTGAGTGATAACAAAAAGCCCAGCTATCGTTTGAAACTTTTTATTCTAACCCCACCGTTCAAAGGGAGCATCATGGTCTTCCGTGCTCGTTACTCTGCGTGTGTAGATTTATACTAAGTTGATGCCGTAAACTCGTTGATACCCAAGCGACTTCAAAATGCTGATGTTACTTAGGTATACCAAGTTCATTCAAGCAATTGGTATACACGAACGACTAGCACTGAGTTTGAGAGACGGTAATACCGCATCAAACTGAGTGATAACAAAAAGCCCAGCTATTCTGGGCTTTTTGTTATTCTAACCCCACCGTTCAAAGGGAGCATCATGGTCTTCCGTGCTCGTTACTCTGCGTGTGTAGATTTATACTAAGTTGATGCCGTAAACTCGTTGATACCCAAGCGACTTCAAAATGCTGATGTTACTTAGGTATACCAAGTTCATTCAAGCAATTGGTATACACGAACGACTAGCACTGAGTTTGAGAGACGGTAATACCGCATCAAACTGAGTGATAACAAAAAGCCCAGCTATTCTGGGCTTTTTGTTATTCTAACCCCACCGTTCAAAGGGAGCATCATGGTCTTCCGTGCTCGTTACTCTGCGTGTGTAGATTTATACTAAGTTGATGCCGTAAACTCGTTGATACCCAAGCGACTTCAAAATGCTGATGTTACTTAGGTATACCAAGTTCATTCAAGCAATTGGTATACACGAACGACTAGCACTGAGTTTGAGAGACGGTAATACCGCATCAAACTGAGTGATAACAAAAAGCCCAGCTATTCTGGGCTTTTTGTTATTCTAACCCCACCGTTCAAAGGGAGCATCATGGTCTTCCGTGCTCGTTACTCTGCGTGTGTAGATTTATACTAAGTTGATGCCGTAAACTCGTTGATACCCAAGCGACTTCAAAATGCTGATGTTACTTAGGTATACCAAGTTCATTCAAGCAATTAGTATACACGAACGACTAACACTGAGTTTGAGAGACGGTAATACCGCATCAAACTGAGTGATAACAAAAAGCCCAGCTATTCTGGGCTTTTTGTTATTCTAACCCCACCGTTCAAAGGGAGCATCATGGTCTTCCGTGCTCGTTACTCTGCGTGTGTAGATTTATACTAAGTTGATGCCGTAAACTCGTTGATACCCAAGCGACTTCAAAATGCTGATGTTACTTAGGTATACCAAGTTCATTCAAGCAATTGGTATACACGAACGACTAGCACTGAGTTTGAGAGACGGTAATACCGCATCAAACTGAGTGATAACAAAAAGCCCAGCGACGCTGGGCTTTTATAAATACCTCAAAGGTTTTATGCTGACACCGCTTCCGTTTGGTAATCAAAGGACAACTTGTTGTCTTTCACCGTAACTTTCACTGTCCCACCATCAGACAAATGACCAAACAAGATTTCATTGGCAAGTGGCTTTTTCAGGTTGTCCTGAATAACCCTCGCCATTGGACGAGCCCCCATTGCCTTGTCGTAACCCAGATCTGACAGCCAATCTCGTGCTTGCGCCGTAAGTTCCAGATTAACCGATTTCTTATCAAGCTGCGCTTGCAATTCAACAATGAATTTATCAACAACTTGCAAGATAACTTCTTTCTCTAGGTGGTTGAACCAAATGATGTTATCCAAGCGGTTTCTAAACTCTGGTGTGAACACCTTATTGATTTCTACCATGGCATCATGAGAGTAGTCTTGCTGCTGGAATCCAATCGATTGACGAACAGTCTCTTGTACACCCGCATTTGTTGTCATCACCAACACAATGTTTCTAAAGTCTGCCTTACGACCATTGTTGTCTGTTAGCGTACCATGATCCATAACCTGCAATAGAATGTTGTAGATGTCTGGGTGCGCTTTCTCTATTTCATCGAGCAACACCACTGCATGAGGATGCTTGATTGCAGCCTCGGTCAACAGACCCCCCTGCTCAAAGCCAACATACCCAGGAGGCGCACCTATTAGGCGGCTAACGGCATGGCGCTCAGAGTACTCAGACATGTCGAAGCGAATAAATTCTATGCCCATACACTTAGCAAGTTGCTTGGTTACTTCGGTTTTACCGACCCCTGTAGGACCAGCAAACAAGAATGAACCTACAGGCTTGTCTTCATTAGCAAGACCGGAGCGTGATAAGCGAATTGCTGATGTTAACGCGTCAATCGACTCATCTTGGCCAAACACCAGCATCTTCAAGTTACGATCAAGATTCTTGAGCGTTTCTTTATCACTAGATGACACGCTTTGCTGTGGAATACGCGCCATTTTAGACACAATCGCTTCAATGTCCGACACATTAATCGTTTTCTTACGTCTTGAAGTTGGTTGTAGCCTTTGACTGGCGCCCGCTTCGTCAATGACATCAATTGCTTTGTCAGGCAAGTGACGCTCATTGATATATTTAGCACTGAGTTCAGCAGCCGCTTTTAACGCTTTTTGCGTGTAACGAATACCATGGTGCTCTTCATAACGCTCTTTCAATCCATGTAAGATCTTAGTGGTATCTTCAACACTTGGTTCAACCACATCAATTTTCTGGAAGCGGCGCACTAACGCTCTGTCTTTCTCAAAAATATTTTTGAATTCAGAGTATGTTGTTGAGCCCATACAGCGAAGTT
Organism: Pseudoalteromonas piscicida; assembly: GCF_000238315.3. Lineage (NCBI taxonomy): Bacteria > Pseudomonadati > Pseudomonadota > Gammaproteobacteria > Alteromonadales > Pseudoalteromonadaceae > Pseudoalteromonas > Pseudoalteromonas piscicida. Next base: position 1,349,091 of record NZ_CP011924.1, read on the forward strand.
GTCCACTCGATAACAGTGGCTTAATTAGATTAGACGCATCCATTACACCACCTGAAGCAGCGCCAGCGCCGATAATGGTATGGATTTCGTCAATAAATAATATCGCATGAGGTTTCGATTGAAGTTCTTTTAGTAGCGCTTTAAAGCGCTTCTCAAAGTCACCGCGATATTTTGTACCCGCAAGTAATGCCCCCATATCCAGTGAGTAAACCACTGCATCGGCAATTACATCAGGTACCTGGTTATTGACTATTCGATACGCTAAACCTTCAGCAATCGCAGTTTTACCAACCCCCGCTTCACCAACGAGTAATGGGTTATTTTTCTTACGACGGCACAGTACCTGAACCGTACGCTCAACTTCCTCATCACGACCAACCAGCGGATCAATGCGGCCAGATTCCGCTTGAATATTTAGATTAGAAGTGAAATTTTCCAGCTTGGTTTTCTCTTCCTGTTGCATTTCACCGCTATCGTCTTGCATTTCTTCATGATCTTCTTGCTCGTGATCATCTTCAATCTTAGAGATACCATGACTAATGAAATTAACGATATCCAAGCGGCTCACGTCAGCCTTTTTCAGTAAATAAACAGCCTGGCTTTCTTGCTCAGAAAAAATAGCAACAAGTACATTTACTCCAGTCACTTCTGAGCGACCAGAAGATTGAACATGGAATACAGCGCGTTGTAGCACACGTTGAAAACCAAGTGTTGGTTGTGTTTCTCTGTCTTCCTCTAAATCTGGAATAACAGGCGTAGTTTCATCAATAAACTCTGATAACTCGCGCTTCAAGGTATCCATATCGACACCACAGGCATCTAGCGCCTCACTAGCAGAAGGGTTATCGATCAATGCAAGTAATAAATGCTCAACCGTCATAAATTCGTGACGGCGAGAACGAGCCTCGCGAAACGCGGCATTAAGAGTAAGTTCTAAGTCTTTGTTTAGCATTGGCAACCCCCAACAAGAAATTTATAGGTCATTCCTGCTCACAACTACAGAGCAGCGGGTGCTCGTTGTCACGAGCATATCGGTTTACCTGCTCAGCCTTAGTATGGGCTATGTCAGCAGGGTATACTCCACATACCGCTTTTCCCTTGTGATGCACTTCAAGCATCACCTCAGTTGCTCTCTCGCTATCCATATTGAAGAATGTCGTCAATACCTCGACAACAAAATCCATGGGCGTGTAATCATCATTATTCAAAATCACTTTATATTTTCGCGGCGGTTGAAGCTGCTGCTTCTGTTCCTCGCGAACGGCGTCCAATACACCAGAATCTTTTGTCCCACTCATAATAAATATAGTCTTGTCTTATATACTCAAGCAAATAGATTTGAGAAATAAATAAAATGTTAAAAAAAAGAGCAAAAAACTTGACTGCTTGCTCATATAAACTACAGTCTTACATGACTGTCTAATCTATGGGCAGTTTAGCAAAATTAAAAGAGTAGATTAACTTTAATTTAGTCAACTTATAGAAGGATGTAGAAGTATGGCTTGCGGAAAAGTCAAATGGTTCAATAACGCCAAAGGGTTTGGTTTCATCGTAGAAGACGGCAGTGACGAAGATATCTTTGCTCATTACTCAACGATTGTAATGGATGGATACAAGACGCTTAAAGCTGGTCAGGATGTATCATTCGAGCTACAACAAGGGCCCAAGGGTCTACACGCAACTAACATTGCTCCAATTACGGAAGATGTTGTTTAAGTGTTAAGTAGTTTTTGGCTAAAGCGGGTTACATGAGTGCTCGCTTATTCCTCTCTTTGAATCGCTCCTCCAAATCTAAAAGAAATTTTCAGCCTTTTCTTGTCTCGTTTGTTATAACTTTTCACTTTTACACTTTAAATTTAAAAATTAGCCCCCATATGCAAACACTGTTAGACTAAAGCACGCTTGCAAAGTCAATTTCAGGTTGGTTAGATATTGCTACTTGATGCATTTCAATGCTGAATGAAAACCAGTTATTGTAATAAGCCAAAAGTATAAATACCTAACAAACTTGCTAATGCTGCGCTACCTAGACATCGATTCTAATGAGCATTGTCGAGGTTTTTTTGCATCTTTCACTAATCGCTTAGTGAACTGGTCCAGTTTAAACCAGCTACAACAACACGTTGTTGAGTGTGAAAATTGCGTCGCTTAGTCCTATTAGCAATTGTTGAACGGCGTAACAGCCCACAACTATCTAGGAATGATGATGACATCGAAAATTATCTATACCAAAACAGATGAAGCCCCGGCTCTCGCAACATACTCGCTATTGCCAATCATCCAAGCATTCACTAAGCCTGCAAATATCGAAGTTGAAACTCGCGATATTTCACTTGCAGGACGTATTATTGCGACTTTCCCTGAGTACTTAAAAGAAGAACAACGTATTGGTGATGCACTCGCTGAGCTAGGTGCCCTTGCTAAAACGCCTGAAGCTAACATCATCAAGTTACCTAATATCAGTGCTTCAATTCCACAACTTCGTGCAGCGATTAAAGAATTGCAAGCTAAAGGTTACGCGCTCCCAGAGTATCCTTCTGAAGCCAAAACAGACGAAGAAGCAGGTGTTAAAGCACGTTATGACAAAATCAAAGGTAGTGCAGTAAACCCAGTACTTCGTGAAGGTAACTCAGACCGCCGTGCTCCAACTTCAGTCAAAGGCTACGCTCGTAAAAACCCGCATTCAATGGGTGCTTGGTCGAAAGACTCACAGTCTTATGTTGCATCAATGGCTGACGGTGACTTCTTCGGTTCTGAACAATCGGTAACGGTTGCTGAAGCGACTGATGTTCGTATTGAACACGTAACGAGCAATGGTGACATCACCGTACTTAAACAAAGCACGCCACTACTTGCAGGTGAAATCATTGACGCCTCTCGTATGAGTGTACAGGCACTACGTGAATTCTTAGCAGCACAAGTACAAGAAGCAAAAGATAAAGGCGTTCTATTCTCGCTACACATGAAAGCAACCATGATGAAGGTGTCAGATCCAATCATCTTTGGTCACGCTGTAAAAGTATTCTACAAAGACGTATTCGAGAAACATGCAGCGACATTTGCTGAAATCGGTGTTGATGCAAGCAACGGTGTTGGCGACGTGTACTCAAAAATTGAGTCGTTGGACGACGCGAAGCGCAAAGAAATCGAAGCTGACCTTGCAGCAGTTTACGAGACAGCACCTGATATCGCGATGGTAGACTCAGACCGTGGTATTACAAACCTGCATGTACCTAGTGACGTGATCATCGATGCATCAATGCCTGCAGCAATTCGTTCAAGCGGCCAGATGTGGAATGCTGAAGGTAAACAACAAGATACTGCTTTTGTGATCCCAGATCGTTGTTACTCAGGTGTGTACGGCGCAACTATCGATTTCTGTAAAGAAAATAGTGCATTTGACCCACGTACTATGGGTACAATTCCTAACGTCGGTCTAATGGCACAAAAAGCGGAAGAGTACGGTTCACACGACAAAACGTTTGAAGCGCCATCAGCTGGCACAATCCGCGTTGTTGATGCTGCGGGCAACACTTTACTTGAGCATACCGTTGCTGAGGGCGACATCTGGCGTATGTGTCAGGTGAAAGATGCACCGATCAAAGACTGGGTAAAGCTAGCGGTTAACCGTGCTCGCGCAACGAATACACCTGCCGTTTTCTGGTTAGACGAAGCCTGTGCTCACGACGCTGAACTTATCAAAAAGGTAAACGCATATTTGCCTGAGCATGACACTGATGGCCTTGAAATCCTAATCAAAGCACCAGTGGATGCAACACTATACTCTCTAGAGCGCATGAAAAAAGGCGAAGATACTATTTCAGTAACGGGTAACGTATTACGTGATTACCTAACTGACCTATTCCCAATTTTAGAGCTTGGAACGAGTGCGAAAATGCTATCTATCGTTCCACTAATGAATGGCGGTGGCTTATTTGAAACTGGTGCGGGTGGTTCTGCGCCTAAACATGTACAACAGTTCGAAAAAGAAAACCACTTGCGTTGGGACTCGCTAGGCGAATTCCTTGCACTTGCTGCTTCTTTTGAGCATTTGAGCCAAACAACGGGTAATGCTAAGGCACAAGTACTTGCAGATACATTAGATGCAGCAACGGCTAAATTCTTAGATGAAAATAAGTCACCTTCACGTAAAGTGAAAGAGCTTGATAACCGTGGTAGCCATTTCTACCTTGCAATGTACTGGGCTCAAGAGCTTGCTGCACAAGACAAAGATGCAGAGCTTAAAGCTAAGTTTGAAAATGTTGCTGCGGAACTAACAGCAAAAGAAGCTGATATTGTTGCTGCACTGAATGAAGCACAAGGTCAAGCAATGGATGTTGGTGGTTATTACCAGCCAGAAGACGACAAAGCGTTCGCAGCTATGCGTCCTTCAGCGGTATTTAACGACGTACTAGCGTCACTGTAATCTTCGGATAACAGTCAAAAGGCGGCCCAAGGGTCGCTTTTTTGCTTTCAGGCGACACTCGTGAGCAATTGCGCTAAAATACCGTTTTTCGTGAACCTTAGGAATGTGGCAATGAGCACAAGTAGTAGAGCCAACACAAATAACAAAAGAAAATCACATGCTAATAAGCCCGCATTCTCTAGATACAACACAACACGGAAAAAGCCAATAACTAACCGGCAATCAAAACCCGCCCTACCGCCAGAGCAAGTAAAAGTCGTTCTATTCAATAAGCCTTTTGATGTTTTGTGTCAGTTTACTGATGATCAAAATCGTCAAACATTGGCTGATTTTATTGATATCAAAGATGTGTATGCAGCAGGTCGCTTGGATAGAGATAGTGAGGGGCTATTGCTACTTACCAACTGCGGTAAATTACAAAACACCCTGACTTCTCCTAAAAAATCGACATATAAAACCTACTGGGTTCAGGTCGAAGGAGAGCCAAGTAGCGAAAGCCTAAATGCGCTTAGAAACGGTGTAGCACTAAAAGATGGTCCAACTCTACCTGCCAAAGTAGAAGTAATAACTGAGCCTAATGTTTGGCCACGTAACCCGCCGATTAGAGAACGAAAAAATATCCCGACAACCTGGCTTGCTATTTCCATCAAAGAAGGACGTAATAGACAAGTTCGTCGCATGACGGCGCATATTGGTCATCCCACGCTTAGACTGATTCGCGCACAAATAGGCAAATATAGTCTGGGCGATCTTAAAAACGGTGAATATCGAGTGCTTTAGCATTTCCTACTAGGACTTTTCTCCTGCGCTTGAACACCTCACGGACGTGCAATTTAAAGAGATTTGAGTATAATAAGCGCTTTCTATCTGAGCATTAAGATTAATAGCGAAATTATGAGCGATAATAGTCACATTAAAGTCATTGTCGGAATGTCCGGCGGTGTAGATTCTTCTGTATCTGCCTACCTTTTAAAACAACAAGGCTACCAAGTAGAAGGCCTGTTTATGAAGAACTGGGAAGAAGATGACAATGATGAGTATTGTGCAGCAGCTGAAGATCTAAAAGATGCTCAGGCAGTGTGTGATAAGTTAGGTATTGAGCTACACACCGTAAACTTTGCTGCTGAATACTGGGACAATGTGTTTGAGCACTTCCTTGAAGAATACAAGGCTGGTCGTACACCAAACCCAGACATCATGTGCAACAAAGAAATCAAATTTAAAGCCTTTTTACAGTTTGCAGCAGAAGCATTGGGTGCGGACTATATCGCAACGGGCCACTATGTTCGTCGCGCAGAGCGTGACGGTAAATTCGTTATGCTTCGTGGAGATGACGAGAACAAAGATCAAAGCTACTTCCTTTACACATTAAGCCATGAACATATTGCGCAAACACTCTTCCCTGTTGGTGAAATTGAAAAGCCAGAAGTGCGTAAAATTGCAGAAGATCAAGGCCTAATCACGCACGATAAAAAAGATTCAACCGGGATCTGCTTTATCGGTGAGCGCAAATTTAAAGACTTCCTTGCCAAATTTTTACCCGCGCAGCCTGGTGTGATTGAAGATTGTGAAGGTAATCATGTTGGTGAACATGAAGGCCTGATGTACCACACGCTAGGTCAACGTAAGGGTCTATTAATTGGTGGTTCTAAAGAAGGCAACGGCGAACCTTGGTATGTGGTAGATAAAGATATCGAACGTAATGTACTGGTTGTTGGTCAAGGTAAAAACCACCCTCGCCTGTTCAGCAACGGTTTAAACGCAAATCAGCTACATTGGGTTGACCGCGTAGGTCCACAAGGTACAACTCGCTGCACGGTAAAAACACGTTATCGCCAAACCGACATCCCTTGTACGTTATTAGTTGGCCAAGATGGCATGGCACGTGTGTTATTCGATGAGCCACAAAAAGCCGTAACTCCCGGACAATCTGCGGTATTCTACGCAAATGACGTGTGCCTTGGCGGCGGTATTATTGAGTCGGTGATTAAATAATGCAAAACCAATACGTAATGCCTCTGGCGGCAATGTGTCAGATCAGTAAACTGGTACAAAAATGTGCGCGTTACGGCACCTTCAATGAAAACGAAGTTGAGGGCTTTTTAAAAAGCATTATTAATACTTCTCCTGAACGCCCTGAGGACGTTTACCCAGACAAATTTGCCATCAAAACAGGCTGTCGAACGCTAATCGAGCAGCTTTCGGCTGGCGGCGAAAAAGACGTTGAAATGGTTAAGTATGTTGGCGCTATGATGCAATTAGAGCGAGTGCTAAGTAACGATAGCAAATCTCTTGATTTATTAGCACAAAAAATTCAGCAAGTTGAGCGCCAGTTATTACACTTTGATATCTGTGAAAGCCAAGTTGTTGCAGCACTTGCCGACATTTACGGTCAAGTAATAAGCCCTCTTGGCCCTAAGATCCAAGTATTCGGTAAGCCTGAGTTATTAAAACAAACAGCAACACAACAAAAAATTCGGGCGCTATTACTTGCGGGGATCCGTAGTGCAGTACTGTGGCGCCAGCTCGGTGGTAAACGTCGTCATTTCTTTTTTGCGAAAAAGAAAATCATTACTGCTGCAAAGAGTTATATATAATATCAATTTGTCTTAATACTTGCTCAATTTGAAGGAGCAGATCTGACGCTAACAGCGTTAAAAATTTCTTATTTAGAACAACTAAATAGCAAAATTTTTGCCTTGTTATCGACTAGATTTTCTCGCCTCAAAATAGACCATTTAATTAATCAAGTTGGTATAAAATTCGTAGTGGTTCTTAAACCACTATCTAAGTATCGTTCAAAAACAAATAGTTAGGAGTTATTATGGAGCTTTCAGCGTTAACCGCTATCTCTCCTGTGGATGGTCGCTACGGTAGCAAGACCAAAGAACTGAGAAGCATCTTCAGTGAATTTGGCTTGATCAAATACCGCGTCATCGTAGAAGTTCGTTGGCTACAAGCGCTAGCGAGCAGCGACGCCATTAAAGAAGTACCCGCTTTCAGCGATAAAGCCAATGCACTTCTTGATAGCATCGTTGAAAACTTCAGCGAAGCAGACGCAGCACGCGTAAAAGAGATTGAGCGCACCACTAACCACGACGTTAAAGCTGTAGAATACCTTCTTAAAGAAAAAGTCGCTGACAATGCCGAGCTAAATGCAGTCAATGAATTTATTCATTTCGCATGTACATCTGAGGACATCAATAACCTTTCTCATGGCCTAATGTTAACTGAAGCGCGTGACACAGTCTTACTGCCATACTGTGATGAGCTACTGAGCGCAATCAAAGACAAAGCGGTTGAGTATAAGTCAATTCCAATGATGACTCGTACACACGGCCAACCTGCTTCACCATCAACCATGGGTAAAGAGTTTGCAAACGTGTATGTTCGTCTGCAACGTCAACGTCAGCAAATCGCTAACGTACAAATGCTTGGTAAAATCAATGGTGCCGTTGGTAACTATAATGCTCACCTCAGCGCTTACCCAGATTACGATTGGCATGCACACAGTGAACGCTTTGTATCAAGTCTTGGTTTAACTTGGAATCCGTTCACAACGCAAATCGAACCGCATGACTATATCGCTGAGCTATTCGATGCGATTGCACGCTTCAATACTATCTTAATTGACTTTGACCGTGACGTTTGGGGTTATATCGCGCTAAACCACTTCAAGCAAAAAACCATTGCTGGTGAGATTGGTTCTTCAACAATGCCTCATAAAGTTAACCCTATCGACTTTGAAAACTCTGAAGGTAACCTTGGCATTGCTAACGCTATCTTTGCGCATCTTGCACAAAAGCTACCTGTTTCGCGCTGGCAACGTGACCTAACTGACTCAACAGTTTTACGTAACTTAGGTGTTGGTATGGGTTATGCGCTTATCGCGTATCAAGCAACGCTTAAAGGTGTCAGCAAGTTAGAAGTTAATGCTGAGCGTTTACTTGCTGAGCTTGATGATAACTGGGAACTACTAGCAGAGCCAATCCAAACGGTAATGCGTAAGTACGGTATCGAAAAGCCATATGAAAAGCTAAAAGATCTTACTCGTGGTAAACGCGTAAACAAAGAAATCATGGCTGACTTCATCGATAACTTAGACTTGCCTAATGAAGTAAAAGCACAGATGAAAGAAATGACGCCAGCAAACTATATTGGTCGTGCTGAAGCGTTCATTGACGAACTAAACTAAGTATAAAGCGACACTAGTTTTTTACTACTTGGTATAGAATAAGCGAAAGAGTCCACTCTTTCGCTTTTTTATTACTGGAATTTCCCAATGTATCAACTGCAAATTAATGACCTTACCTTCGAACAATTTCTTGCCCAGTATTGGCAGAAGAAGCCACTACTCATCAAGCAAGGATTCCAAGATTTTGAAGACCCAATTGAGCCTGAAGAACTTGCCGGCCTTGCAACTGAAGACTGCATAGAGTCTCGAATTGTTACTAATCACAATGATAACTGGGAAGCCCATCACGGCCCTTTTGAACAATTTGATTTACTCACTGATAGCAACAGTACTCTATTGGTCCAAGCTGTTGATCACTGGCACCCACAAGCCGCAGAGCTAATAGAAGCATTTCGATTTATACCAAATTGGCGCATAGACGACTTGATGATTAGCTTTTCGACGCCTGGTGGTGGCGTTGGTCCGCACTTAGACCAATATGATGTTTTTATAATTCAAGGACAAGGTAAACGTCACTGGCGAGTTGGCGAACGGGACAACAGCCTAAAGCAATTTGCGCGCAACAAGAGTCTATTACAAGTAGGGCAATTCGACGCAGTCATTGATGCAGTCCTTGAACCGGGTGATATCTTATATATTCCACCAGCTTGTCCTCACGAAGGTTACGCAGTTGAGGATGCTTTAAACTACTCAGTTGGCTTTAGAGCACCTGATCAAAAAGACTTGCTTTCAAGCTTTGCTGATCACGTAATTGATATGGAAGCTGGCAAACGCCGTTTTAGCGATCCAGAATTGCAACTCAGAGCGTCTATTGGCGAAGTTACCTGCAGCGACCAACAACAGATAAAGTCTCTGCTCAATGCTTTACTTGAAGATAAGGCACTATACAGTCAATGGCTTGGAAAAACACTCAGCGAACCAAAACATGAGATGGACCTCGCGCCATTAGACCCCATAATTGATCCTCAGGAGCTTCTCGAGATCGCCAAAGATAACCCGTTGGTTTATCGCGCTGGAGGAGTACGTGCTATTTACCAAATCTGTGACGATCATATTTTGTTCAGTGTTAATGGTGAAAACTATGAATTAGACCATCATTGTTTAGATGCCGTAAAACAGCTAAGCGATCATGTTGTGTTTGAGTTTAATGCAATAATTCCTGCATTAAATAGTTTGGAATTTAAACAAACGTTAACTAAACTGATTAATGATGGGACCTACTTCGTTGAAGACAGTGATCCAGCCGATACTGACTTCGATGAGGGCTGGGAGTAGAGCCTGTTAGAACAAGATAGCCGCGTTCACAAAAACAACAATATGCCGCGAAACCCTTGATCTTCGAGGTTTTCGCAAGCTCTAGCTTGTCGCTAAACAGGGAATGCAGGTGCAATCTGTAGATGGGGGCAGTATGAGTTATAGGATCAGTAGAGTAACTTGGCAAACCAAAAAATTGGAGCTCAAAGCGATACGCGAGCGCGTGTTTGTGTATGAACTTCACATTCCTAAAGAAGTTGAGTTTGATCAGCAGGATATCACTGCTGAGCACTTAATCATTATTGACGAACTCGATGGGCCAGTTGGCACAGGGCGACTGTGCGAAGATGGGTTATTAAGCCGCATTGCCATATTCAAATCTCATCGAAATCGAGATGCCTACGCGTCGTTGATTGGGGGGCTTGTTGACTTGGCAAAAGATAAAGGCTTTGAAGATGTTTTTATCCAATGCATTTTGGATGAAGTGCCCGAATTTTTACAATCGGGGTTTTCCACGCATGGGCACGTATTTATGGAAGCTGGCATTCCAAGACAGCGCTTGAAATGCCCTATCCAATCACTCAAGATGGAACCATTTACGATGCTTCATTAGCCCAAAGTTCATCTTTAGCGAAAAGGTCATATAGACCGTGAGCTCGGTTTACTAGTAGATTAGCAAACTGGGCTTGTGTTTTTTCTACTGGCTTTGCAGACATAATTTCTTCCGCTTTCATCTGCCAATGGAATGAAAAATAGCGCAATGCTTCACGTGCTGTAGCAGCTGCTGATCCCTCAATATGATCCGTCGGTAGATTACCTGTGATCACCCAATACTTTTTGCCGTTTTGACCTTTGATTTTCCAAAGCGCAACCAATGGCTCAATATAACGACATTCTTTTTCAATAATACTCTGCGGTAACACCCCTTTATCCGCGAGATGTTTTTGTGCAGCTTGCACACAGCTACGCTGCCATTGTATTGATCGTTGCTGTTGTTGTTCTGGTGTTAACGTCTCTTGCTGCGGTTGGTTTTGTTCTTCACTCATTGATCACCCTTTTATTCTTTTTAGATTACCGAATAGCATTTTACTTTATCGTTATTTACGCGGTGCGTTTCATAACAAATTATTCAGCAAATCTGTTTTGATTCTTATACACCAAGCACTCAAACGCTTGCGAAGTTACCTGATACTAAGCTTTTGCAGTCATAACGGCAATACGAACAAAGGAATTTTGAGTTTATATGATTAATTACTGAGCTGTAAGTTTCGAGAAAGTTTCTTTTTCTATTCTAGCCACATCGACAGAGATATTATTTGTCAAAGGGGAATGCGTGTTGCGACCTTTAACGAAACGGCTAGCTTTATAGTGAAATTACAACATCCCTAGCAAATTATTAGTCTGAATCATAGTCGGTGCTACATATGCCTAGTTAGCCTGACAACGCGACAAGTATCCATCGGATTGTGTAGATTAATGCATTTTAAGATTGGGACCGGTGCAAGCTTCTCACTGCTCCAGAGGAAAGGAAATAGTAAACTGACTACCTACACCTTCTTGACTCTGCACATCAATTTTTCCTTTGTGCTCTTTTACAATGGCATGAGTAACGGCAAGTCCCATGCCCGTACCTTCGCCGACAGGCTTAGTCGTAAAGAAAGGATCGAACAATCTAGGAAGCACATCAGCATCTATTCCAATTCCGTTGTCGCTAACGCTTAAGATAATATCTTGATCGTTACCCGGTGCGAGTAACACTTCTATTGATTTATGCGACTTATGGCTCATGTCTACCGCATATTTAGCATTCACCAAAAGATTGATGATCGCTTGTTTTAGCGCTCCCTCCTTGCAATAGATAGTTGGCACATCTTCGACCGCGACGGTCAGCTCGTATCCCTTAAGTTGACCATGGAGTAAGCGAAGCGTGTCTTCAACAATAGACTTTAGAGACGCCCTACCGAAACTATCATTATTGGAGCGGGAGAAATTCATTAAATCGTTTACTATGGTTTTAATTCGCTCGCAGCCGTGCAGCGTATCATAAACGAGATCCGGCAAATCATTCGTAATCTCGTCAACACGTTGCCTTAAATATATATTAATAAGGCGAGCTTCCAATTGTTCTCCTTTCAATTCATTTTGCTCAAGTAATTTTACTGTCTCAAGCAACTGCAAGATTGGCGAGATATAATAATTAAGTGACTCAAGGTTACCCGCCACATATGCCAACGGATTATTTAATTCATGCGCAACGCCTGCTGATAGTGTTCCTAACGTTGCCATACGTTCGTTGTTTATTAGTACGGCTTGTTGATTCTTAAGCTGTTCTAATTGACGTTCAAGTGTTTGATTAGCCAAATATAACGCACGCGTTTTCTCTTCAAGTAATGACTCAACTTCATCACGTGCACGACGCTCTCTTAGATACGCCTTTTTATAATCGTTATATTCAGACATCGAATTAATCCAAATGAAGAATGAGTACGCAATGTTCAGCGCCGCTGTGCATGCACTGTGGATGTTCAATTGTTAGTTTGCGACTGTAAAACTGTGCGGCACCATAAAGTAGTCCTTCCGCACAAAAACACAATTTACGATTCGAGCAATACTCTAATACGATAGTTTTGTCATCTTTCACTATCGCCGAAATTGAGGGGAGGTTAGGTTCGTCGTAAAGCTTTTTTACCTCCATGTGTATCACACTATCGATAGATAAAACCAACTCTTCAAACGACGCAAATTTCGATGAGATACCTTTGTGTTTTTCTGCCAAAAATCCAAATAATGACTGTCCGAAAATGGCTAATACATCTGTCAATGGCTTATTCAATTTGTCAGCGACGCCTTGTGCTAACGCAAATAATTCTGCATCTGGGTAGGATGTAGGGGAAACATAAACTCTTCCCTCAGGTGCATGTGCTTCGAGTAACTCATCCCAAGCTTGCATGCCAATCGCTTCTACGACTAATTCTTCTAAACCTCTAAATATCACGCCGCGCATTAAACTCTCCCTTAACAAAGTTGCTGCGTTATATAGTCAAGACTCACCTCGAAACAAGCCTTTGAATTAACTAGCTTGTTTCGTTCTTAATTAAGTGTAGAACAATATTTGGGATGTAATAGATCTTTCTCTATTCAGCTATAGGAGTTTGTTCGTCAAGCTCAATTGTATCGAGTTCAATTCTTTCAAGCATAGACATATTGAGAAAGTTATCTAGCTCCTCATTATGCGCAAATACCTTTTCTTTTATGCCTTGATAGTAGTCATTTACAATTCCAGCTAAATTGCCCTCCATCCAAGTTTCGACAGAGTCTGAGCGCTTAAACGCATCGGGGTTTTCTTCCACATCTTCTAAAATAGATAGCCACATATTGAGCTCAGCGCGCACTGGCATACCTTCTGACTGCTCCATGACATCATTCATCCAACCGAGCCCCTGATTTTCATAGGCTTTTATCAGCTGATTGTATAACCTACTTTTTTCGTTATCGTCAGCTGGTGCACCTTTAAATTTAACGTATTCTCGATTGTCAGTTCTAAAGTATTCGGTGTTCTCATTTTCGTAACTGAGTTTGCTCAATCTTGCGAACAGGTTATTCGGCTCCCGCGTATCTACTTCGTTTAACATTTCTATAAAAGTAGTTCGGTCATTCGCCTTAACCAAGGTTGCCATATCTAGCATGCCACGACTTGTATCAAAATCAGAATGTGCTAAATGCGCATTCAGATCTAAAAGATCACCGTCTGAGAATTTGTTATCAATGATAAATTTTGCATAGTCATTTAATAACTGGTTGTTCATGTCACCATACGCATTAAATTGGTCGAAAAGATCTGCCTCTCGCACAGTTAAGTCCATGTCTGCTCTACCGTCTTCATCCAATAGATAAGCTGGCAACGCCGGATCTGAAAAAACTTTATTTTCAGCCTGCTCCATTAAGCTTGACATGGTTTTTACGGTATCTTTTAATAAGTCATCAGACATACTACTCAGTTTATCAATCAACTTTTCTGAGTAGTCTTCACCCCTTTGACCAAAGCTGTTCACACTAAGTGACTGAACGATAAAATCGGTGAGCTGACCGAGCTCTTCATCAGTTAATCTGTTAGCCACGTCTAGAAGCGATTCCGTGGGCTTGATGTGTGCAAATTTAATCTGTTGCTCTTCATTCAAACGGTCAAAGATCGCTAAAAATTCATCAATTTTTTCTCGGCCTTCAAAGTCACCGTAAGTATCCTTATAGATACGGCCATTTTCATCCGTCCCTATGTGCTCTCGATGAATACCGTAACTTTTCATGCCTAACATTCTGAATTCAAAATTACGCATAAAGTCTCTATCATATGAGACAGGTGACTCGGTGTAGGAAAAATCAATTGTGAACTCACTATTCACATCTGTAAGTTGGGATACCTCTTCATCAGGTCTATCTTTTGCGATCGCTTTGAGTGCGTCTTGCATTTCTTTCGACGAAGATGGAGCACCAACACTGCCATGGTTGGTGTGAAATTGTGGCTTTATATTCATAACCTATATCCTTGTTACAAATTCAATTTACCGCGGAGTTACTAAACGTTATCGACCCACATAGAATAAACTTTACCCAATTTTGCTCCTATTTGATAATTACCTAGTGTAGCTCGCCAAAATATCAAACCCACTGACACTATCTTCAAAGTATCGCGCTTTTACCTCTACATATTCAGCATCACTGAAGAAGGACTCCATTGAAGCTTGATCAGGAAAGTATATGGTAAAAAGTCGATTAGCTTGGCACTGTCCCTCTGTTAGCAAGGTTTCTGCAATATGAAAATCGTTACTAAATCCACCACCATATTGTCTTAAGATTGGCTTCATCGCTTCACGATATTTGGCATATTGCTCGCTGTTATGAATTTCCATCGCCACTAACATCTCATACATAATTTAGCCCTTTTAGAGTAGTTAACCTGAACTCGGTATAACAACTTGTTCTCTAGCAGCTGTTATCCCTTACTAGTGCGTTAAATTTGCTTGCAATAGGCTAGCTATTGACGCACAAATTTGCCTTGTATTAAGAAATAACTTCTGGCTAGAGTGATATTACACTTTTGAACTTAGGTATTTTAGTGAATTAACTAACTTCTTATCCCGAGTTCATATATGGTCTCCTCCCTTATTGCAAGGTTTCTTTAGTAAATAACAGGGACAGGATTGCTGTCATATATACGGTCTGTTAATGAGTTTTATTTGAAACTCTGACCTAGATGTAAATCGCGCATATTGCCCTAATCAGGTTATCGGTATTTAGCTACCCCTGAGCTCGACAGGTTTTCAATATGCCGGTTTGACCTGTTATGTCATCTACTTCAGTCACTTTCGCAATTCGGTGAAAGAAATCTACTTATCTTGCTTGATATGCCTCTTTTGATACTGTAATTGCCCAGGCCACTCTAGCCATTTTATTGGCATAAGCGACACAGGCTTTATTATGCCCTCGCGTTTGTACAAGTCGATTTATCCAAAGACTCAGTTGGTCTGTTTTATACTTTGCTCTCGATACAACCGATTTCGCCCCTTGAATAAGTAAACATCTCAAATATCGATTACCACGCTTACTTATCCCGAGCAAAACTGATTTTCCACCCGTACTACGTTGCTTGGGCACGAGACCTAATGAGGCTGAAACATCTCGCCCTTTTGTATAACCACTACCATTCCCCACTTCGTTAAAGTAACTACTTGCAACTATTGGCCCTATGCCCGGAATACTCTGTAAATTGACGCATATCTCATTGTTTTTAACTTGCTCTTTTATCTGTTGATTGTACGTTTCAATACTTTCATCAAGCACTTGTAGGAGTTTATAGAGTTGGCTAAGCACTTGTTTAAAGCTCGCGGTCAATACTCGCTCCTCACCTAACAAAGCAGCCACTTCTTTGCGAACATTTTCGATACCTTTAGTAATGGCAATGCCGTACTCAAGTAGCAAACCTCGAATTTGATTACTCAGTGCTGTTCGTTGACCAATTGCAAGCTCTCTCACTTTATGGATTGTTTGACTATCTTGCTGCTCTAATGTTTTCACTGGAACTGAGCGAATATGTGCCTGCTGTGATGCAATTAAAATTGCATACGCATCGTTGTAATCATTTTTATTCCCCGTCAAAAATGGCTTCACGTGTTGTGGTGGTATGAGCTCAACTTGAAAACCTAATTGGCTAATTTCACGACCCCAATAATTAGAGGTTCCACACGCTTCCATGACTAATTTACAATTTGGCATTTGTGCCAAATAAGTCAGTAGTTGACGACGTTTAATAGCTTTCTTTACTACAATCTTATTGGATAGGTTACATCCAATAAAATGAAAAATATTTTTTGCGATGTCGATACTGATTGTTGTAATCTGCATTTGGTCTTCTCCCATTTTGATTGTTTGCAATTCAATCATGGCAAACCGATGCCGAGTGTGGGAGGAGACCATTACATCAGGTTAGTTATCATCTTAACATTGCTCATAAAGCTCCAGCGGCAAACCATCAGGATCGCTGAAAAAGGTAAAGCGTTTGCCTGTATATTCATCTATTCGAACAGGCTCTACAGCAACTTGATTCTGCACAAGGTGTGCAATATAAGCATCAATATCTGATACGCTAAATGCTAAATGTCTCAGTCCTTGCGCCTCTGGATGTGATGGTCGTTTTGGAGGATTTGGAAACGAAAACAACTCAATCTGGCTCCCATCAGGCAGCGCAAGATCTAATTTATAGGACGCTCTATCTTTTCGATAGTTCTCACGGAGTACATGCAACCCAAGTACTTCGGTATAGAACACTTTTGATCTTTGGTAGTCAGAACAAATAACAGCGACGTGATGTATCCCAGATAACTTCAAGCACTTCTCCTCAAGCATTTAGTGTCTTTTAAATAAAAAAGCGGCAATTTGCATTGCCGCTTCACACACTCAAGTAGGAACTTGGACTACACGTTGTAAAACCAAGCCTATTTTTTCATTACAAGCGAATGCCGCCGTCAATCTCAACGACACGTCCCGTAAAGAAATCATTTTCAATGATATATTTTGCTGTATGAGCAATTTCTTGCGCTTCACCCAAACGCCCAACCGGCTTCATTTTCACTAGGCGCTCTTTGGCTTCAGGCTTCATTGCATCGGTCATTTTTGTACGGATCACACCTGGTGCAATTGCGCCCACGCGAATACCAAAACGACCTAATTCTTTAGCCCAACTGGTAGTCATCGCAACGACACCAGACTTTGCCGCTGAATAATTGGTTTGTCCCATATTACCAGCGCGCGCAACGCTAGACATATTAATGATCACGCCACCGTTACCCGCTTCTACCATTTTGACGGCGGCTTCACGGCCGCACAGGAAAACACCTGTAAGATTGACATCAATAACGGATTGAAATTGCGAAAGCGACATTTTATCGATGACTTGCCCGTCTTTTGCTTTAAGTAGCAAACCGTCACGCAAAATACCCGCATTATTAATTAATACCGAAATATCGCCGAAGTCATTTACGATGGTATTAAACACATTTTCGACGTCTGATTCTTGACTAACATTAGCGACATACGTGTTAACTTGTGTACCGAATTGAGCAAGTTCGTGCTTCGCTTCTGCTAAAACGTCTTCTTGCATATCTATCAGGGCAAGTTTTGCCCCATGCTTTGCCATTTCAGTCGCCATGGCAAGACCCAAGCCTTGCGCACCACCAGTGATCACAACTGTTTTATTGTTAATATCCATAGTGTCCTATTTCTCTGAATAAAGCTTAAAAATCGCACTAAAGTCTTCACTGCCTTTACCTTGATTTTGTATCAAGTTATACAAATTCTTCGCCAGCGCCCCCATGGGTGTCGCAGAATTCGTTTGCTGCGCAGATTGCATCGCAAGGCCAAGATCTTTAGCCATTAAATCAACCATAAAGCCCGGCTTATAACCGTTCGAAGAAGGCACATTTTCTAGTACATCAGGACATGGGTTGTATAGCTCTAGCGTCCAGTTACGACCAGAGCTATTTAGCATAATTTCGCTCAATACTTTAGGATCTAAGCCATGATCTACACCCATTTGCAGCGCTTCACTTGTGCCCGCCATAAGTATAGATAACAGCATATTGTTACATATCTTAGCGACTTGTCCCGCACCAATATCTCCAGCATGGAAGATATTCTTACCCATATTGGTAAGTACCACATGCGCACGTTCAAAGTCCGCTTTATTACCGCCGACAATAAAAGTTAAGGTACCGGCCGCAGCACCTGCCACACCGCCAGACACTGGCGCATCGACAAATGAAATGCCCGATTCTGCCAACTTGTTGCCAACAAACTGAGCTGATTCAGCATCAATGGTCGAGCAATCAATTACTTGTGTATTTTTACTAAGGTAATTAATTAATCCGTCATCGCCTGTATACACTGCTCGAACATGTTTGCCTGCCGGCAGCATACTGATCACATAATCGGCTTCGCGACATACATCGCTCACAACCGTCGCTTTCGTCGCGCCACTTGCTTCAAGCGTCGCGACGGCCTCAGGGTTTAAATCGAATACACATACTTGGTGGCCAGCCTTTAATAGGTTAATGGCCATTGGACCACCCATATTACCTAAGCCGATAAATCCTACTTGTGCCATTTAAGTCACTCCTTATAAGTCACGCAATGGGTGATCGTTTTCATCCCAGCGAGGTGCAAAAAAGCGTTCTACCGCGTCGTTTGTAACCTCGGCGACAGATTTAAATCGCCAATTTGGCTTGCCATCTTTATCGATAAGCAACGCACGTACACCTTCTTGAAACTCACCAAACTCGCCAGCCGTTACCGACATTCCCAATTCCTGCTTAAAACAGTCTCTTAGTGTTTTGCCTACACTTCTAGTGAGCTGCGCTTTAACTAATGCTGCACTTAATGGTGAACCATGCTTTAATGCTGCCTGTGCCTTGCTTAGCCATTTGTTATCAGTGCTATCCAACGCCAAAATAAACTCAACCTGGTCTGACAACTCATGTTTCTCATCAAGCGCTTCAAACACTTTGATAAGCGGTTTAATTTCGCTTTTTGGCGGCGCATGAGACGCTTCATCTAGTGACAACAGCAACTGAGTAAGCTTTTCATGATTTAATACATTGGTTTTGCCCCAGTTCACTTCAACTAGGTTTTGTAACAGTAAGCTCAGTTTTTCTGAGTCCATAAAATGATCGGCGAGCCCAACCAGTTTGGCATCCGCAGCGTTAATGTTTGCTGCGGTGAGACCCAAAAATAGTCCAACGCCTTTTGGCATCTTATTGAGGAAATAGCTCCCACCAACATCAGGGTATAAGCCAATGGTGATTTCCGGCATCGCGATGCGCGACGTTTCTGTCATCACTTTATGGCTTGCGCCAGCCGTTAAGCCCAGTCCGCCACCCATGATGATGCCATTACCCCATAGTAGGATTGGCTTATCATAGTTATGGATTTGATAATCTAACCGGTACTCTTCACTGAAAAAGGTTTCGATTAATGCGTTACTCGTATCAGACGACATTTCGCGATATAAACTCACGACATCGCCGCCGGCACAAAACGCCTTCTCTCCAGCACCTTTTAGCATAACCATTGCTATTTGCGGGTCGTTTGCCCAAGCGTCTAGTTGCGGCGCGAGCAAACGGATCATATCAAGATTTAAGGCATTTAACGCTTTTGGTGCATTTAATGTCGCCAGCGCTATTTTCATCCCGTTATGGCATGTTGCCTGTTCGAATATAACCGGCGCCTCTTCGTGATTTATTAGCTCAAATTCAATCATTAGCCATTTACCCAATTCGCTTTACGCTTCTCTAAAAACGCGTTTACGCCTTCTTTTTGATCCTGGGTATCGAATAGTGTTACGAAGAGTTCGCGTTCAAGTGGCAGTGCGCTATTGATTGTGCCAGAGCGGCCTTTTTGAATGAGGGCCTTACAAGCCGTCACCGCAACAGGGCTTTGGTCTTCGACTTTCTTAGCAAGTTCAAGCGCTGCTTCCAGTGCTTTACCCTGCTCGACCACTTCTTCCACTAAGCCAATTTGCTGCGCTTTATCGGCTTTTAAGCGTTCACCGCATAAAATCATACGTTTTGCCCAGCCTTCACCTACAAGCCACGACAAGTTTTGTGTGCCGCCAGCACAAGGTAACAGCCCGACTTTCGCCTCAGGGAGTGCCATTTGTGCTTGAGCTTCGGCGATACGGATATCGCATGCTAGTGCTACTTCTAAACCGCCGCCCATTGCAAAACCATTGATAGCAGCAATTGATACGCCTCTAAAGTCGCTAAGTGTTTCAAACGCTTCGCCAAATACTCGAGACATATCCGCAGCGACTCCTTTGTCACCGTCGGCAAATACGTTTAGATCTGCTCCTGCTGAAAAGAACTTTTCACCTTCGCCAGTGATCACTAAAGAATAGATTTCTTTATCTGCGTTCAATTCAATTACTAGATTTTTAAGTGCAGTAAGTGTGTCTTTTGTCCACGTATTCGCCGGTGGATTTGACATAGTAACAACGGCGGTATGGCCTTGTTTTTCGAGTTTTAATTGTGCAGTCATGATACTCTCCTTATAGGACGCTTGGGGCGCCTTCAGCTAAGATCCGACGTGCAATAATTACACGCATGATTTCGTTTGTACCTTCAAGGATTTGATGAACACGTACGTCACGTAAATGACGTTCAAGTGGATATTCTTTGATATACCCGTAACCACCATGAATTTGCAGTGCATCATCACATACCTTAGTGCCTACATCAGTGGCAAAACGCTTCGCCATTGCGCAATAAGTGGTCTTTTCTGGGTCGTTGCTATCCAATTTAAATGCCGCAAGTCGAACCATTTGGCGCGCAGCCACAAGTTCTGTATTCATATCTGCAATTTTAAATTGCAGTGCTTGGAACGCCGCTAACGGTTTACCAAACTGAGAACGCTCTTGCATATACTGCTTGGCGGTATTAAGCGCTTGCTGGGCTGTACCAATCGAGCAAGTTGCAATATTAATACGACCACCGTCAAGGCCTTGCATCGCAAATTTGAAGCCTTCGCCTTCTTGGCCTAGTAGGTTGGCAGCTGGGATACGGACATTTTCAAGCGTGATAAGGCGCGTAGGTTGAGCGTTCCAACCCATTTTTTCTTCTGCTTTGCCATAAATAACGCCATCAGCATCGGCAGGGACAACAAAGGCTGAAATACCTTTTGGACCTGCTTCACCGGTTCTTGCCATTACCACCAATACGTCAGTTTCACCCGCGCCTGAGATAAACATCTTAGAGCCAGACAAAACGTACTCGTCGCCTTCTTTTATTGCTTTTGTTTTCAGCGATGCAGCATCAGAGCCAGAACCAGGCTCTGTTAGACAGTAAGAAGCCAGTAGCTCACCTGTTACTAACTGATCCATATATTTTGCTTTGGTTTCTTCCGTTGCAAAGCTCGCTATCATCCACGTTGCCATGTTATGGATAGTCAACATGGCGGTTGTCGCTGTACAACCCATTGAAAGTTGTTCAAAAATAATACTTGAGTCAAGGCGAGATAAACCCAGACCTCCTGCCTCTTCAGGCGTATATAGACCGCAAAAACCAAGCTCACCTGCTTTTTGAATTACGTCTTTTGGAAAAATGTGCTCTTGATCCCATTTTGCTGCATGTGGAGCAAGCTCGCTCATTGCAAATTGGTGCGCCATATCGGCAAATGCTTGTTGATCTTCGTTTAGGTTAAAGTCCACGCTAGACCTCTCTTGCTGTTCTGACACCCTGAATGTGTGTCGGTAATTCTTATCGTTTTGGTAAAAAATAGCGTGCTCCCCCTGCAGAGCACGCTATGCAATATGAGTTATCTAAGGTTGATACTCATATTTGGACCACTGACAGCCTCATCGTCAAACCAACGTGAGGTAATCGTTTTGGTTTCTGTATAGAAACGCACGCCTTGCTTACCATAGGTGTGTTGGTCGCCGTAGAATGAGTTCTTCCAACCAGTAAATGAGAAGAACGGCAATGGCACAGGAATAGGAATATTAATGCCTACCTGACCCACTTCGATTTCACGCTGGAACTTACGTGCTGCGCCACCGCTTGCAGTGAATAATGAGGTACCGTTACCGTATGGGTTGTTATTAATAAGCGTAATTGCTTCATCTAAACTATCGACAAATACACAGCAAAGGACTGGGCCAAAGATTTCTTCTTTGTAGATATCCATTTCAGTTGTGACATTTGAAAACAGGGTTGGACCTACCCAATTACCATTTTCATAACCCTCAACTGTAAAATCAGAACCGTCTAGCAAACACGTTGCGCCTTGTTGCTTACCACTGTCAATCAGCGATAGAATGCGCGCTTTAGCCTGTGGAGTCGTTTGCGGACCATAAGCAGCTTCAGGATCATCCCAAACGCCAGGACGAACCTTCGCCATTGCGTCTTTTAGTTCCTCTACCCACTGTTGTGATTGCCCAACAAACACGGCAACTGAGATCCCCATACAGCGCTGACCACCCGCGCCAACCGAAGAGCCAACCAGGTTATTGATCACTTGTTCTTTTTTCGCATCAGGCATGATAACCATGTGGTTTTTCGCACCAACACATGCTTGAACGCGTTTGAGGTTTTGCGTACCTTTGCTGTAAATGTACTGACCAACACCACAAGAACCTACGAAAGAAATCGCGCGAATTTCCGGCGCTTCAAGGATTTGGTCGACCTGATCTTTACTACCGTGTACTACCTGTAGTACGCCTTTTGGCGCACCAGCTTCTTCAAACAATTCAACCAAGCGCATTGGCGTTAGTGGATCTTGCTCTGATGGCTTAAGTACAAAGGTGTTACCGCATACAATTGCCATTGGGAACATCCACAGCGGGATCATCGCTGGGAAGTTAAATGGCGTAATACCCGCACAAACGCCTAGCGGTTGGGTATATGAATAAGTGTCGATATTTCGGGCAACGTTTTCTACCGTCTCGCCCATCATCATTGAAGGGGCATTACATGCTTGCTCAACCACTTCAATACCACGCCATACATCACCTTTCGCATCTTCAAAAGTTTTACCAAGTTCATGGCAAATGATGGTTGCGATTTCTTCTTGATGCTCTTTAAGAAGCGCTGCATAACGCATCATAATACGCGCACGCTCAGTTACCGGAACATTACGCCATGTTTTAAATGCTTCTTGAGCTGAATGAATTGCAGCTTGTACTTCTTCGTTAGTAGCACAAGGCACTTTTGCTAATACTTCTTGATTAGCCGGATTAACAACGTCTAACCATTTGTCAGACTGAGACTGTGAAAATTCACCGTTGATGTATAAAGGTACTTGGTGCATGAAGCACTCCTCCCCATAAAACGAGTTTATGCGCTGCGTGAATGATTAGAATTATGGAAAACGCAGCGCCCCTTGAACGAAATAAATTGCAGTAACTTACACTTCTACCGCGAGCGCTACGGCTTCACCACCACCGATACATAGTGACGCTACGCCTTTTGATAAGCCGCGGTTTTTTAGTGCATGGATAAGTGTAACTAAGATACGTGCACCGCTTGCACCGATTGGGTGACCTAGTGCACAAGCACCACCGTTGACGTTGACTTTGTTGCTATCTAACTGCATTTCGTTGATAGCTAACATAGTCACCATGGCAAACGCTTCGTTGATTTCCCAAAGGTCAACGTCTGCTGTCGACCAACCTGCTTTTTCAAGCAGCTTATTCATCGCACCGACTGGTGCCACGGTAAATTCAGCAGGCGCTTGTGAGTGAGTTGCATGGGCAACAATCTTACAAAGTGGCGTCAAACCGTGCTTTTTCGCTTCTGATTCACTCATTAAAATCAGCGCGGCTGCACCGTCTGAAATAGACGAAGAGTTGGCAGCAGTGATAGTGCCATCTTTTTTAAATGCTGGGCGAAGTGATGGAATTTTGTCTGGACGGGCATTACCAGGTTGCTCGTCGGTATTTACCTCAACATCCCCCTTACGTGTACTCATTACATGAGGAGCAATCTCATTGCCAAAACTGCCATTTTCGATTGCGGCGTTTGCTTTACTTAGAGAGCCAAGTGCAAATTCATCCATGTGCTCACGGGTTATGCCATACTCATCAGCGGTAGCTTGTGCGAAACAACCCATCGCTTTATTATCATAAGCATCCTCTAAGCCATCAGCCATCATATGGTCTTTGATTTCGCCATGACCCATACGCATTCCGCCACGGGCTTTTGGAATAAAGTAAGGTGAGTTAGTCATGCTTTCCATGCCGCCAGCGATAGCAGAATTAATGCTACCTGAGCGGATGAGATCATGCGCGAACATCGCCGCTTTTAGACCCGAGCCACACACTTTATTGATTGTTGTCGCACCAGTTGAACGTGCTAACCCTGCATGTAGCATCGCTTGACGCGCTGGCGCTTGACCGAGACCTGCGGGTAGTACGCAACCCATAATAACTTCGTCTATACTCGCGTCACTAAGACCTGTTTCATTCATTACTGCTTTAATTGCAGTCGCACCTAAGTCTGTCGCGGTTGCGTCAGACAGGCTTCCCATAAAGCCACCCATTGGTGTACGCTTAGCAGCGACGATGACAACAGCTTCGTTACTCATTGCAAAACTCCTGTTTACAAGCCAATCTTAGGCTTGTTAAAAATTAACTCTGTATTCGAGCATACATAATATTTACGTTTACGCCAACGTAAATCTAAAATCAAGCCAAACGAGATCAGTGAAAGTGTAAAGCTATCTTGCACAAATTTGTTTCCAAGGCTTATTTTCTCTGGCTGTAATGAAGATTTGATGACAATTCGAACGGACAGATTATTCCTTTTATAAGACTAAAGAAGGATCTGCTATTCTTACTTTACCTTTACGTAAACTTCACTTATATTGGTCTAATCAGTGACGTTGTAAGTGTAAATAAAAATGCAAGAAATTAATGAACCTACCTATTCAATCAGCGAGTTAGCTAAAGAATTTGATATTACTACTCGCAGTATTCGTTTTTACGAAGACCAAGGACTCCTTTCTCCTAGGCGCCAAGGACAAACGCGTATTTACTCAAAACGTGACAAAGTTCGATTAAAACTGATCCTTCGCGGCAAACGCCTTGGTTTTACACTTGCTGAAACTGGCCGATTATTTGAGCTTTACGACGCCGACAAATCGAGCGAAAAGCAACTTAAAACTATGTTGCAACTCATTGAAGAGAAAAAAGCCGACTTAAGCCAACAAATGGACGACATTAAAGTTGTCTTAATGGAACTGGTGACGGCTGAGCGCCGTTGTCGCGACACCCTACACGAGCTCGAAAAATAAACTCTCACAACAGGATGAATACCGATGAGCACAGTATCTTTATATAAAGAATTAAACTTTGGACTAGGCGAAACAGCAGACATGATCCGTGATCATGTAAATAGCTTTGCAACCAGTGAAATTGCCCCACTGGCTGAAAAAACAGATCAAGAAAATGCATTTCCAAACGAAATGTGGCCAAAGTTTGGCGAAATGGGCCTACTTGGGATCACCGTCGCTGAAGAATTTGGCGGCTCAAACATGGGTTATCTTGAACACGTTATCGCAATGGAAGAGATAAGCCGTGCGAGTGCATCAATTGGCTTAAGCTACGGCGCACATTCAAACCTATGTGTGAACCAAATTAACCGTAACGGCAACCAAGCCCAAAAAGAAAAATATCTACCAAAACTTATCAGCGGTGAACACATTGGTGCGCTAGCGATGAGTGAGCCCAATGCTGGCTCTGACGTGGTTTCAATGAAACTACGTGCTGAAAAGCAAGGTGACAAGTTCATCCTAAACGGTAATAAAATGTGGATCACCAATGGTCCAGATGCCGACGTTTTTGTGATTTACGCAAAAACGGATACCAATGCTGGCCCTCGTGGGATCACGGCCTTTATCGTCGAAAAAAGCTTCCCTGGTTTTTCAACGGCACAAAAGTTAGACAAACTTGGAATGCGTGGTTCAAACACTTGTGAGCTGGTATTCGAAAACTGCGAAGTACCTGCAGAAAACATCCTTGGCGAATACAACGAAGGCGTTAAGGTACTCATGAGTGGCCTAGACTACGAGCGTGTGGTCTTGGCAGGCGGCCCGCTTGGTATTATGCAGGCTTGTATGGATGTGGTAGTACCTTATATTCACGAGCGTAAACAATTTAACCAATCCATCGGTGAATTCCAGCTGGTGCAAGGCAAAGTTGCTGACATGTACACGCAAATGAACGCAGCACGTTCATACGTTTATACCGTGGCAAAAGCCTGTGACCGTGGTGAAACCACTCGTAAAGATGCAGCTGGTGCAATTCTATATGCCGCAGAACTTGCAACCAAGCTTGCACTTGATGCCATTCAGCTTCTAGGCGGAAACGGTTATATCAATGAATATCCTACAGGTCGACTACTTCGCGATGCCAAGCTGTATGAAATTGGCGCAGGTACGTCTGAGATCCGCCGTATGCTTATCGGACGTGAGCTATTCAACGAAAGTCGCTAGGAGTGCTACATGACGGTACTAAATTCTGCGGTTAATCCGCATGAGCCCCAGTTCAAGGCAAACAGCGATGCGATGGCATCGCTGGTTGCTGATCTTAAAGATAAAGTCGCAACACTGAGCCAAGGTGGTGGTGAAGCGCTTATTGCCCGTCACCAAAGTCGCGGTAAATTATTTGTACGTGACCGAATTGAAACCTTGCTAGATGAGGGCTCGCCGTTTTTAGAAATTGGCCAATTCGCCGCGTTTGGCGTTTACGAGCAAGATATTCCTTGTGCTGGTGTGGTCGCCGGGATCGGACGCGTCAAAGGCGTTGAATGCATGATTGTGGCAAATGATGCGACTGTAAAAGGGGGTACCTATTTCCCTATTACCGTAAAAAAACACCTAAGAGCGCAAGAAATTGCGGAGCGCTGCCATCTTCCTTGTATTTATTTAGTGGATTCTGGCGGTGCGAACCTGCCCGAGCAAGATGAAGTATTTCCAGACAAACTACATTTTGGTCGAATTTTCTACAACCAAGCCCGTATGTCTGCAAAGGGGATCCCACAAATCGCAGTGGTTATGGGGTTATGCACCGCCGGTGGCGCATATGTACCAGCGATGGCCGATGAAAGTATTATCGTCAAAGAACAAGGCACCATTTTCTTGGCAGGGCCACCTCTTGTTAAAGCGGCCACGGGTGAAGAAGTGAGTGCAGAAGACTTAGGCGGCGCAGATGTTCACTGTAAAGTCTCTGGTGTAGCCGATCACTATGCAGAAAATGACGAGCATGCGCTTTCTATCGCAAGACAGTGCGTGTCACGCCTTAATCATCAGCGCCCCACTCGCCCGTTCCTGCAGGATGCCAAACCACCACGTTATGACATCAGTGAGGTGTATGGCATTGTCGGTACGGATCTGAAAAAACCGTTCGATGTACGCGAAGTCATTGCCCGTATCGTGGACGATTCTCAGTTTGATGAATTTAAACGCTACTTCGGCGAAACACTCGTGACTGGTTTTGCTGAAATTTATGGTCACCCTGTGGGGATCGTAGCAAACAACGGTATTCTCTTTTCTGAATCCGCACAAAAAGGCGCACACTTTATTCAGCTCTGTGCACAGCGCAATATTCCGCTGCTATTTTTGCAGAATATTACTGGATTTATGGTTGGCCAAAAATACGAAGCGGAAGGTATCGCTAAGCACGGTGCAAAAATGGTAACAGCCGTTTCCTGTGCTGATGTGCCTAAGTTTACAGTATTGATTGGCGGCTCATATGGTGCTGGTAACTATGGCATGTGTGGTAGAGCGTACGAGCCAACCATGATGTGGATGTGGCCAAACGCACGGATCTCCGTAATGGGTGGTGAACAAGCTGCAGGCGTATTAACACAGGTTAAACAAGATGGTTTAGCGCGTAAAGGCCTTAGCATGAGCGATGCCGAAGTGAGCGAATTTAAAAAGCCAATTATCGAGCAGTACGAAAAGCAAGGACACCCATACTATGCTAGCGCAAGGCTTTGGGACGATGGCGTTATCGACCCTGCGGATACGCGCACAGTACTTGGTCTTGCCTTGGAAGCTGCGAGTAACGCACCGCAAAAAGAATCTAAATTTGGCGTCTTCAGAATGTAAGGAGCACTTATGCCTGTCACTTTAAATATAACAAAAAGCAAAGTGGCGATTTTAGAGCTAAGTCGCCCAGAAAAACATAATGCCTTCAATGCGGAGGTGATTGCCGAACTCATTAAGAATATCGAATATGCCAGCGGCCTCGATGTCAGAGCGCTGGTATTAAAAACCGAAGGTAAACACTTTTCAGCGGGGGCTGATCTGGCGTGGATGAAATCCATGGCAGACAACGACTATAACGAAAACGTCGCTGATTCTTTAGAGCTTGCTAAATTAATGCAAGTGCTGGCCACTTGCCCTCACCCAACCCTGTGTTTGGTGCAAGGTGCTGCGTTTGGCGGTGCACTTGGGTTAATCGCCTGTTGTGATATCGCCATTGCAGAGCACAACTCCAAATTTTGTTTAAGTGAAGTCAAGCTTGGTCTTATTCCGGCTGTGATTAGTCCTTATGTCATTAAAGCCATTGGGGAGCGCCAAGCGCGACGCTATTTTTTAACAGCCGAAGTATTTGATGGTGAAAAGGCGCTAGAAATGGGTTTAATTCACGAATTGAGCGATGATTTAGCAAAAAGCGAAGCGAATTTTCTCGATACCTTGCTTAACAATGGCCCTGCTGCTGTGAAAAGTGCCAAAGCACTGATCAGCGAAGTTGCTGGTAAAGAGATAAATGAAGCGTTGATCGCCCATACCGCAAAACGTATCGCTGAAATTAGAGTAAGTGACGAAGGCCAAGAAGGGCTTAGCGCCTTTTTCGATAAACGAGCACCACGCTGGCAAACCGCCGCAAGCGAATAGGAGTCAACATGCTAACTAAAATTCTAGTCGCGAACCGTGGTGAAATTGCCTGCCGCGTGATGCGCACCGCAAAGAAATTGGGCCTAACCACAGTGGCAGTTTATTCTGATGCAGATGCCAATGCGATGCATATGAAAACAGCTGACGAAGCCTATCATATCGGTCCGGCACCATCTAAAGAGTCTTATTTGGTTGCAGACCGAATTCTTGAAGTCGCCAAAGCGGCGGGCGTCGATTGTATCCACCCAGGTTATGGTTTTTTATCTGAAAATGAAGTATTTGCCAAAGCGTGTGAAGCAGCAAACATTGCGTTTATTGGTCCGTTGGCAAGCTCTATTGAAGCGATGGGGTCTAAGACCCGTGCCAAGGAAATCATGCATGACGCTAATGTGCCTTTGGTCCCAGGGTATTATGGCGACAAACAAGACGATGATTTCTTACAGGCAGAAGCTGAAAAAATCGGCTTTCCGGTACTTATTAAAGCCGCTTACGGCGGTGGTGGTAAAGGGATGCGCGTGGTACGAGAAAGCAGCGAGTTTTTATCGGCACTACATGGCGCTAAACGTGAAGCTGCAGCGAGTTTTGGCAATGACTTAGTGCTGCTTGAGCGTTTTGTTGATAAGCCTCGTCACGTTGAAGTACAAGTTTTTGCCGATAGTCACGGTAACTGTGTTTACCTCGGTGATAGAGACTGTTCACTACAGCGTCGTCACCAAAAAGTGATTGAAGAAGCGCCCGCCCCAGGTTTGAGTGATGCGATGCGCAAAGCTATGGGTGAAGCGGCAGTACGCTGTGCGCAAGCGATTAACTATCGCGGCGCAGGTACAGTAGAGTTCTTATTATGTGGCGATGAGTTCTTCTTTATGGAAATGAATACTCGCCTGCAAGTAGAGCACCCAGTGACAGAAATGGTAACTGATCTCGACTTAGTCGAGTGGCAACTGATGGTTGCTGCGGGTGAACAGCTACCGCTGACTCAGGAGCAGGTTTCGTTATCTGGTCATAGTTTTGAAGCGCGCATTTACGCAGAAGACCCTGAAGAAAACTTTATGCCGTTTTCTGGTGTACTTTCACACCTTAGCTTTCCTGAAGCCAAAGATGGCGTAAGAATTGACACAGGCGTACAGCAAGGTGATGAGATCAGTCCATTTTACGATCCTATGATCGCCAAGCTTATTGTTCATGGCAAAAATCGTGAACAAGCCTTATTAAAGTTAAAATCCAGTTTAGAACAAGTGCACTTGTGTGGCTTGAAATCCAACATTGCATTTTTGCATCACTTAGCAGGCCACCCTACTTTCACAGCTGGTGCGCCTGATACCCACTTTATCGACACACAAACTGACGTATTAACTCAATCGAATACGCCGCTGGATAAAATGGTGTTATTAGCAAGTGCGGCCTACCTTAGCCACCAACAACCATGTAAAAACACGGTGTGGGGAAACTTAGGCTTTAGGCTTAACCAAACCGCGAAGGTGGATTTACCATTTGCAGATCACATCGCCTCGGCTTATCAATCTCAAGGTGGTTGGAAGGTTTCGTTTAACGAGCAAATCCACCAAGTTGAATGTGAATTAAATGGACACCAGTTAACAGCGGTAATTGATGGTGCACGATTACGCGCCAGTGCCATTGTGACCGAAGCCGCGATCACTATTATGTATGGCCCGTATCAACATACCGTTGAACTTAAGTCAAAGCATTACATTAGCGATCATGAGCACGAAGCCGCACCGCTGGCAGCGCCATTGAACGGCACCGTGGTTAAGCATTTGTTAGCCGTCGGTACCCAAGTTAATAAAGGCGATGCCGTGGTGATAATCGAAGCTATGAAGATGGAATATACGCTCAATGCACCATTTGATGGCACGCTAACTTCATACTGCTTTGCAGAAGGCGAGCTCGTCAGTCATGGCGATATGCTGGCGATTGTTGAGGAGCAAGACTAATGTCTCAGTATCCGGCTAAGGTCAAAATTGTAGAAGTCGGCGCACGTGACGGCTTACAAAATGAGCTCAGTGTTGCCACAGAAGCTAAAATCTCGCTGGTTAACGCATTAAAAGACGCAGGTCTCAAGCACATAGAAGCAGGCGCGTTTGTATCCCCCAAATGGGTGCCACAAATGACCGATTCCGCAGCGGTTATTCAAGGCTTTGAGCGTAGTAAAGGCGTTGAAATAAGCGCCCTAACGCCAAACCTTAAAGGCGCAGAACTTGCGCTAGAAAATCAAGTCGACGAATTTGCCATTTTTACTGCCGCCAGTGAGGCATTTACGCAAAAAAACATCAACTGCACGATTGAACAAAGTATTGAACGCTTTCGTCCCGTTGTTGAACTTGCACAAAAAAACAACATAAAAGTAAGAGGTTATGTTAGCTGCGTGGTTGGTTGCCCATATCAAGGTGAAGTACAACCAGAGCAAGTTTTAGCGGTATGTAAACAATTGTTGTCACTTGGTTGTTATGAAATCAGCCTAGGCGACACCATAGGTGTTGGTACACCTAAAAAAGTCCAGCAACTGCTCACATTGTTACTGCAACATATCCCTGCTGACAAGCTTGCGGTGCATTTCCATGATACCTACGGACAAGCATTAACGAATATTCACACGGCCCTGCAAATGGGGATCGCAACTGTCGATAGCGCCGTTGCAGGTCTCGGTGGTTGCCCTTACGCCAAAGGCGCGTCAGGAAATGTTGCCACTGAGGATGTAGTTTACTTACTGCAAGGGCTTGGCATTGAGTGTGGAATTGATTTAGAAAGGCTAGCAAAAGCAGGATGGACAATTTGTGATGCGCTAGGCAAGACACCAAGCAGTAAAGTGTCGTTAGCACTCAAACAAACTTGTCAATCTTAAAACAATAACATTATTAGGAGTGGGCTTATGGCCGGTTTCGATAAAGTCGTATCAAGCTACAGCGAAGCGATGGCGGGTCTTAAAGACGGCGATACCATCATCGCAGGTGGCTTTGGTTTGTGTGGTATTCCAGAAGGCTTAATTGCAGAAATTAAGCGCCTGCAAACAAAAGAACTTACCGTGGTTTCAAACAACTGTGGGGTCGACGACTTTGGTTTAGGTATTTTGCTCAAAGATCGTCAAATTAAGAAGATCATCGCCTCTTACGTTGGTGAAAATGCGCTGTTTGAACAACAACTTCTCGATGGCATTATTGACGTTGAATTAACACCACAAGGTACGCTTGCAGAGAAGATGCGCGCTGGTGGTGCTGGGATCCCAGCTTTTTACACGGCAACAGGGTACGGTACGCCCGTTGCTGAAGGTAAAGAAGTAAAAGAATTTGATGGCCGACCATATATTTTGGAAGAATCAATTACTGGTGAATTTGCCATTGTTAAGGCTTGGAAAGCAGATCGCTATGGCAACTTGGTGTTCCGCCACACAGCAATGAACTTTAACCCAATGGCTGCGACAGCCGGAAAAATCACCGTAGCGGAAGTTGAAGAAATTGTGGAACCGGGTGAGCTTGAGCCGAGTCAAATCCACACCCCAGGTATTTATGTCAATCGCGTGATCAAAGGTGACTTTGAAAAACGTATTGAACGTGTCACAACGCGCAAATAGGAGGCAATCATGGGTTTAAATCGTGAACAAATTGCGATGCGCGTGGCGCAAGAGCTTGAAGACGGTTACTACGTTAACTTAGGCATAGGTATACCAACCTTAGTGGCTAACTACGTGCCAAAAGGCATCGAAGTGATGCTGCAATCGGAAAATGGCTTGTTAGGTATGGGTCCCTACCCAACCGAAGACCAAGTTGATGCCGATATGATCAACGCGGGTAAAGAAACCGTGACAGCAGCGACAGGTGCAGCAATTTTTAATAGTGCGGAAAGCTTTGCCATGATCCGTGGTGGTCATGTAGACTTGACGGTACTAGGTGCATTTGAAGTTGATCAACAAGGCAATATCGCGTCTTGGATGATCCCGAAAAAATTAATCAAAGGCATGGGTGGTGCAATGGACTTAGTTGCTGGTGCACGCAACATCATAGTGACCATGACCCATGCTAGCAAACACGGCGATTCTAAATTGCTTGAATCATGCACATTGCCGCTAACCGGCGTAAATTGTGTAAAGAAAATCGTAACAGATTTAGCTGTGTTAGAAGTAAAAGACGGCGCATTCCATTTGCTAGAACGCGCACCGGGTGTTAGTGTTGATGAAATAATCAGCAAAACTGCAGGCAAGCTTATCGTCGACGGTGAGATCCCTGAAATGCAGTTTGAGGCGTCGTAAGACACACCCTAACTTACAAATGTACCGACCTCATTCCCAGTGCCAAAGGCGCTGAGTTACCCAAAACCCCTCGCAAGAGGGGTTTTTTTTCACATGCATCGAAGGAAAACTCTTTACTCTACACCACTCTCCATGTCTAGTTGATGAATGTGATGATTTTTAAATAAAAAATTCAGTAGCCATTTACTTTTCAATCTCACCCCCTAAACTAGTAGAGATAGTTTTGGTTGGCATTGAATATTCACCTGCCAGTACAGCTTAAAACTAAAGAGTTGCTGCTTTGAAGCATCGACTGAATATCAAGTTGACACAATATATTGATACCATAGCTTAGTAGCATAACGGTTCGGTTGGTTTATCTTAATTACAAGTATTGAGGCAGTATACTGTCGCTGTAACTAACATAAACCCATCATATATTTAGATAGTCATTCGGCTGATATGGTTGAAACGCATAAAACGAATGAATACGCTAAATAATCTAAACTAGACTAAGTAGTTTTTATGGCTTATGGCTAGCATTTTTTATGGCTGATAAAGTCATTCTAAGCCGCTAATGATTAGCATTAATAGCCAGATTACATTTTGCTTTGTTGCATAGTTAGTTTATGTCGAATTGTTATCAACCATTGTCTAGCGATTAATTCAGTATATCAGCTTGGTGTCGTATCACGATGAGAACAACAAGAGGATATCATGGGCAATCACCACGATAAGTACAGCATCGATAATACAGACTACACCGTTGGACAAGACAATGTTCAAAAGTGGGGGTTTGACGTACATAACCCTGTATTTGGTGTAAGTGCAGGATTAATACTGGCGTTTTTAGTCGCCGTATTATTAGTTGATGCAAACACAGCTAAAACCACTTTAGACGGCATAAAGTGGGATATCATAGGTAACTTTGATGCCCTATTTATGTGGTCTGGTAATTTCTTTGTCCTATTTTGTTTGGTGCTCGTTTTATCGCCTTACGGTAAAATTCGTTTAGGTGGTGAAAACGCCAAACCAAGCTACACTCGGGCGTCTTGGCTGGCGATGCTATTTGCAGCAGGTATGGGTATTGGTCTGATGTTTTGGGGTGTAGCGGAGCCTGTCGCCTACTACACAGGCTGGTACAAAACACCGTTAAATGTTGCAGCAAACACTCCTGAGGCAGCAGAACTTGCGATGGGCGCGACCATGTACCATTGGGGTTTGCATCCTTGGGGCATTTACGCCGTCGTCGCGCTTTCTTTAGCATTCTTTGCCTACAATAAAGGCTTACCACTGTCGATCCGCTCAATCTTTTATCCTATTTTAGGGGACAGAGCTTGGGGTTGGCCAGGCCATATCATCGATATTCTCGCCGTTCTTGCTACCTTGTTTGGCCTTGCGACATCACTCGGTCTGGGCGCACAGCAAGCCGGTGCTGGGATCCAACATGTATTTGGCATAGAAGCAGGTCTCGGTCTAGAAATTGCCGTGATTGTGGGTGTTACTGCCCTTGCGATTATTTCGGTTGTTCGCGGTATTGATGGCGGTGTAAAGCTACTTAGTAACGTTAATATGTTAATTGCATTTGTGTTACTAGTATTCGTTGGTATTGCAGGTTTTGCGATTGCCATGGGTAATATTCCGACGACTTTAATGGCCTACGTTGAAAATATCATTCCACTGAGTAATCCGCATGGTCGTGAAGATGAAGCATGGTTCCAAGGTTGGACCGTATTTTATTGGGCATGGTGGATTTCTTGGTCACCGTTTGTCGGTATGTTTATCGCACGTGTTTCTGAGGGTCGCACCATCCGCGAGTTTATTACCGCAGTATTATTAATCCCGACATTGGTAACCGTGATCTGGATGTCAATCTACGGTGGCCTTGCTATCGATCAGGTAAAAAATGGCATTGGCGCTCTAGGTACTGATGGCTTGACTGAAGTGCCACTGGCGATGTTCCAAATGTTTGAAAACCTACCTATGAGCGATTTACTCTCGTTCACGGCGATTGTACTTGTACTGGTTTTCTTCATTACCTCGTCGGACTCAGGTTCTTTGGTTATCGATAGTATTACCGCTGGAGGTAAGATAGATGCCCCAGTACCGCAACGTATATTCTGGGCAAGTATTGAGGGTGCAATTGCGGCAGCGCTACTTTGGATCGGCGGTAAAGAAGCAATCGAAGCACTACAAGCGGGTGCTATTTCAACAGGTTTACCGTTTACTTTTGTACTACTACTGATGTGTGTAAGTTTAATCCTCGGGCTTCGAACTGAGCCTAAAAGTTAATCAACTTAACTTACGCAATTAAAAAATCGGAGCAATATTTGCTCCGATTTTTTTGTTATTTGGGTTTAGCTCCACCAGCGTTTCACCATGTCTGAAGGGTCTAAACAATATTGAGCTTGAGCTTGAAATAACTCCGCCGTTGCTAATGCGTCGGACAAGGCATGATGTGGCTGATAATAGGGAAGCCCATAGCGCTTTCTGCAGTCAGCTAAGCGTACCGAAGGAATAGGTTTACGTTTGAGCTTATCAAGCCAGCTTCTGGCGTTGTTTATCGCTGACTTTTCAATTTCCATCGTATCAATCACTGGAAACTCAATACCCTCACCCAATCTTGCTTTTAGCGCAGAATTGAAAAATGACTTCTCGACAAACTGATAGTGCACCACAATGACTTTACCATGCAACGAAGCAAACACCTCTTCAAGAATATCTTGCAGATCTGGCGCGCTTTCGACTTGTGAGTGTGTGATCCGGTGCAATACCACTGACTCCTCAGCCAGCGGACTGGTTGGCTTCACTAGCCAATGCTTGGCTTGAGCCAAGCGGATCCGTCGTAAGTCAAATGGCACGACGCCAACGCTCACAATGTCATCGATGTTTGGGTCGAGCCCTGTAGTTTCAAAATCAAGGGCAACAAACTCACACTGACTCAATTGCTGGTAAGGATCTACCACTCCTTGCTGATAAAATGCTTGAATTCTTGGGTCTTGCGACGTTTTTGCCAAATGCTGAAAGCGATTTGGCCATGACATAATCTCGCCTTGCATGTTACGCCGCTACTTCATCATGGATTTGTTTTGATAGCGAAACTTTAAAAAGCTCTGTGCTTTGTCTAACACGCCAAAAGCTTCTTTAAGATTACGCTGTTCAAAATCAGAGAGTGTCTCTGGA
Source organism: Pseudoalteromonas piscicida (assembly GCF_000238315.3). Taxonomy (NCBI): domain Bacteria; kingdom Pseudomonadati; phylum Pseudomonadota; class Gammaproteobacteria; order Alteromonadales; family Pseudoalteromonadaceae; genus Pseudoalteromonas; species Pseudoalteromonas piscicida. The sequence goes on from NZ_CP011924.1 coordinate 1,385,331, forward strand.
GGCAAGCTGTTATCGGGCTTTTCGCCCTGCTCAATTTGCCATGCTTGGTGACGAATACGCATGATGGCGATGTATTCAAGCGCAGCTTGCAGATCTAGCACCTTGCCCTTTGGCAGTATATTTGCCTCATCAATATCTTCTAATCGCTCGAAGGAGTTTTGTTTTTTAGAGCCAACGCCAAGGGCATGCACTCGAACCAAATCTGAAAGCGGTGCTGTGCCACGGCGTTTAATGTTCATCGAACGCCTGTGCTCGCCGTCTTGCTCAAGGACAAAACCATTAAAAAATCCTAAAGGCGGTGTCCTTCTTAGCGCATTATGTGCCATCGCAGCCAAAAATTTTGGGGTATTTTTGGCCTTTTTACTGATAAAAGCGGTAAGTTTCTCAGCCCATTTTGTTTCACCCCATACGCCTTCCAGATCAAAGAAAATCGAACTATTAAGCAAAGCCTCAGGACTGGGATTTTCTATCCAGTCTTCAAATTGTGCTAACCATTGACTATAAGTTAAGCGCCAAGCAGGATTGCTTGCCATGATCCCACCATCGCAATATTTGTAGCCGCAATTGGCTAGACCATCACACACAAACTTCGCCAGCTTTTCGAAGTAAGCGCCATGCTCAGCGGATCGATAACTGTCATCCAAGATCAGTGCATTATCCTGATCGGTCACAATTAATTGTTCATCCCGAGCCATTGAACCAAGGGCAATAAAACAGTAAGGGATTGGTGGCGGGCCTAATTTTGCTTCTGCGAGTTCGAGTAACTTATGTTTGAACGTTTTGCCTATAATCGACATCGCAGAACCAATCATGTGTGAGTTGGCATCCTCATTCACCATGCGAGTAAAAATTGCAGGAAGCTGTTTGGCGTAACTACTCAAGTCTTCAACACTTTGCTGGTCCATTAGCCCTCTAACAAACAACAGGCTGCTTTGAGACTCATAGCGCAAAATATCGGATAGCGCGACCACACCTATCGGTTTACGCTTATGAACAACGGGCAAATGATGCACATTGTCTCTTAGCATCAGCATCATGGCTTCGAAGACATAGGCATTGGAGTCAACGATAATAAGATCGGTCGACATAATCTCAGAGACTGGAGTTTGATAGTTCAGCCCCTCTGCGACTACTTTTGTGCGAAGATCTCTGTCACTGATAAGGCCAACCACCTGACCATCATCTTCATCTGGATCTTCGACAACAGGTTTCTCGGGGTCATAGATAAGTAGTGATGACACATGCTCTTTTGCCATCACTTGAGCTGCCTGCTGTACCGTGGCGTTGCGTTCAACGTACACCACATCACGTAGCAATAGTTTACGCACTTTGGCCGTGGTCAAATCATTGCTGTCGGCTTGCTCAGAAACCGTGATTTTTAGTCTAGCATTATCGTCAGCTTCAAAATAATCAGCAAACGCTTCATAAACGTCGCAATACTCATCAAAAATGCCAACGGGAATACAATACACCAGTGTATCTTCAAGGCTTTGAGCGCCAAAACGAACTTTACGATTCATCAATAACCCACGCTGGCCAAAGATCCCACCTGTGGAAATACGATTGTATAACTCACCTGAGCGCCGATAAAGCTCGACAGCACCAGATCGGATCACATACAGGTAAGTGATCTGCTCTCCATATTCCAAAATACCGCTGCCCTCTCGGTAGTAACCTACTTCGACTTGGCTTGCGAGTTTATGTAGTGCCTCTTGAGGCAAATCCGAAAACGGCGGGTAAGCTACTAAAAAATTGGCAATTTCCTGATGTTCAACTTCCATGGTTTGCCTTGATATAAAAAGGAATTTAACCCTATTGTGGGCAACGAGGGATAAATTTGCAATGAAAGTCGGTTTAACTAAGGCTGCAGCAATTGTTTTTTCCACTGTTCACCATTGTGATCAGGAGACTCGCTAGGATGCAGTCGAATTTAGTAAAAGTGAGGAATTGCGTTGTAATAGGTTAATTCCAATTTCCTATTAATTTGTTTGCAATGACTGCGTGCTAAAGCTAAATAAGTACAAACGCCTAATTTGACCTAGGTCACTTTAAAAACCAGCGAAACCGCCTCATACTAGTTATCTATAACTATTCGCAACAGGAACCGCACTCATGACTTATGAAGTCAATTTCGACGGCTTAGTAGGGCCAACACATAATTATGCCGGATTATCTTATGGTAATGTCGCGTCACTTTCTAACGCTACCAGCGTCTCTAATCCAAAAGAAGCGGCATTGCAAGGTCTTGAAAAGATGAAAGCAATGCATGATATCGGCCTAAAACAAGGAATATTCGCACCTCACGCACGCCCGAGTTTAGCCCCACTGCGTCGCGTTGGCTTTTCGGGAACTGATGCACAAGTACTTGAAAAAGCATATAAACACGATCCTATATTGCTTCGAGCTTGTTACTCTGCCTCTGCAATGTGGACGGCAAATGCGGCGACTGTGTCGCCTTCTGTTGATTCTAGCGATGGCAAAGTTCATTTCACAAGTGCCAATTTAAACTGCAAATTCCACCGTTCAATAGAACCAGAAACCACCACGAATTTACTTCGTGCTATGTTCGCCAATGCGCAATATTTTGCACATCACCAGCATTTGCCTGAGCAGCCTTTTTTTGGCGATGAAGGTGCTGCGAACCACACTCGCCTCGCCGATAGCCATGGCAGTAAAGGTCTACAATTATTTGTGTACGGTTCAAGTGGCTTTAACAGCGATATAAAGGGTCCTACTAAATATCCTGCTCGGCAAACATTAGAAGCAAGTCAAGCGATTGCAAGGCTACATCAATTAGATGATAAGCAAGCAATTTTTATCCAGCAAAATCCAAATGTGATTGATCAAGGCGTGTTCCATAATGACGTCATTGCGGTGGGCAATGAGAATGTACTGTTTTGCCATGATCAAGCCTTTATTGATCAAACCTCCAGTCTAACTAAAATTAGACAAGCGTATATCGGCGAAAAGCCTTTGCATATTGTAGAAGTTCCGACGCATGCAGTGAGTGTTGAAGACGCAGTAAAAAGTTACCTATTTAATTCTCAATTAATCACCTTGCCATCAGGCGAGATGATGCTGGTTGCACCGGAGGAATGTGCGAAGAATGATAACGTTGCCGCGTATATCGAATATATGCTCGGTGCAAAAAATCCGATTTCGCAAGTACGCTTTTTTGACTTACGCCAAAGCATGCAAAATGGTGGTGGGCCTGCATGTTTGCGATTACGTGTAGCACTCAATGAAGCTGAGCTAAAAGCGGTAAATCCAGAAGTGATGATGAGCGAAGACAAATTTATTCAACTAAGCGCGTGGGTCAATAAACATTATCGCGATAAAGTCACGGAGCAGGATTTAGCTGATCCGAGCCTACTGCAAGAGTCCTATGCTGCACTAGATGAACTCACCCAACTACTCAATCTTGGTAGCGTTTACGACTTCCAACGCGCCTAATTTCAAGTTTTGCTTGTCAAACTGCAATTAATCTGAGGTTTTAAGGGAGTGATTTCACTCCCTTACTTTTTAGCAAGTACATTAACCGCCCACGTCTCAAGCATACCGTCGCTATTTAGCGTTACTAAGGTGTCTGGGTTTGGGACATACATATCGACTACCGTTGCTCCCTCACTTTCAGTATGAATAGACCAAGTGCCTAATTCTTCCCCGCTCTCATAGCGCCAGATGGAGAGGTGAGATTTTGACGATGATGTCGCGAGTAAGCCTGAGTCAGAAATAAACTTAGCCTTTCTAAACATCTTAAAACGGGCCATATACTTTAGCTCACTGAGCTGTTTTCCAGACTCAAAGTCTAGTACATGTTGCGCATTCAACCCATCTGAGACGAATAAGTGCTTGCCATCATGACTCACTGTTAAACTGGTAACACGATGACTAAATTGATGCTCATATAAAGGTTCTGGTGAGGCAAATTGCCAAAGGGCAACCAACCCATCTTGCGCGCCTGTAACAAAATAGTCGCCACTATTATCAAACGCCAAATGCTCTATCGGCCGAGTATGTGGCATAAAACGATTGTTTAACTTCGTGAATAGATCCGCCATATTGAGTGAGCCATCATCCATCGCAACAAGCAAACGCTGGTTGTTATAGGAAAGCGCTAAAGCAGAGATTGAAGCAAGTGGACTCACCCCTGCAAAAGGTACGTTCGTTATCAACTTTTGCTTTGGAACAGACCAAATTGAGATAAGGTTTTCACCTGCCACGATGAGCATTTCCTTATCATCTGACAATAAAACTTCTTTGACTGGTGTTTTTATTTTGTCTTTGGGTACTGAGAATATGACAGACTGATTGGCATTGTCATAAATATGGATTTCAGCATGGCTGTCTAATGTTACGCTCCACTTTCCATCTTTAGAAAAGTGTCCAAGTATTATGCCATTTTGCGTCAACTGGCTTGTTACCCCTTTACTAATTTCAGGCTGCGATCCACACCCTACTAAAAATAAAGCGAACCAAGCTAGTGATATTAAACGAGACATCTTAAACCCTTAGCACATAATACATTTATTTCATTTACTGACTTTACATATCGGCCGTTAGCAGACAAACTTAACTTATTGTGAATAATTTTAGACTGCATATGATGTATTTTAGCATGACAAAGTCACTTATTAAGCAAACTTTCGTTGTCTTAGCCGCAATGATTTTACTCTCAGCGTGCGGCTCAGAGGATAATGTCAGTGGTGACAAGGACACTCCTGGATATGCCGCAACAATGTATTTTGACGCACTCTATAATAAAAAAGATCTAGACGCGGCAATGAAAATCGCCACTCCCCGTCACGCGCGTATCATGCGCTCTTACGGTACTGCGTCGCAATTCGCCAGAAATTTAGTGAATATGCAATACGATGAAGTCACCATAGAAGTTGATATGACCAATCAAAGTCTGCGCGAACAGTATGGCGACAGCGCAAAAATTAATTTAATTTTTACAGGTCAGCTCCACGGTGAGCAAGTAGACGACATGCGTAGTGTCAGTATGGTGCGCAAAAAAGGCAAATGGTACGTAGACAAGGTACTAGCCGACCCCTTTGCACGTTAACTCAAGAATAAGAAAGGAAAGCCCCGTTGTCGGGGCTTTTTTAACAAATTAGCCAATATCCTCTGTCACAACAAACTAGTTGGGCGCTTTCGCATCAACAGCAACAGCTTTTGCAACTAGCGTTTCAATACAAAAGATAGTTTCAGAACTCTTATCATCAATCACGTTGTCGTCCATTGCGATACTGAGTTTTTCATTCAATGTCTTACCCACCAGTTTCACGCTATTTTGTTTACACCACTTGCGATATTTTGCCATTAGTGGAGCATGCGCCTTTTCCAGTAAATAAGCATGCTCAACTGTATCTATCGCAGAGTGTTTTACCACGGCGCACAGATGGGAGATACGTTCACGGGTCGAGTTGTGATCAGAAACATTGCTACATACCTGCACCGCCAATTTATCGCTCGGCGCTTTGATCCAATTACCAACGGGAAACGCCAAACGTTTTAACAAAAATGCCAGAGGTGCTGCGGTAAAGTTATCGCAAAATGCATAAATAGCCTTACTTGCTTCGTTAAGACAGTGATCTAAGGCAAACTTTACCAGCGGTAAGTCCCCTTGTTGACGGCCATCATCTTCGTATTTTTTTAATACACACGAGGCGATGTAAAGAAAGCTCAGGACATCTCCCAATTTTGCAGAGAGCATTTCTCTACGTTTTAGTGAACCGCCTAGCTTTAACATAGCAATATCACTATACACTGAGAGCGCTTGGCTCAACCATGTTAGACGTCGGTAATACGCCGCCACATCACCACTAACTGGCGCACGTTCGAAACGTGCTAGTGTGAAGCCATTAAAAAACGCCTTGAGCCCATTCACAGAGGTATGCTGCAAGTGTTTGCAAAGCACTTCATCAAACTCTTTCAAAGCGATTAATTGATCTTCTTGCTGTACGATACTCATTTCTTTCAGTATGAAAGGATGGCAACGCGTCGCACCTTGACCAAAAATCATCAAGCTTCGAGTTAAGATATTGGCGCCCTCAACGGTAATAGAAATCGGCATGCCCATGTAATTGTGAGCAAGATAATTCATTTCCCCCATTTGAATGGCTTTACCGCCATGAATATCCATCGCATCATTCAATGCTACTCTTGCATGCTCTGTGAGGTGATACTTGGCAATCGCCGTGACTACCGAAGGGCTTTGCTTTAAATCAATTGCCAACGCAGTGGTTTGTCTCACCGCTTCAATTAGATAGCTATAGCCGTAAATTCTGGCTAACGCGCTTTGCACTCCTTCAAAGGCAGAGATGGGTACACCAAATTGACGACGGACACCGGCATAAGCCGAAGTCGTTCTGGCACTTAATTGAGCGGTTCCCGCGCTCAGTGCTGGCAAAGATATCCCCCGCCCAGCACTTAAACACGACACCAGCATGCGCCACCCTTTGCCGATACCCGCTTGTTCGCCTATCACCCAAGCCATTGGAATAAAAACATCTTCACCACTGGTTGTACCATTCATAAAGGCTTGCCCCAGCGGGTTATGTCGATCTCCTGTTTTTACGCCTTCATGTGTAGTCGGAATAAGTGCACAAGTGATCCCAAGCTCTACTTTATTTGAAAGCAATTGATCCGGGTCGTAAACCTTAAACGCAAGTCCTAATACATCAGCGACGGGCGCCAGCGTGATGTATCGTTTTTGCCAAGTTACCGCAAGTCCAATTTGCTTTTCTCCCTCAAATTCTCGCTCACACACAATAGCAAAGTCTTGAATGCTACCAGCATCCGATCCCGCCTCTGGAGAGGTCAATGCAAAACAAGGTAGCGCCTCACCCGAGGCAAGCTTTGGCAGCCAAGTATTCTGCTGTTCATTGGTGCCGTAATGAAGCAGCAGCTCCGCAGGGCCTAAACTATTTGGCACCATCACGGTCACAGCAGTAGACAAGCTACGGCTGGCTATTTTTGCAACGATGGTGGAGTTCGCCTGAGCACTAAATTCGCGACCACCAAAAGCCTTTGGAATAATAAAAGCAAAAAAACCCTTTTCTTTTAAAAATTGCCAAACGTCTTCAGGCAGGTCTTGAGCCTCAGATATTTTTTCTTCATCAAGCATTTTTAGCAGCGTATGTAATTCGTTATCTATAAATGCCTGTTCTTCATCGCTTAGCTTTGGCTTATCATTACTCAACCACTTTCGCCAATTCGGCTTACCAGAAAACAACGCGCCATCCCACCAAATACTCCCTGCTTCCATCGCTTCTCGCTCGGTTTGGGAGAGTTCAGGTAATGACGTTTTGAAATAATTAAAGAGCGGCTTTGTGATCAACTTAACCCTGATATCACGGACACAAAATACCACCACAATTGCCAATATCACCAATAAAACTAAAGTCATATGCACTCCTTTTTGCAGGCTCCAAATACGGCCTTTTGATACAATTGACTGCCTTAATTATGGTTAATAATCACACTAACTCAACTTTTATCTGCACTCGCATCTCATTGTTTGTCCATCGCAAAATTGTCGTTTTAAAGTCGTCCTGCTATTATTCTTGCCACCACAGCAAAAAATGATGCTTTGCTGCGCGAAAAAGCCGCGCTCACTATGATTAGTTGTTCATACGACTAATACTAATTGGATTAATTTACTTGCTGATTTGTAGCAATTAACCCAATTAGTGTAGCTGGCTATAGATACTAAAATGCCGTCTAGCGTTAAGTCGGCTCGTGTATTAATTAAAACAACAAGTGAACCCTATGAAACCAAGATTTAAGTTAAGTGTTGGCGCACTCATTGTTGCCAGTACTTTTGCACTCTCTGCCTGCAAATCCACAGAAACTACAAATAAAGCGTTATCAGAAGCCGATGCAGTTGCATTTTTAGATAAGGCGTCAGAGCAGCTGGTTGACCTTAACTTCCGCTCTAGCCGCTCAGCTTGGATTTATGCGAACTTTATTACTCACGACACGGCTTCACTTGCTGCAGACGTGAATGAGGAATACACCGCTGCGCTCGTGGAGCTTGCTAACCAAGCAGCACAATTTGATGGCTTGGCGTTAAGCGAAGATACCCGACGTAAGCTTGATAAATTGAAGCTAAACCTGACATTACCTGCACCAAAAGATGCTGACAAAACAGCGGAACTTGCAAAGCTCACTGCAGAGCTTGATGGTATGTACGGAAAGGGCAAATACTGTAAAGATGATGGCACTTGCCTAAGCCTTGGTGACATGACGGCTAAGATGGCAAATAGTCGCGACTATGAAGAGCTTTTAGACATCTGGCAAGGTTGGCGTGAAGTGTCAAAGCCGATGCGTCCACTCTATGAAAAGCAAGTTGTACTTACCAACGAAGGTGCTAATGAGCTTGGCTACGCAGACACAGGCGCAATGTGGCGCAGTAAATACGACATGCCAGCGGACGACTTTGCAAAAGAACTTGACCGTACCTGGAACCAAGTAAAGCCGCTATACGATTCGCTTCACTGTCATGTTAGAGCCAAGCTTGGCGAGAAATATGGCGAAGATAAAGTACCTCAAGACCAGCCTATTCCAGCACACTTGCTTGGCAATATGTGGGCACAAAGCTGGGGCAATATCTATGACTTAGTCGCGCCAGAAAACGCAGATCCGGGTTATGATGTAACGGCGCTACTGGCTAAACACAATTACGACGAAATCAAAATGGTAAAAGGTGCAGAAAAGTTCTTCACCTCTATGGGTTTTGCTCCATTACCTGAGACTTTCTACGAACGTTCTTTATTTATTAAACCAAAAGATCGCGACGTACAATGTCATGCATCAGCTTGGAATTTAGATGCCAAAGACGACCTACGCATCAAAATGTGTATCCAACGCACAGGTGAAGAATTCTCAGTTATCCACCATGAACTAGGCCATAACTTCTATCAACGCGCTTACAATCAGCAGCCTGTGTATTACCAAGAAAGTGCCAACGATGGCTTCCATGAAGCTATCGGCGACACCATCGCGCTATCTGTAACACCTGGCTACTTAAAGCAAATTGGTTTGTTAGATAACGTACCGGATGAGTCAAAAGATATCGGTCTATTGATGAAGATGGCACTCGATAAAGTTGCATTCATTCCATTTGGTCTACTTGTCGACCAATGGCGCTGGAAAGTATTCTCTGGTGAGATTTCTCCAGCAGAGTACAACCAAGCGTGGTGGGAATTAAGAGAAAAATATCAAGGTGTTAAAGCACCAATTTCACGTACTGAAAATGACTTTGACCCAGGTGCAAAATACCACGTACCTGGTAATGTCCCTTACACTCGTTACTTCTTAGCGCATATTTTGCAGTTCCAATTCCACAAATCACTTTGTGAAATTGCTGGCAGCAAAGAAGCCATTCACCGCTGTTCTGTTTACAACTCGAAAGCAGCTGGTGAGCGTTTAAATGCCATGCTTGAAATGGGCAGCAGCAAACCTTGGCAACAAGCACTTAAAACGCTAACAGGTAAAGATGAAATGGATGCAACAGCAGTACTTGACTACTTTGCACCATTGCAAAAATACCTAGATGAGCAAAATAAAGGCCGTAATTGTGGCTGGTAATTGCTAGCAAATTTAGACTAATAAACGGGCACACTCAATCGTGCCCGTTTTTTATTGGTTTAATTTTGTTACAGTTCAGCAACTTCCTTTTTTACCGCCAATCATATACGCTCAGATCAAAGTCAGCCTACCGCTCTAGTAGTGAAAGTCTGTGTTGTCACTTGCAAGGATCCTTATGAATATAAAAAGAATTGGCCTAATTGCCATCTTTGAATTGCAACGCTTGTTTGCAACGAAACGCGGATGGATAGCCATCGCCGCATTTGTTTTAGTTTGGTATGCCATTTTGCGCTACGCCATTGCTGAAGCGGTATCCATTGTCAGCGACCCCAACTTCAAAAATATGATCCAGAGTTTTTCTGGCGTCGTTGGTATGCATCGTATTGCCCAATGGCCTGAAATGGAGCTTGCACTGTACTTAGTTTGGTCAATCTTTTTATTTCCTCTTTTTGTGATCTTTTCAAGCGCAGATCAAACTGTAGAAGATAGAAGCCGCGGCACACTCAGATTTCTAACCCTGCGCACATCTCGCGCGGAAATTGTTGTTGGTCGCTTTGTTGGACAGGTATTCAATACCTTGCTACTCATAGCGATTTCTGCTGTAGGCGCTTGGATATTAATGGTGGTGCGCGACCCAAGCTTATGGCTCACAGGGCTTACTCGGGCGACATTAATTGTCCTAGAGCTAACGCTTATTACTGCGCCATTTATTGCCCTGATGTCTGTGGCTAATCACTTTGCTAACTCTAGTAAAATGAGCATGATTTACGCGATTTTGACCTACTTAACGCTCGCCACTTTAGTCGCTTTTGCACTTGAGTACAGCGCATACGCAGAGTACCTTTTTTATCTTTTTCCTGGGTTCCAAGGCTCAGAAACCATTGCACAGAATATCAACCTCACTCGCTTTGCCACACCGGTGCTGCATAGCTTCGTATTGATTGCAATTAGCTGTGAACTATTAAGAAGGCGCGCGCTATGACTAGCATTATTGAAGTTAATAATTTAGTGAAAAAATATGGACGAAAGCGCGCACTAGATAACGTATCTTTCACCCTAAACGCAGGTTCACCTATTGCGCTTGTCGGCCCCAATGGTGCGGGTAAAACCACCCTTTTTAGTACACTTTGCGGGTATCTAAATGCAGATGCTGGCAGTGTTAAAATTTTGGGCCATAAGCCTGGCAGCGCTGCACTTTTTGGCCGCCTTGCCGCACTTCCACAGGATGCTCAGCTTGATCCAAGGTTTTCTGTCAGTAATCAGCTACGTTTATACGGACAGCTTCAAGGTTTAGATGCGAAAGCGGCCGAGAGTGAAACGCATAGAGTGCTTGAGCTCGTCGACCTCAAAGACTGTTATCACGCTAAACCTCATGAGTTATCTCATGGCATGCGAAAACGTATCTGTATTGCCCAAACGCTACTTTCACAGCCTGAAATTGTACTGCTTGACGAAGCCACGGCTGGATTAGATCCCGTGAATGCTCGTGAGATCAGAAACCTAGTAAAAAGGCTTCAATCTGAAACGACCTTTATTTTGAGTTCACACGATTTAGTAGAACTCGATGATTTGTGCGATCAGGTATTACATTTACAGCATGGTAAATTAACCGCTGTTGACCGCATCCAAGAAGCGGAACTTGCCACGCTAACTGTAAAACTTAAAGAGTCTGGCACCAGTAGTCACATAGCGCTTTTTAGGACCTTACAAGGCGTTGAAGAGGTGACAGTAAATGCCAGTGGCGCCCTGCTTATTGAGTATCGTAGCGGCCAACAGGTTGATATTGATGTACTCAAGCTTTGCCGTGAACAGGGTTGGCGTTACAAATCGTTAGTTAACGGTAAAACACTAGAAGATGAACTGTTCGGCTAGCACACGGTTAGTTTAGTTAACCCGTCTTAGCATGTGGATTGACACTTTTTGAAATTAAAGCGCCCGATGAACTTCATCGGGCGTTTTTAAGGGCCGAATGTGGTCTTCGTTGATTATAGATATCGGTGGATTTTTTGAGTCAAATCGCTGACACCCACTACTAATTTGCACCTTCCTAAGATTCCGCCTACGCTTTAATTCTGCACTCAAAGGATTGAGGAAACCAAACTATGGCAACTGCCCGTAAAAGACAAATCAGTTTAACCGACACCAAATACTACCACTGTATCTCCCGTTGCGTAAGGCGTGCGTTTCTGTGCGGTGAAGATAAATTTACTGGAAAATCATACGAGCACCGCCGTGATTGGGTTGAAGAAAAGCTCCTGATGTTAGGTTCCGTGTTTTGTATTGATGTCTGTGCTTATGCCGTAATGAGTAATCACACCCACATTGTTTTATATGTTGATGATAAAAAGGCTAAGCGCCTGTCGGATGAAGCGATTGTGATACGATGGCACAAGCTGTTTAAAGGCAACTGGATAACCCATAAGCTCGTTGAGGGAGAACCGCTCAATGAATCTGAGCAATTGATACTCGATGAGCATGTCACCAAGTACAGAGAAAGACTAGCCGATATTAGCTGGTTTATGCGGGTACTTAACGAAGATATCGCCCGCCGAGCAAATAAAGAAGATAATTGCACAGGTCGGTTTTGGGAAGGACGATTCAAATCCCAAGCACTACTGGATGAAGCTGCACTGGCTGCCTGCCTCGCTTACGTAGATCTAAACCCCATTAGAGCCCAAATTACCGCAACGCCTGAAACATCAGACCACACAAGCATCAAAAAACGCATTGACCATGCTAAGCTGGGCAAGCAACCAAAAAGCCTACTGCGCTTTGCTGGCAGCCCACGAAAACATATGCCAAAAGGACTGCCTTTTGAACTCAAATCCTATATTGAATTAGTTGAACTCACAGGCCAATGTATCCGCGCCGACAAACGAGGCTATATCTTTGAGTCTCAACCCATTCTTACTCGACTCAATATAGAGCCTGAGAACTGGATAAAACTCACTACGCAGTTTTCTCGGGTATTCCACGGTGCAGTTGGTCGAGAACGAACAATAACCGCCTACTGTGAAACACTGCAAAAACGACGACGGACGAATCTGACAAACTGCGAGCGCTTGTTGGCTTAGCAAAACTCACATTCTCAATTTTAGAATTTCTTACTTCCGTATTTACAGCGCTTTGTCGTGCGCGATAACCCAGTTTTAGTGTAGCGATACGCTTATCAGCCAAAGGTCACCCTATCTAAGAACGCTTTTTTGTCCATATTCTTTAAGTGTTTCCGCACATTTTAATCTCACTTTACCAGCTTAGATACAAATAACGGTGGGTGTCATCAATGATTCTGTCCCTATCTAAGAACGCTTTTTTGTCCATATTCTTTAAGTGTTTCCGCACATTTTAATCTCACTTTACCAGCTTAGATACAAATAACGGTGGGTGTCATCAATGATTCTGTCCCTATCTAAGAACGCTTTTTTGTCCATATTCTTTAAGTGTTTCCGCACATTTTAATCTCACTTTACCAGCTTAGATACAAATAACGGTGGGTGTCATCAATGATTCTGTCCCTATCTAAGAACGCTTTTTTGTCCATATTCTTTAAGTGTTTCCGCACATTTTAATCTCACTTTACCAGCTTAGATACAAATAACGGTGGGTGTCATCAATGATTCTGTCCCTATCTAAGAACGCTTTTTTGTCCATATTCTTTAAGTGTTTCCGCACATTTTAATCTCACTTTACCAGCTTAGATACAAATAACGGTGGGTGTCATCAATGATTCTGTCCCTATCTAAGAACGCTTTTTTGTCCATATTCTTTAAGTGTTTCCGCACATTTTAATCTCACTTTACCAGCTTAGATACAAATAACGGTGGGTGTCATCAATGATTCTGTCCCTATCTAAGAACGCTTTTTTGTCCATATTCTTTAAGTGTTTCCGCACATTTTAATCTCACTTTACCAGCTTAGATACAAATAACGGTGGGTGTCATCAATGATTCTGTCCCTATCTAAGAACGCTTTTTTGTCCATATTCTTTAAGTGTTTCCGCACATTTTAATCTCACTTTACCAGCTTAGATACAAATAACGGTGGGTGTCATCAATGATTCTGTCCCTATCTAAGAACGCTTTTTTGTCCATATTCTTTAAGTGTTTCCGCACATTTTAATCTCACTTTACCAGCTTAGATACAAATAACGGTGGGTGTCATCAATGATTCTGTCCCTATCTAAGAACGCTTTTTTGTCCATATTCTTTAAGTGTTTCCGCACATTTTAATCTCACTTTACCAGCTTAGATACAAATAACGGTGGGTGTCATCAATGATTCTGTCCCTATCTAAGAACGCTTTTTTGTCCATATTCTTTAAGTGTTTCCGCACATTTTAATCTCACTTTACCAGCTTAGATACAAATAACGGTGGGTGTCATCAATGATTTCAGCCAAAGGTCACCCTATCTAAGAACGCTTTTTTGTCCATATTCTTTAAGTGTTTCCGCACGTTTTAATCTCACTTTACCAGCTTAGATACAAATAACGGTGGGTGTCATCAATGATTTACTATCAATGATTTACTCTAAAGAAGTGGTGCTTACGCCTGTGAATACAAAACTGAGATTGGCAAGAGTACCCGCATGAGAAACGAATTAGAGTTGATGCATGGGATCAAGCATCGGGTGTGGCACAACCACCGACGGCGTTAGGATGGCAATGCGGCTAACGCTGCATTGAACCACGAACATAGACTGAAGACAGGTGCCACGACGAACTAAGTAAGGTCTGCTCTGTTACTAGAAATAGTAATAACCAACGAATATCAGCAAAATAACCGACGACATTACTTGCTTCATCCTATGTATTAACTCGCTCTAATTCGAGTTGAAATAGTTATGTCTTAAAAAGTTAGGCGGGATCAGTGCGTTTAACTTGACAGTGGGAGTCATACCAACGCTTTGCTAAGGGGAAATTGACTGTTGGCTAAACTTGCGCGAAGCGCCAAGCCAACTGTTAATTGTCCCAGTGAGTTTACGAACGAACTTTAGCAACTTGTTAAGCCTCATTTGCCAACAAGTTCTTTGATGCTTTTTACTACCAGATCGCGGTCTGCGATATGCAGGTGGTGTTTTTCTGATTCCGAATAGATAACGCGGCTATTAGTGGATAGATTTTTGAAGTAGCCTTCTGCTCCAGCGTATAAGGAATCCATGGTATTTGCTATTTCATCGGGAACAAAAGGCGGATCGTATCGTTTACCTGTTTGCTTTGAGCGTACAACTATTACTGGTTTGTTTCCGTAATTTGAGGCGTTAGCTAATATTTTATAGCTTTTCATATGGTCTACATTTTCAGGCACTCTTTCAAACATTGGATCATGAACACTTTGCTCAAATTTATAAAAACGCTCTAAATTTTCATTATCTGTTTTAAAGTTTTTAGGCCATCTAGTACCCATTGTATAAAAATATCCAAGTGGTGGTGGATCAATAAGTACAGCTCCCATGACTTCTTGTGGATAAAGGTTGTTGTATGCTGCGACTATATAAGAAGCATATGAACTACCAGCAAAATAATACGGTGCTTTGATATTAGCATTTTGAAGCAAATTTCTGAGCCTACTTGCTATATCATTAACAGTGAAAGGAATTACACCTTTTTCACTTTTACCCAATCCAGCTCTGTCATATAAACAAATACTAAAATCGTTTTTTAATCGTTTTATGTTTTCTAACCAAACACCATCTGAACCAGAACGCCCAAAACCCTGCTCAAGT
The DNA here is from genome assembly GCF_000238315.3 of Pseudoalteromonas piscicida. Taxonomy (NCBI): domain Bacteria; kingdom Pseudomonadati; phylum Pseudomonadota; class Gammaproteobacteria; order Alteromonadales; family Pseudoalteromonadaceae; genus Pseudoalteromonas; species Pseudoalteromonas piscicida. Next base: position 1,400,650 of record NZ_CP011924.1, read on the forward strand.
ATTAATTGTGGCTTGTCATTTTCGTAACACTCAAGATAAAGCTTAAATCCACCAACATCATATAATCCTGATTTTGTTGGCTTCATTTCTAGCTCTGTAGCCAGCGCACCAAAACTAATAAAAATTGAACATAACAATATAATTGATTTCATTTAGACTCCATTCTCTCGATGAGGTTTAACATTTTAGTATTTATGCGACACGCAGTTTGTGTTGCATAATCGCTTGTTGGACTGAGCAGCTACCCGCTCGATGTGTCAGAGTTGGTGTTGTTTATGCTATAGCTTGCTTTTTAGAGGCTCTCACTTTCCTAGCTAGTGTAATCAGTTTAGCTAGTGTTATGTAAGCTTTCCCTGCATTGCTCAGCGCTTATTATGTATTCATTACACCTAAATTTTCCTTAATAAGCAATTATATTTTTTAGCGTACAGAGGCCGCTAGCCTGAGCAATTAAGCAGGTTAACTAATTGATTTTAAGCAACTATCGAGCTGCTAACTCGTTCGCTCTACTTTGGTCGTTATTACATCTAACTTGAATACGTCAATTAGCCGCAAGATACCTGCCTTACAATGCTGACAAGGCCAATGCGGTATCAGTGTCACGGTTTCTGTGTTTGTCCTCTTTGTTCAGCATGTGCATGACGCCTGCGACCTTATCAGAGCTAACTTTCACTTGCGACATGCATTGGCTAAAAAACCGTAATGTCGAATACGCATAAATCCTTTCGGTAATTAATACACGCTGCAAATGACGCCGTATGAATTCGTCATTACTCAGTGTCATCACTTTATCGCAGTTATCATCTGCGTAATCTCGGTATGTGAAGCTCACCGGTTGGGTATTTGCTAATACTAAACGTGCTTTGTTATACACGCAGCATTAGAAATGGCTGTCCTTCTTTCTACTCCATTTGCCAGCATAGGTACAAATAATAGTGGGCAAATAATAGTGAGTGTCATCAATAATTCGCTCAAAAAACAACCTCCGCTTTGGCAAGTTTACTGCATTTTTTTGCATCTACCTCCTCCCTTTACCCATCCCCATTTGTGATATCACTCGCTTGGCATTGTCGGCACACGCCATGTCACCCGGTTTGGCTTCTATATCATTAAGGATGGAGTTTAATTGTCGTTTGTTGTCTGCAAGCTTTTTCTCCATCAGTTCAATATCAACAAGTTTTTGACGTAAAGCATTAAGTAAATGATCATGTTTCCAGTCACTTAGATCACTCGGAAGTAACTTACTCAACTCATCTAAACTAAAGCCTGCCTTTTGACCATTTGAAATTAAATGCAATACAGTTTCAGCTTCAGGGGGATACGTCCTATAACCATTGGCAGCGCGCTTAACTAATTTGAGTAGGCCAATATCCTCATAGAATCGAATTTTCGACGTCGCCAAGCCTGTTCTTTTTGATAATTCACCAATTTTCATAAACTCAAGTTCCTACTGTACTCAGTCTGCTACCTTAAATGAAAAAGTCTGTGCTTATCCCAAACAATAGCAGATAACAGAAATTAAGTATTGACCTTCAAGTTTACTTTAACCTTATGCTTGCATAAAACGGATACAAATTAAGGTAATTTTTTATGCAAACAATACTTGGAGCAAACGGCCAAATTGGTAGTGAGCTCGCCCGAGCTTTAAAGAAAGACTTTACCGATAACATTCGTCTTGTCAGCCGCACACCAAAAAAGATAAACAACACGGACGAATTACTCAGCGCTAATCTACTTGACGGCAGTCAAACGCAAAAAGCAGTAGCAGGCTCTGAAATTGTTTACTTAACCACAGGACTGCCGATTGACACAAACATGTGGGTTGAGCAATTTCCCATTATGATGCGAAATGTCATCGATGCGTGTGCAAAACATAATGCCAAATTAGTGTATTTTGATAACACTTATATGTATCCGCAAAGCAATGAACGTCTCACAGAAGAAACACCTTTTTTGCCATATGGCGAAAAAGGCAAAGTTAGAGGACTAATAGCGAATATGCTGCTCGATGCGATGAGTACAAGCCAAGTCAATGCGATGATTTGCCGCGCGCCTGAGTTTTATGGACCGGGTAAAACGCAAAGTATCACCAATACAACGGTTCTTGATAAGCTGAGAGCAGGAGATGCTGCGAAAGTATTTATCAGCGATAATACGTTACGTACCTTGATATACACGCCAGATGCTAGCAGAGCAATGGCGTTACTGGGCAATACCTCTGATGCGTATGGCCAGACATGGCATCTACCATGTGATGACAATCGACTCACTTACAAGCAAATCGTTAACTTAGCGAGCGAAATACTCGGCATTCAAGGCAAGTATTCAATATTAAAGAAATGGCAGCTATCACTGCTAAGCATTTTTAGCAAACCTATAAGAGAAACACGAGAACTGTTACCTCGATATGCAGTCGACAACATATTTGTATCAGATAAATTTAAACAGCGCTTTACGGAATTTGAAATTACCGCTTACCGAGATGGACTAACAACAACTCTCAAGGAATGACGACGTTATTTAATACCTAGATCATTAGGCGCTAAGTTAAGTGCTACAACTAACACACGCTTTGGCGAGGAACAAACACTTAAATTGCTAAACTTGGACTCTGTACGGGAAATTGCACCGCACAGAGTTGATGCTTTTTATCTCATCCCTTTAAGAATTTCGACAATTTCAAGGGTATTTTCGAGTACCCTGATGACTCTACCTTCAACGCTTATCGTTACCAAATCCCGATCTCTGTCACGATAAATGACTTTACCATGGTCGTAGATATCTGGATCTAAGCGTTCTCCAACTTGGAGTTTTTTTTGCCAACCTGGCGGAAGTGGCTTGCCCTGCTTCAACTTTTTCTCAAGGCCCGGCGGTAACTTCTCCGGTTTAGCATTCGCCTGATTTAAACCTAAAGTCAGACTCAAGGTAAGTAGAGAAAGTACAATAACTTTAATCATAACAACCTCTCTATTAGAGCGCGGCGTCATGCGTTTTGTGAACACAACGCCGTCTATAAAGTATTGTTAATAGTTTGAAATAAAGCTTATTGACATAAACTGAACAACAATCACTAATATTTAGATTGATTTAGTTTTGTTAACGCTTTAACGGAGAAACGTTCAATGGCAAGCCCCAACTGGAGTCCAAACTTCTCAGCAACGCCTTTTTTAGCCTTATAAGCCACCTTATAGAGTTGGTGACTTTCATTTAATGACATGAGTAAATCGTCACTAGTAGATATTTCATCAACTAGTTTAAGTTCTAGCGCTTGTGTACCAAACCAATGTTCTCCAGTGGCTACTTTCTCAATATCGAGTTCGACACGGTTATCAGAAACAAAGTGTTTGAACAGACCATGCGTTTCTTCGATCTCCTCTTTAAACTTTTCTCTGCCTTTATCCGTATTTTCACCAAACAGCGTGAGTGTACGCTTATACTCACCCGCGGTTACCATTTCAAAATCAACGTTATTCTTTTTCAATAAACGATTAAAGTTGGGGATCTGCGCAATTACGCCGATTGAACCAATAATTGCAAATGGCGCTGCAATAATTTTATCTGCAACACAAGCCATCATATATCCGCCACTTGCAGCAACCTTGTCCACACAGACGGTTAGAGGAATACCCGCTTGCTTGATGCGCGTAAGTTGCGATGCACCAAGTCCATAACCGTGAACAACCCCACCACCACTTTCTACAGACACAACAACCTGATCCTTTTCTTTATCTGCAATCGTTAAAATAGCGTTGATCTCTTCTCTTAAACCCGTGACTTCGTGCGCGTCCATACTTCCATTAAATTCCAGATAAAAAACGTTTTTCACTGCTTCTTTATCTTGATTTTTTTGCGCTTTTGATTGCGACTTATTTAGGGATTTTAGCGCCTTTTTATCAAGCGTTTGCTGTAAAAACTGTTGTTTAGATTGCGCCAGACTATCGCTTAAATCGGTAACTTCAATTTCACCCTTTTTCGATTTTGGTTTTGAGCTTGCTCCCACCATCAAAATAATGACTACTGCAATACCAAAGATAATGGTTACTGTCTTGGCTAGAAATAACCCATATTCAAACAAAAATGCCAAGTCGTTCTCCTCATTGAGCTCATAAAGGGGCCCATTTTTTCAATATAAAATGGACACAAAAAAGGCCGCTAGCTGCGGCCTTTTATAGTCTCGAAAAATGTCTTAGTTTGCAACAACATCCGGGTTAGATACTTGTAAAACCAAACCCTTTGACTTCAAGAAGCTTGCAACTTGTGTTTGCATTTCAATTGACGCCGCTGCGTGTCCCGCTGCTGTGCCACCGGCTTTTTCATCAAAACCTGTCGTCAAGATTGAACTATGGTGACCCTGAGAGAACTTCACTACATAACTTCCAGGTGTTCCGTCTTGACTCATTTGCGTTTCACTTGCAGGCATTAAGCCCATGAAACCAGCAAGTGGTAAGCTACCTGACAAGAAGCTACGTTCTGTTGTTGGAGGAATAACCAAGTCAGCTGTATTGCCATCAACACCACCCGTAACAACGCTCATATATACTGGCGTTTGTAGCGCTTTCACGGAAGCTGCATAGTTAAGTGGATCGGCACTACCTAATGCGGTCTGTGCTGCAAAACCAAACTGCGTCACCGTACCATCAATCAGTGCTAATGTCGCGGTGTCTCCAGCCGCTTCTAAATTCGCTCTAAACGTTCCATATGCACAAGAAACATATTTGCTTTGATCCGCAGCAAACGTACCACAGTCAGTAATTGCGCCTTCTTGCAGATAGGCATTAAACGCTTGCGACGCTAGGTTACCTGCAGAGCTTAACACGGAGCCTTGAACAAACGGGCCAAATGATTTTGACTCAATCAAGAAATTAGCAATGCCCGAGCCACCACTTGCAAGTGCTGCTGACTCAACTTTAAAGAAACCATCAATTGCTGGATTTAATGGCGCATTGGTTTGAGCAAGGAAGCTTGGGCCTACAACCGAACCCAGTGAGTGACCTAAGTAACTAACTTGCTGGGTATTAAAGTTAACTTGACCGCCAGATGCTAGATTGATGAAGTTTAAGCCTAAACGTAAACCCATTAAATCTGCTGCTGATTGCTTTAAGTTATCACGCGCAACCAACAACGATGTTAGGTTCATGTAGGACAACACGCTGCCTGTCGAGGCATTGAAATCATCTGTGCCGTCACCATCGATATCTAAACCGCGAGCACCGTGCATTGGGTGATCAATCGCAACTGTGGCAAATCCAGCTTGTGTTAATGACAACGTCAAGCCAAGCATGTCTTCTTTTTTACTCGTGATACCATGTTGCAAGATAACAACAGGCCAGCCGCCCTCTGGGCGCTGAGACTCATCCGCAGGCATTGTGATTTGCACAGGAACATTAGCAAGCCACTGCTCTTTAGGGATTGGATTGTACTTAGTTAAGAACTTAGTACCGTCTAAGCCTAAATCTCTCAACTTTCCACCCGAAAGTGTATTACAAGCGATATCATTTGGTTCTGTAGGCTCTGGTAAACCACCAGCTTGCGCTGCATATCCAGCGACAGCCACCGCGCTGTCGCAACGTGCTTGCCAATAGGTATCAGCTAGCGCAGAGATATCTTTATTTTTTGGTTGTGATAAGTATTGAGGTAGTTGTATTTGACCTTGCAATAAACGCACGCTTCTAAAAGCTGGTAAAATAGCATCAGGCACTTTTCCTACAAGGGCATCTGCAACGGTGATCACCGGTTGTGCAGGTACAGCGACAACAGGATTAGCACCACCTTGTAATTTAGCGGCTAACAATTGCTTAGTCGCCGCCAATGCGTGACCAGTCGACTGTGTCGTCATTGCTGCAGTATATATAATCTCTTCTTTACTCACCGAACCCACTGCAGTTACCGCCCCTTCATAGCTACGAATCACAGCCTGTAGCGATTTCTGAGCATCAGTTACCAATGGCGCGTCTTGGCGCAACAACGTGTAAGTCGAAGAAGCATCTACACTTTGACCTTTTGAGTCCTTAAGACCTTTGGTCAAAACAGTAATATACGTAGTTTCAGGTTTGAATGGTTTAACTGGGATAATAACTAAACCGTTACCTGTGCTATTAGCCATGGTAACGAAATCACCATCAGGGCCAAATTGTAATTCAGCAATTGGCTTACAAGCGATACCTGAAGGCACCTGAGCACAATCTTCGTCGGTTTGTAATGGTCCACCCATTGCAACTTCAAAAATTCGTACAGAGCCCGGAGTTATGACGCTTTGCGCATCAAGTGTCAAACCATTCGGTGTCGTCATGTCGATAACGTAAGGCATTTGTGTCGACCAACCATCTAAGGCGCCAATCACAATACTAGGGTTTGCATAGCTTGCACGCGTTACCAGAGGGTTACCTTCACCATCTTTCACTCCTAACATTTCGTCAGGTAGATTTAAGGTACCGTCTTGAGTGCCGGATAAAAGGATATCGTTTGGAACTGAGATCACACCACCGGATGGATCAAATTTAACAGAAATCGTTGGAGAAACGGGTGTAGTATCATTTTTTACATCTTCTAACGTTTCACCGCCTCCACAGCCAGCGAGTGCTGCTGATACTGCGAGTGAGAGTAGCATTTTTTTCATTTTATAGGCTCCGACATAATCTTATTATTATTGTGATAATTCTCGTTAAATCTATGTAATAGCATTTTTAATAAGACATTAGACCAGTTAAACTTAACTCAAACTTTGTTATTTCGCCAGCCATATTTACAATAAATTCGCTAACTTGCTACTGCATTGTGATAAAATAGCCCAAACATCTTAATTGGAGTCCAGAATGCAGACTTATCAAGCTCCTGAAAACGCACTTGCGAATAAAACGATACTAGTAACAGGTGCTGGCGACGGCATCGGCCGTGTTGCGGCAATTAATTACGCCAAATATGGTGCAACGGTTATTTTATTAGGCAAAACCACCAGTAAACTAGAAGCCGTTTATGATGAAATTGTTAACGCCGGTTACCCACAGCCTGCAATTGTACCTTTAGATTTACGTGGTGCAACCAAACAACACTTCCGAGACTTGGCTGCCACCATCGAGCAGCAATTTGGGAAGCTTGATGGCTTGCTAAATAATGCGTCTATTTTAGGCTCTTTAGGTCCAATGGAACACTTTTGCGTTTCAACCTTTGAAAACATAATGAAGGTAAACGTAACAGCCCAAGCGGTGATCACTAAATCGCTATTCCCAGTAATGAGAAAAGCGCCTCACGCTTCTATAGTCTTTACTTCATCGGGTGTAGGACGCAAAGGTCGCGAGTTTTGGGGAGCATATGCAATTTCTAAATTCGCAACCGAAGGTATGATGCAAACTTGGGCCGAAGAAGTGGGTAAAACCAATATTCGTATTAACTGCATTAATCCTGGTGCGACAAAAACAAGTATGCGTGCATCAGCATTCCCAGGTGAAGATAAAGATAAACTAAAAACACCTGAAGAATTAATGCCAACATACTTGTACTTGATGTCTGATGACTCAATCGGAGTTAATGGCCAATCTTTAGATGCCCAAACCTACTAACTAGTACTTTAAAGGCTGCAGATCCACAATTGCAGCCTTCTTTATTATTTAATCTCTCGGCAAGGTTTCAAACGCCAGCACTTGCTCTAATTTTTCATCCCACTTTGCTTTGCTCGCGATAAATAGGTGTGCGGTTGGCGTAAGGCTCGGTGCATCATCTAAGCTACCGGCAGGTACCACTAAACCAACAGGCTGCTGGTTTGGTAATGCAGAACCACAACAAGCGCAAAAGGCTTTAACGTGCTTAGTATTCGGTAAAGTAAAGCGCGTTATCAACTTTTCGCCCGCGAGCCAAGTTAGCATTGCATTTTGAAAAAATAAATTCGCAGCATGTGCAGAGCCTGTGTCTTTTTGACAATATTCACAATGACATAGATAAAAGCCCTGCACGTTGCCCTCTACAAGATATTTAACCTGACCACACAGACAACTACCAGCAAACATCTCTTTCATTTGCATCTCCTTATCAAATACAAAAACACCAGCTCACTAGGCTGGTGTTTAATACCAATTAGTCTTAATACTTGATCAATTTGAAGGAGCAAACCTGACGCTAACTACGTTAAAAACTTCTCATTTAGAACAACTAAATAGCAAAATTTTTGCCTTGTTATCGACAAGATTTTCTCGCCTCAACCAGTTAAACTTAACTCAAACTTTGTTATTTCGCCAGCCATATTTACAATAAATTCGCTAACTTGCTACTGCATTGTGATAAAATAGCCCAAACATCTTAATTGGAGTCCAGAATGCAGACTTATCAAGCTCCTGAAAACGCACTTGCGAATAAAACGATACTAGTAACAGGTGCTGGCGACGGCATCGGCCGTGTTGCGGCAATTAATTACGCCAAATATGGTGCAACGGTTATTTTATTAGGCAAAACCACCAGTAAACTAGAAGCCGTTTATGATGAAATTGTTAACGCCGGTTACCCACAGCCTGCAATTGTACCTTTAGATTTACGTGGTGCAACCAAACAACACTTCCGAGACTTGGCTGCCACCATCGAGCAGCAATTTGGGAAGCTTGATGGCTTGCTAAATAATGCGTCTATTTTAGGCTCTTTAGGTCCAATGGAACACTTTTGCGTTTCAACCTTTGAAAACATAATGAAGGTAAACGTAACAGCCCAAGCGGTGATCACTAAATCGCTATTCCCAGTAATGAGAAAAGCGCCTCACGCTTCTATAGTCTTTACTTCATCGGGTGTAGGACGCAAAGGTCGCGAGTTTTGGGGAGCATATGCAATTTCTAAATTCGCAACCGAAGGTATGATGCAAACTTGGGCCGAAGAAGTGGGTAAAACCAATATTCGTATTAACTGCATTAATCCTGGTGCGACAAAAACAAGTATGCGTGCATCAGCATTCCCAGGTGAAGATAAAGATAAACTAAAAACACCTGAAGAATTAATGCCAACATACTTGTACTTGATGTCTGATGACTCAATCGGAGTTAATGGCCAATCTTTAGATGCCCAAACCTACTAACTAGTACTTTAAAGGCTGCAGATCCACAATTGCAGCCTTCTTTATTATTTAATCTCTCGGCAAGGTTTCAAACGCCAGCACTTGCTCTAATTTTTCATCCCACTTTGCTTTGCTCGCGATAAATAGGTGTGCGGTTGGCGTAAGGCTCGGTGCATCATCTAAGCTACCGGCAGGTACCACTAAACCAACAGGCTGCTGGTTTGGTAATGCAGAACCACAACAAGCGCAAAAGGCTTTAACGTGCTTAGTATTCGGTAAAGTAAAGCGCGTTATCAACTTTTCGCCCGCGAGCCAAGTTAGCATTGCATTTTGAAAAAATAAATTCGCAGCATGTGCAGAGCCTGTGTCTTTTTGACAATATTCACAATGACATAGATAAAAGCCCTGCACGTTGCCCTCTACAAGATATTTAACCTGACCACACAGACAACTACCAGCAAACATCTCTTTCATTTGCATCTCCTTATCAAATACAAAAACACCAGCTCACTAGGCTGGTGTTTAATACCAATTAGTCTTAATACTTGATCAATTTGAAGGAGCAAACCTGACGCTAACTACGTTAAAAACTTCTCATTTAGAACAACTAAATAGCAAAATTTTTGCCTTGTTATCGACAAGATTTTCTCGCCTCAAAATAGCTCACTTACATAAGCTAATTGGTATAAAAAGCTTAAATTACTTTCTTCTTGGGGTTTTAACCCTTTGATTGTGCTTTTTCACTGCTTTGCGGATCTTATTAATTTTCGCGCGCTTGTCTTTACGTTTTTCTGGCATGACCGACAACTTAGTTTGCTGCTCGGCTCTCATGCTTACCGATTTACGTAAGTAGTTAACATCTTCTAATTTTAATTCTTCCCATCCACCTTGTGGCAAACGCTTGTTAAGCTCCAATTTACCATAACGGATACGGATCAAACGCGACACTTCAACATCTTGCGACTGCCAAAGACGCCTAACTTCACGATTGCGCCCTTCTGTCAGCGTTACATTGAACCACTTATTCAGACCTTCACCACCAAGAGGCTTAATCTTAAGGAATTTTGCAGGGCCGTCTTCTAGCTCAACGCCTTTGGTTAATGTACGCAACGTTTGGTTTGTTACTTCACCAAATACGCGAGCAGAATATTCACGTTCGACTTCGTATTTTGGATGCATCAAGCGATTAGCTAGCTCACCATCATTGGTAAAGAGCAACAGGCCTGATGTATTGATATCTAATCGCCCAATAGCTATCCAACGGTCACCATCTAACTTTGGTAGCCTATCGAATACAGTGCGACGACCTTGAGGGTCGCGACGAGTACACAGCTCACCTTCAGACTTATGATACATAAGTACGCGACAGATACGCTCTTCTTGCTGCTCTATTTTAACAATATGTCCATCTACACGGATCACCGAAGTCTCTTCCACTCGGTCTCCTAGCTTGGCAACTTTTCCATCTACACTTACGCGGTTAGACTCAATATACTTTTCCATTTCGCGTCTTGAGCCAACGCCAGCTCTTGCCAATACTTTTTGTAGTTTTTCACTCATTCAGATGGTTCTCTCACAGAAGGATCGTTTAATAACTGTTCTATTTTCTCATTATGTTGTTCAGGTAATCGAGGTAATTCCCCAAGACCAGATAATGAGAAGTAATCTAAAAATTGTTTTGTCGTTGCATACAATGCAGGCTTACCCGGTACCTCTTTGTAACCCACCACTTTTATCCACTCGCGATCTATCAAGCTTTTGATAATATTAGAACTCACGGTAACCCCGCGAACTTGCTCTATTTCGCCTCGAGTGATTGGTTGTCGGTAAGCAATCAATGCCAAAGTCTCAAGTGTAGCACGTGAGTATTTTGGTGCTTTTTCCTGCCACAGTTTACTTAACCAAGGGCTCAAGCTCGGGCAAGCTTGAAAACGGTATCCGGTACCAACCTCAACCAGCCTTACACCGCGAGTTTGATAATGATTTACCAGTGTTTCCAGTGCCTGATCAATACGCGGTGATGACACGCTGATATCTTCCAGCACGGTTTCTTTTAAGCGCTTTTTAGATAACGGCTTATCTGAAACGAAAATCGCTGCTTCAACTAATTCAACCAGTTGTTCATCGCTAACGCGTCTTTTCATATTTTATGCTTGAAGATAAAAATGCGGAGTATAGCAGAGGCTGCAGCCATCCCCTAGCCTTTTAAATGCAGGTAAATCGACGCTGCGGTTGCTGACTGAATATAGTCAACCAATTGCTCCTTAATGAGTTCGAGCATGGCAATAAAAGTAACCACCACACCACTGCGCCCTTCGTCCAAGGTAAAGAATCGCGCAAATTCTACCGGCTTATCCTGTTCTCGTAGCAATTGCAATATAAAGCTCATACGCTCTCGAGTCGAAAGTGCTTCTGCGGATATATGATGGTGCTCAAAGGTCTTGGCTCTAGCCATCACTTCCGACAGCGCCAAAAGTAATTCCCTCAGTTCAATGTCTGGGAATTCTGGCTCATTGTCGGTACTACTGTCTACCAGCGCATGAGCGACAAAGATATCACGCTCAACACGAGGGATCTCATCTAAATTCTCAGCGGCTTGCTTAAATTGCTCGTATTCCTGCAAGCGTCTCACCAGCTCTGCTCTGGGGTCTTCCTCTTCCTCTAACTCTTCGTGTTTTGGTAGTAGCATTCTTGATTTTATTTGTGCCAGCAAAGCTGCCATCACTAAGTATTCACCCGCAAGTTCAAGCTGCATGTCCTTCATCATTTCAACGTACTGAACATACTGCTGAGTAATACTAAAAATCGGTAATTCTAGAATATCTAATTTATGTCTTTTAATAAGATAAAGCAGTAAGTCCAACGGACCTTCAAAGGTCTCTAAGATAACTTCTAGGGCTTCGGGAGGAATATAAAGATCTTCCGGCTTTTCAATTACCGCTTCACCGTGTAAAAAAGCTAGCGGTAATTTCTGTTGGAGTGCTTCTGTCATCTCAACATGCGTTATTCAAAAGGCGACGTATCACCACAGCCACGACGCAAAATTTCAATGGTGTCTTCAGACATATCAATAACAGTGGTTGCTTGTTCAATTAAATAGCCACCATGGATGATCAAGTCTACGTGCTTCTCAAGACGCATGCGGATATCATCGGGGTCAGACTCAGTAAACTGCTCTCCTGGCAAAATCAAAGAGCATGACATCAAAGGTTCACCTAGTGCTTCCAACAACGCGCAAGTAATTGGGTTATCAGTCACACGGATCCCGATGGTTTTTTTCTTCTCATTGAGCAAACGACGAGGAACTTCTTTCGTCCCTTTAAAAATAAACGTGTACGGACCGGGCGTATTATTCTTAATCATCCTAAACATTTGATTATCGACACGGGCATAGGTCGAAAGCTCCGACAGATCGCGGCATAAAAGAGTGAAGTTATGGTGTTTTTCAATGCCGCGGATCCGCTCTATCCGCTCCTTAGCTTGCTTATTACCGAGGTTGCAACCAATGGCATAGCCGGAGTCGGTTGGAAACACCACCACGCCACCTTGCTCAATAATATCAGCCGCTTGGCGAATTAAACGCGTTTGCGGGTTATCTGGGTGAATATGAAAAAATTGACTCATAAGCTTATTCCTCTTTGCCTCCCCAATGACGCCAAACTCCTTGACAATCTTTAGGTAAATACAAGTTACGACCAAGGTCGACCCAAGGCATTGGGAAGTGGAAATCTGACCCTTGGCTTGCTAACAATTCAAACTCTTGACTTAGTCGCCCCAAAAATTGGCGCTCAGTAGGCGCTTGCTGCGGCTGTGCAACTTCCATTGCAGCTCCCCCAACCGATTTAAATTCAGCAATTAACTTTCTCAACCACTTATTCGACATCTTATATCTGGCAGGATGCGCCAACACACTTACTCCACCCGCTGCATGAATAGCAGCAACGGCCGTTTGTATATCGCACCACTGACTTGGCACATACCCAGTCTTGCCACGTGCTAAAAATTTATTGAAAACGCTTTGCACGTTTTTGGCCACGCCCCGCTCAACCAGCACTTGAGCAAAATGCGCTCTGGTGATCTGCGCAGTTTGGGCAAGTGCAAGGGCATCTTCGTAGACATGCTCATAGCCCTTTTTGGCTAAGCGATCGCCGATTTCTTTCGCTCTGGCTTCTCGCTTTTGCTGCTGTTCGTGCAGCAGCTTTGTTAATGCTTCATGCTCAGGGTCAAAATTTAATCCAACGATATGGATCTCAAAGCTTTCCCATTTTGTGGAAATTTCAACGCCATTAATAAGTTCTAAAGTCAGATTATTTTGGTTAATGTAGTCACGGGCAGGCTGGATCGCATCTATCGTGTCATGATCGGTAATTGCAAGAATATCAACGCCTTTTTCCGTTGCTCGCTCAAGCAATTCATCAACAGCTAAGCGGCCATCGGAAAAAGTAGTATGGCTGTGGAGGTCATATTTAATCAAAATGTATTAACTATCTCTATGAATTATCAACGTTTTGATTATATCACAAGTTAACTGATACGACCTTAGGTTATTTTCTGATATTTGCCCTTGACACTTGTAGCAAGAATAGGGTTTACTGTAGCTAATTTAGATTAAACAACGAAATATTCACAAATGAACAAACAAATTCAAAAAAACATTTGGTGGTGGCACTCGAACTAAGCGGGTGTGTTTCGTTATATCTACGATTTATCAACCCGCGCAATGTCGCGGGTTTTTTTATACTTTTTAGAGGCTTATATGAACAACAATATCACAGTAAACACAATTTGGTGGTGGTGGATGCCCTAGCGGGACGGTATTGTTGTGTCTGAACAATAACCCCCGCAGAGCTCAGCTTTCGGGGGTTTTTTATTTTCTAAACAGAATATCTAGGGTCTGTTGATCTTTCAAGTTTGTTTTTGCAGCAGTTTGATTGGTATTTATACAAGGCAGAGAGGAACTTCTTTCGTCCCTTTAAAAATAAACGTGTACGGACCGGGCGTATTATTCTTAATCATCCTAAACATTTGATTATCGACACGGGCATAGGTCGAAAGCTCCGACAGATCGCGGCATAAAAGAGTGAAGTTATGGTGTTTTTCAATGCCGCGGATCCGCTCTATCCGCTCCTTAGCTTGCTTATTACCGAGGTTGCAACCAATGGCATAGCCGGAGTCGGTTGGAAACACCACCACGCCACCTTGCTCAATAATATCAGCCGCTTGGCGAATTAAACGCGTTTGCGGGTTATCTGGGTGAATATGAAAAAATTGACTCATAAGCTTATTCCTCTTTGCCTCCCCAATGACGCCAAACTCCTTGACAATCTTTAGGTAAATACAAGTTACGACCAAGGTCGACCCAAGGCATTGGGAAGTGGAAATCTGACCCTTGGCTTGCTAACAATTCAAACTCTTGACTTAGTCGCCCCAAAAATTGGCGCTCAGTAGGCGCTTGCTGCGGCTGTGCAACTTCCATTGCAGCTCCCCCAACCGATTTAAATTCAGCAATTAACTTTCTCAACCACTTATTCGACATCTTATATCTGGCAGGATGCGCCAACACACTTACTCCACCCGCTGCATGAATAGCAGCAACGGCCGTTTGTATATCGCACCACTGACTTGGCACATACCCAGTCTTGCCACGTGCTAAAAATTTATTGAAAACGCTTTGCACGTTTTTGGCCACGCCCCGCTCAACCAGCACTTGAGCAAAATGCGCTCTGGTGATCTGCGCAGTTTGGGCAAGTGCAAGGGCATCTTCGTAGACATGCTCATAGCCCTTTTTGGCTAAGCGATCGCCGATTTCTTTCGCTCTGGCTTCTCGCTTTTGCTGCTGTTCGTGCAGCAGCTTTGTTAATGCTTCATGCTCAGGGTCAAAATTTAATCCAACGATATGGATCTCAAAGCTTTCCCATTTTGTGGAAATTTCAACGCCATTAATAAGTTCTAAAGTCAGATTATTTTGGTTAATGTAGTCACGGGCAGGCTGGATCGCATCTATCGTGTCATGATCGGTAATTGCAAGAATATCAACGCCTTTTTCCGTTGCTCGCTCAAGCAATTCATCAACAGCTAAGCGGCCATCGGAAAAAGTAGTATGGCTGTGGAGGTCATATTTAATCAAAATGTATTAACTATCTCTATGAATTATCAACGTTTTGATTATATCACAAGTTAACTGATACGACCTTAGGTTATTTTCTGATATTTGCCCTTGACACTTGTAGCAAGAATAGGGTTTACTGTAGCTAATTTAGATTAAACAACGAAATATTCACAAATGAACAAACAAATTCAAAAAAACATTTGGTGGTGGCACTCGAACTAAGCGGGTGTGTTTCGTTATATCTACGATTTATCAACCCGCGCAATGTCGCGGGTTTTTTTATACTTTTTAGAGGCTTATATGAACAACAATATCACAGTAAACACAATTTGGTGGTGGTGGATGCCCTAGCGGGACGGTATTGTTGTGTCTGAACAATAACCCCCGCAGAGCTCAGCTTTCGGGGGTTTTTTATTTTCTAAACAGAATATCTAGGGTCTGTTGATCTTTCAAGTTTGTTTTTGCAGCAGTTTGATTGGTATTTATACAAGGCAGAGCCAGCGTAGCATAGTCATTCTATGTAAGTCTGGCGATAACACAGTAGAAATGCTAATCAAGCGCTGCCCTTTGGGTTCATCTGAGTGCGCTTTGTTCATTGTTGCTCAACTTTTGCCTAGATTACTAGGCGGCAAGTCGAGCGTCGCGACCAAAACACACTCAGAAGAACAAAAATCAAACAGCAAAGGTCAACAGGCCCTAGAAATTAAGAGGAATGAGGTTTGATTTTTAGTCACATAACGACCACACCAGGTGAGGTCACCAGCATAAGACAAAGGCGCGATTATATTGCCAGCCCACTGTCTTTATACGCAGGTTTAAACAAAGTAAACTCGTTACTACTCGAATCAGCTGAAATAGAGTCTAAAGACAATGTGAAAAGTATCGTGCTTGTGGATAGTGCAATTCGATTCGAATGTAACGGCGCCCAAGTAATTGCCAAAGCCTTGTCTAACAATGGTGCTCAGTTGCTACCGTACCTTGCGCAAAAGGTCACAAATTGTGACGTGGTCCTCAATGATAATACCTTGACGCTCACGTACAACGCATTGGAAAGTGACATTGATGAGCATACAAAACTAAAAGCGGATAACGCCTTTAGTGCGCTCAGAACCTGTATAAATAAAATTAAACGTAACTCAGATACGCCGTTTTCCGTCTTTTTAGGTGGTGTATTCGCCTATGATATGGTGGCAAACTTTGAGCAACTTCCCGAAGTACCAGATGGGGACAACGACTGTCCCGACTATGTTTTCTATCTCGCTGAAACCCTAGTTGTGATCGATCATCAAGCACAAACCACTGAGCTCATTGGTAATGTTTTCAATGGCCCTGAGGTTCACGCCAATTGTTTTGAAGTAGGCAAACAGCTAGAAGAGCTAAACAGTCAGTGTGACCAAATCACCGAATTTCAGTTTGAGCCACAAAGTGGCGGCGCAGATGTCAAAGTCAATGTGAGTGACGACGAATATTGTCAACACGTTGAAAAGTTGAAAACCAACATTATCAACGGTGACATCTTTCAAGTCGTTCCCTCTCGCACTTTTTCACTTCCTTGCCATAACTCACTCGCCGCCTATAAACAGCTCAAACTACAAAACCCTAGTCCTTACATGTTTTATATGAAGGATGAACGCTTTGTGCTATTTGGCGCATCTCCAGAGTCGGCTCTCAAATATTGTGAGCAGAGTAACCAGGTTGAAGTCTATCCCATTGCAGGAACGAGACCACGAGGTAAGTTTGCTGATGGTAGTATCAACCCAGATTTAGATAGCCGCATTGAACTTGAGCTGCGCAACGATCAAAAAGAGCGTGCAGAGCACCTTATGCTGGTTGACCTTGCCCGTAATGATGTCGCGCGGATCAGTATTGCAGGTACTCGACACGCAAAAGAATTATTGAAAGTGGACCGCTACTCACAAGTCATGCATTTAGTATCACGCGTCGTTGGCCAATTAAAGCCGGATTTAGATGCGCTTCACGCCTATCAGGCTTGTATGAATATGGGCACTCTCGTCGGCGCACCAAAAGTTAAAGCCGCAGAACTTGTTCGCCATACAGAAAAGCAGCGTCGTGGCAGCTACGGCGGTGCGGTAGGTTATTTGATGGGCAATGGCGCGATGGACAGCTGCATCGTAATTCGCTCCGCGTTTGTAAAAGATAACGTTGCATACGTGCAAGCGGGTGCGGGTGTTGTGTTTGATTCAAATCCACAAAGCGAAGCAAATGAAACCAAAGCTAAAGCCATGGCAGTGATTAAAGCAGTACAGTCCACGTATGAAGGAGCAAACCATGACTAAGGTATACTTTTTAGATAATTTCGATTCTTTCAGTTATAACCTTGTGGATGAGCTTAGTTTGCTAGGACTCGACTTGGTCGTTTATCGTAACAATATCTCTGCCGAAACCATTTTCAATAAAATGTGTGCAGAGGTTGATCCCGTGATCTTAGTTTTATCACCTGGACCTGGCGCGCCATCGGAAGCAGGTTGTTTGCTCGCGTTAATTGAGCTATGTAAAGGTAAATTCCCCATGCTTGGGATTTGCCTCGGTCAACAAGCCCTAACCCAAAGTTATGGTGGTGAAGTTGGCAAAGCGGGTGAGACGGTACATGGAAAATCTTCTATTATTGAAGCGGATGAGCATCCGGTATTTGCCGGACTTGGGACGCAATTCCCCGTGGCGCGTTATCATTCTCTGATGGCAACAAGCGTTCCACCAGCACTACAAGTGATCGCGAGATATCAGGCCATTCCGATGGCTATCTATCACAGTGAGCACAAAGTGATTGGCTATCAATTTCACCCAGAGTCAATATTAACCCCCAATGGCGCTCAGCTATTACAACAAAGTATCGCATACCTTAGCGCTTAGGAGAGCACGATGGAAAAGTTACAACCTCTATTACAGCAACAAGATTTATCGTTCGACGCCGCCAAATCCTTGTTTAGCGATATTATGGCTGGACAACTGAGCGACATCGAACTTACAGCAGCGCTGCTTGCGCTAAAGTTTAAAGGTGAAACAGCAGCGGAAATAGCCGGAGCAGCTCAGGCTATGCGTGATCATGCCACCGCATTTGACAAGCAAGACCTACTCGCAGCAGACAGCTGTGGTACGGGTGGCGATGGCACAAATACCATCAACGTGAGTACCACCGCCGCCATTGTCGCCGCAGCATGTGGTATTAATATGGTCAAACACGGTAATCGCAGCGTGAGCAGTAAATCAGGTTCCGCTGATTTACTAAAAGCGCTTGGGATCAACATTGATATGACTCCCGCACTTGCAGAAAAGTGCTTAGCAGAGACCGGCTTTACCTTTTTGTTTGCGCCGCATTACCACGCAGGTGTAAAACATGCTATGCCGGTTCGCACGCAACTAAAAACACGTACGATATTTAATATTCTGGGACCATTGGCAAACCCAGCCAAGCCTGAAGTGCAATTACTCGGCGTTTACGACCCTGCCCTTGTTTTACCCATGGCTGAAACGTTAAACCGCTTAGGTACGAAACGAGCGATGGTAGTTCACGGTAGTGGCACAGATGAAATTGCCCTACACGGCGAAACGCTAGTCGCAGAAGTAAAGCAGGGTGAAGTGACGCAATACACTGTTACCCCAAGCGATTTTGGACTAGAAAACTATTCACTTGAATCTATTGCTGGTGATACGCCAGAATATAACGCGAAAGCGAGCCTTGCGATTTTAAATGGTGAAGGCGAAGCAGCACACAATGCAGCGATTATTGCAAACGTTGCAGCCTTGTTGGTATTAACCGATAAGGCCACAGATTTTAAAACTGCAAGCCAACAAGTACGCGAAGTGCTTGCGAGCAAGAAAGCCATGACAACCTTGGCTAACATTGTAGAGGTAAGTAATGGCTAACGTATTAGAAAAAATTGTTGCCGATAAAGTCGAAGAATTAAAAGCGCGTAAGGCGCAGCGTCCGCTAAGTGACTTTATCGACGAAGTAACCCCCACCACGCTTAACTTCACCGCTGCGTTGGCGCAAGCTGGGACCCAATTTATTTTAGAGTGCAAAAAGGCGTCGCCTTCAAAAGGCCTTATTCGCTCACATTTTGATTTGACTGAAATTACCAGTGTTTATCGTAAGTACGCGACATGTATTAGTGTACTAACCGACGAAAAATACTTTCAAGGCAGTTATGAATACCTTGCCACGGTGAGAAAGCTGGTTGATCAGCCTCTGATCTGTAAAGACTTCTTTATTGATGAATACCAAGTTTATCTCGCCCGCTTACACGGTGGCGATGCCATTCTTTTGATGTTGTCTGTATTAAATGACGAAGAGTATTTGGCACTAGCGAGCGTGGCCAAATCACTTAATATGTCGATTTTAACGGAAGTAAGTAACGAAGAAGAAGTGACAAGAGCGCTTGCGTTAGATGCTGAACTTATCGGTATTAACAACCGTGATCTCAGAGACTTATCAACGGATTTAGCAACTACAGAGAAACTAAGAAAGTTAATCCCCGAAGACAAAGTCGTGATTTCAGAGTCTGGTATATACACACACCGCGATGTGAAACGCTTATCACCGATTTGTGACGGCTTTTTGGTTGGTAGTTCACTGATGGCTGAACAGGACTTAGAACTTGCTTGTAGACGCTTGATTTTGGGCGAAAACAAAGTGTGTGGTCTTACACGAAGCCAAGATGCGCAAGCAGCTTATGAAGCTGGCGCGGTATACGGCGGTCTTATCTTTTATCCAAAATCGCCTCGTTATGTCGACATTGATTGTGCGAAGGCTGTCGCCGATAGCGCACCACTCAAGTACGTTGGTGTGTTTGTTAACGCACCGCTTGAACAAGTTGCAGAGTATGCGCAAATATTAAAACTGAGCGCAGTGCAATTACATGGCAATGAAGATGAGCTGTACATCGATACCCTGCGAAAACAACTTCCAGTTACCTGTCAAATTTGGAAAGCACAAGGTGTGGACACAGCACTGCCAAGCCCCTTCGCTGGCGTAGACAAGCAATTGTACGATACCAAAACCGACACTGCATTTGGTGGCACGGGACAAGTGTTTGATTGGCAGCTATTAAATCGTAGTTCGAGCAATTATATGTTGGCTGGCGGCCTAAACCCCGACAATATTCACGGCGCCGTTAATATAGGTGCCGATGGTCTTGACCTAAATTCAGGCGTTGAGCAATCGCCTGGTAAAAAATGCGCTCAAAAAATCGCTAACGCGTTTACACAAATTCGAAAATATTGAGGTGGACATGAGTAATTCAGCTTATTTTGGTGACTTCGGAGGCATGTTTGTGCCCGAGTTACTCGTACCTGCGTTAAAGCAGTTAGAACAGGAATTTTATAAATCACAAAAAGACCCAGAATTTCAGCAGGAGTTTTATCAACTTTTGAATGAATTTGCGGGTCGCCCAACACCACTGACCAAGACACGCAACTTAGTTAAAAACCCTAAGGTCAAACTGTACTTAAAGCGTGAAGATTTACTTCACGGTGGTGCACACAAGACCAACCAAGTGTTAGGTCAAGCGCTCTTAACCAAACGTATGGGTAAAAAAGAAGTCATTGCTGAAACCGGCGCTGGACAACATGGTGTTGCAACCGCCCTAGCCTGCTCCTTACTCGGCTTAAAGTGCCGAGTATACATGGGGGCTAAAGATGTTAAGCGTCAGCAACCAAACGTATTTAGAATGCGTTTGATGGGTGCGGAAGTTATCCCAGTTACCGCTGGCTCAGGCACATTAAAAGACGCGGTAAATGAAGCATTACGTGACTGGTCTGCAAACTACAAAACGGCACATTATTTACTCGGCACGGCTGCAGGTCCTCACCCGTTCCCGACGATTGTCCGTGAGTTCCAAAAAATGATTGGTGAAGAGGCGAAACAACAAGTACTAAAAGCGGAAGGTCGTTTGCCTGATGCGGTTATCGCTTGTGTGGGCGGCGGCTCAAATGCTATTGGTATGTTCGCAGACTTTATTGACGAAAAAGACGTTAAATTAATCGGGGTGGAACCGGCTGGTAAAGGCCTAGATACCGATGAGCACGGCGCTGCACTATGTAAAGGAAGTAAAGGCATCTTGCACGGCGCCTATACCTATATCATGCAGAACAAAGATGGCCAAATTGAAGAATCTTACTCTGTGTCAGCGGGTCTTGACTACCCAGCGGTTGGTCCACAACACGCCTACCTTCATGAAACAGGCCGCGCGCAGTATGTTGGCATTACTGACACTGAAGCATTAAATGCCTTTCAAGCGCTTGCCAAACACGAAGGTATTATTCCAGCCTTAGAGTCGAGCCATGCTCTGGCATACGCATTAAAATATGCAGAAGCGCAAACTGAAGAAACGGTGATTGTTGTTAACTTAAGTGGTCGCGGAGACAAAGACTTAGCTCACGTCCACCAGGTACTATCTGAGCGAGGTGAACTATGAGACGTTATGACGCGATGTTCGCGCACTTAAATGAAAAAAGCCAAGGTGCATTCGTTCCTTTCGTAACGATTGGCGATCCCGATAAGGCACTCAGTATTGAGATCATCAAAAGCCTGATTGACGGTGGCGCTGATGCATTGGAGCTCGGTATTCCATTTTCCGATCCCATCGCCGATGGTCCGGTTATCCAAGCGGCTAACATCCGTGCATTAGAGCAAGATGTTAATACGCAAGACTGTCTTGAGATCATCGCTGAAATTCGTCGTTACAATAGCGATATTCCAATTGGCTTGTTGCTTTACTCAAACTTGATTTTTGCTCGGGGTATTGAGCAGTTTTATCAAGACGCCAAAACTGCGGGTGTGGATTCTATCTTAGTTGCTGATGTGCCACTGCACGAAGCCAAACCGTTTAGGCTCACTGCAATGGCAAATGACATCGCGCCAATTTTCATTGCCACACCGAATGCCTGCGATGATACGTTACGAGAATGCGCCACCCGAGGTCGTGGCTATACTTATTTACTTTCGCGCGCAGGCGTGACTGGCACAGAAACGACGGCACAAATGCCGGCAACAGAGATGATCACCAAACTTATCGAGTATCATGCTGCGCCGCCACTGCTAGGGTTTGGTATTTCTGAACCGGAGCATGTAAAGCATGCGATTAGCTCAGGTGCGGCAGGTGCAATTAGTGGCTCGGCGGTGGTGAAAATCATCGAAAAACATTTGGATGATCCTAGCACCATGTGCTTTGAGTTAAAAACCTTTGTTGAGCGAATGAAAGCTGCAACGCAGAAGTAATATTACTTTCAAGCCAGTGTTAGACACTGGCTCAGATTGATGATAAACCCCGCTTTTTTAAGCGGGGTTTATTTTTCCCAGTTGTTGGAGCAGTTTTCTCTGCCGTAAGTTTCAGCGTTGGTTTTTTGTGTTGGCTAGGCTAATTATTGTGATTTGGTGTGTCCAAGATCGTTTTGAGGGCTTTTAGGGGGAGTTTTCGAGGTTTTTTGCTAGTGTGCAGCCATGAGCGCCATTTTCTTCATATTTTGACATGCCGCTGCTAACAAGCACTGCGCGGTCACTTTTGACAGACCTCTATATCTGCAGTAGCGATGTCCATGATGTTGTTTCGCATCAGCGAAGCTTCTTTCCACCGTTTCGGCTCGTCGTCGATAGAGCTTTTTACCCCAGTCGCTCAGCCTAATCGCATTGGCGTTTTCTACGCTCGATTGCCAAACATGCCGCGTTATAACTTTGGTTTGATTTTTACTGGCTGTACATTGATTTCTGACTGGACAGCGTCCACATTTGCTCGGGTCGGAATGATAGTGACGATAGCCTGTTCGGCTTGTTGTTTTGTAGATTAGAGTTTCACCTTGCGGGCACAGGTAAGTATCTGTATCGGCTTGATATTGATACTCACGTTTGGCGAAGTAGCCTTTCTTTTTATTTGGTCTTCGATACCCCAGCACGCCAACTAATTGCCTTTCTTCCAGATTGTGGCATACCGCGGCGGTAAAATAGCCTGCATCTAGCCCAACCGCGATAGGGTTGAGTGCAAAGGTATCGAGCGCTCTGTCGAGTCGACTGATAATAGGTTGTGAGTCATGGACATTGCCTGCGGTGGCGTGTGTATCAACAATAATGCCGTGTTTACCATCCACAATTCGATGGTCTAGATAGAAGAACCCTTTTGGCTTTTCATCCCGTACCATAAACCCGCTATCTGGGTCGGTGCGGCTGACTTTGGTTGGTTTTGTGCAAGTTGTTTCTTCCTTACACTTCAGGGGCTTTTTTCCTTCACCCTCCCGGTCTTGCAGTACTGCTTCGTTCAATTGCTCTACATACACTGAAGGACTGACTTTTAAGTCTTCTATGTCATAGCGCTTTTTATTGGCATTGGCTTTGAGGTGTGTACTGTCAGCAAATAAGCTATAGCCACCTATGAGTTTTTGTTTCATCGCTTGGCGGACAATGTTATCGAAGATGGATTGATAAATATTGCTGTCTTTAAAGCGCTTTATGCGGTTTTGGCTTAGCGTCGAGTGGTGGATGACATCTTCAGTTAGTCCCATACCTAAAAACCAACGATATGCGACATTGACTTGGATTTCCTTAATCAAGCGACGCTCGCTTTGAATGCCAAACAGGTATCCAAGAAATAAAATCTTGAACATTCGCACTGGGTCAACCGCTGGGCGACCATTGTTTTTACAGTAGAGATGGGCGACTTCATCGCGGATGAATTCGAAATCAATCGCAAGGTCAATCAGGCGAACTAAATGGTCTTTTGGAACCAATTGGTCGATAGCAACCATTTCTAGTTCATATTGCTGAGGGGTTTTGTCTTTAAGCATGGTGAACTCCCTAAACTCACTACGCTTATTAGATCAAAGGGCTAGATCTGTGTCCAGCCCTTTTTCAACAGTCTGAGCCAGTGTTAGACACTGGCTTTTCTTAGCATTAACGCAAGTTATCTTTTAAGGCTTTAGCTGGCTTAAACAATACCTTGTTTTGTCCCTCAATGGTGATGGTCTCACCTGTTTGAGGATTACGTCCTTGCTTTGGGGGATGATAACTTAACGCGAATGTCCCAAGTCCATTAATTTGCATCTGATCGCCTTCTGACAAGCGCTTTTTAGTGGCCTGTAAAATGACATTTAACACCGCCTGTGAATCTTTCTTTGTTAATCCACTAATTTCCGCCATTTTTGTAACTAAATCGCTCTTATTCATGCAAATACCTCTGAACCATTGAATGAGCGCAGCAGGCTATGGGTTTCATCAAAGAAAGTCAATGTTGATGTTCTCGCCGTATCTTGGTAAAACCCTTACAACCAACTTTGTTAGGATAAAAAATGTCATTTTTAATTGAGTACTTACCGCTCATCTTATTTTTTGCGGTTTATAAGTTTGTCGATATTTTTTGGGCAACGGGAGTGCTAATCATCGCCTCTCTTATACAGGTCGCACACCAATACATCACTAAGCGCGAAGTCGCAAAACGTCATTGGGTATTCTTAGCGATTGCATTGATCCTTGGTGGGATGACGATTTTCTTCCATGATGAGCAGTTTATTAAATGGAAAGCCACGATTATTTATGCCATTTTAGGTGCGGCACTGCTCATATCCAGATACCTGTTTAATAAAAACTTGGTAAAAGGCGCACTCGAAGGCGTATTAAAGTCAGTTGCTGAAAAGGAAAAAAGCGAGATTGATATTGATTTACCAGCCAAAGACTGCGACCAATTAAATCTATTTTGGGCAGTATTACTTTTCTTCATCGCAGGCCTAAACCTTTACGTTGCGTACCACTTCTCTCTTGATTTTTGGGTGAACTTTAAAGTCTTTGGTTTAATTGGGATCACCTTCGTTGCACTCCTCTTTACCATGTTTAAAATTCAAAAATATTTACCTGAAGAGTAACCATTCAAGGTTCATCTGCAGCTGCTATAGTTAACGAGTGAGAGCTAACTATAGCGGCTTGTAGCCGCCAAATATTTTGGGGAACCAACCTTGAACGCAAGCCAATACCGGTGGTGTGAACTCGTATTTGTATTCTTTGTCCTGCCCATTGTCGCTTATCAATTCCGTGATCACCTCAACAATTGGCTTTTTCCAGCACTGATCATTTTAATGGCAGTCTGTACCCATTTACTACTAACCGACCCCCATTTCAAACGATTTAGGTTAACCAGTTTGGGAGAGTTTTCGTCCGTCAAAAAACGTTTATTCACCACGTTTTTCGCAGGTGCGATGTTTTCAGCCATGCTCTATGGTTTAGTTAGTCAAGGAAATTGGTTTTCCCTGCCGCTCAATTCACCCAGCGATTGGTTATTATTATTAATTGCCTACCCTATTCTTTCCGTCTTACCACAAGAATTAATTTTTAGGAGCTACTTCTTTCATCGCTATAAAAGGATTTTACCGAATAAGAACAATCGAGTTTTGCTAAGTGCATTAGTGTTTGCGCTTGCGCACTGCGTCTACGACAACTGGATAGCCGTGGCGTTATCTTTTGTTGGAGGGCTACTATTTTCTTATACCTACGCACATAGTCGCTCGCTTGCGGTGTGTGTGTTAGAGCATAGCCTGTGGGGGCTGTGGATGTTTACAATAGGAATTGGGCAGTACTTAGATTCGGGCGTGAAATTTTAGTGGCTTAGTGGAGAATAAACATCGGCGCATTAATACGCCGATGTCATCGTAGCCATAACGAATGTCCTGCAGCTAGAAGCCAAAGATACTGAATGCAAAATACTTGGTTGCAACGGTATTAATAAAAATAGCCAACAGGATCACAGGGATGAATGTAGATAGAGAGAAATTAATATATTTCTCAGTAAAGCTACCTACGTACCCTTCTGAGCCTTGCGCTAATTCTTCATTCAAACCAGATTTTTTCCAGCGATAAGTAACGAATAGACACAACAGCAAACCATTCAACGGTAAAATAGTATCGTAAAACACGTCGTAAATTAGGTCAAAGAAGCTCTTCTGAGCATCGCCATAACTTACAAAACTTGTAAGCCAGTCCACCATTCCAAAAGACATAGTAGATAACACAGTCAAAATACCTGTGGTCAACGCTAAGATAATCAGTGCCTTTTTACGTGAAATACATTTTTCTTCCATCAACGTCGCGGTAGGCACCTCGACAATTGACACAAGCGACGTTATCGCGGCAAAGAAAACCAGCAAAAAGAAAGTACCTGCAACAATTGAAGCACCGACGTAACCAATGTCATCTTGTAAAGCCAATAACAATTTAGGTAAGTAATCGAAAATCATAGATACTGAAGAGTCCGATAACTTACTTGGATCTGTATTCGGATTAAAACTAAAGATAGCCGGAAGTACCATCAAACCTGCAATGAATGCCACTAATGAATCTGTAATAGCGACCATTTTAGAGCTACCGACAATGTCGTCTTTCTTAGAAATATAGGAAGCATAGGTGATCAATATACCCATACCTAAAGACAGTGAAAAGAACGCCTGTGATAACGCGCCATTTAGCACACTTGCATTCATCTTTTCGAAGTCAGGAACGATGTAATAGCGTACACCTGCCATCGCGTTATCAAGGGTTAGCACGTATGCGACAAGGCCAATCAACATGACAAATAACGCTGGCATGAGTAACTTAGCCGCTTTTTCAATCCCTTCTTTTACACCGCCAACCAAAATAAGGTTAACAATAACGCCCACAATCAACATGTAGATGAAAACATTGGTATCGTTGATAAAAGTACCAAAGTACTTCGGAGAGGCGAGTACATCTAAGTTACCTAAAGCTGTTTGCGCTAAAAAGCCAAAAATCCAAACGGTAATAACCATATAGAAGACGGCAATCATAAACGGCGTGAGTACAGCCAAGAATCCAGCTATTGACCACTTTTTATCATGATTAGATAGTAGCTTATATGCGCCAAACGGGTCTTTTTGGGCTTTCCTACCCATTGCCATTTCGGCCATCATGACAGGTAAACAGATAAACACTACAAATAGTGCATAGATTAGTAAAAATGCCCCACCACCATTTTTTGCGGCGGAAACAGGAAAGCCGACTAAGTTACCAATACCAACAGCAGAACCCGCAGCGGCAAGGATAAACCCTAATCGAGAGCTAAAATGCTCACGGTTTGCACTCATTGCAATCAACCTTATTATTATTTTCTACAAATATCCGAAGGACTCTACCAGTCAAGCTGAGTGTTTTCAAGTTTAAATGTCTAATCACTGAAAAACTCTGTGTACATTTACTTTTGCACTGAGGGCGTTTTATCATAGTATTGATAAACGGCCCTGAAAAGCCGACAAAATACATAAAAATAACAATAATAACCTAGAAACCAATCTGGAACTAATACTTATGCTTTACATGATCTATTCAACCGACGCTGAAAATTCATTAGCAAAACGTCTTGCTACGCGCCCTGCTCACTTAGCGCGTTTAGAAGAATTAAAACAACAAGGTCGATTGTTTGCTGCAGGCCCGTTACCAGCTATTGACTCGGAAGATCCCGGTGAAGCGGGTTTTACGGGTTCTTTGGTTATTGCTGAGTTTGAAAACTTAGAAAGTGCGCAGCAATGGGCGAGCGCCGATCCCTATATTGATGCTGGTGTCTATACTGCTAGTATTGTAAAACCGTACAAGCGAGTTCTGCCATAAAAGTTTACTGAACGTTAAGTTCAGCAAAGGTTAATTACAAAAGCACTAAATTTGTTTGAGATTTATGAAGTTTAGACACTTAGTATCTATGAAACTGTGGAGCTTAAAATGCGATTGCAACTCACTCTCTTAGCGTTGATCTTGGCGTTCGCTTCGAGTGTAGCAGACGCCAATAGCCGCAATGATAAGAATGTAAAGACGATTACAAAAAAAGAAGCTGTGTCTCTGGCGCTTGATAAGTATGCTGGGAAGACGCTTAAGATTTCTGAAGAAAATCAGTTTTTTGTGGTAAGAATTCTCCAACCAGATGGTCGAATTGTTGACTTAAAAGTCAACAAGAAGACAGGTGAAGTAAATAAGGACTAAGGATGCGTATTTTAGTTATCGAAGACGATATTCAACTAGCAGAAAACCTGCGAAATGCATTAGAGAAAGAAAAATATAGCGTTGACTTGTGTCATGATGGTGAGTCTGGATTATTTCACCTTGAAGAATATCCGTTAGATATGGCAGTGATCGATCTCGGTTTGCCAAAACTTGACGGTATTGAAATTATCCGTAGAGCACGTGCTAACGGCGTTAAGATCCCTATTTTAATCTTAACGGCACGTGATCGCTGGCAAGACAAGGTAGAAGGCCTTGATGCTGGAGCTGATGACTACCTCACTAAACCGTTTCATGTTGAAGAACTGATTGCGCGCTGTAATGCACTGATTAGACGTAGCGCTGGACAAGCAAATCCAGAGATTTGTATTGGGCCAATCAAAATCCATACTCGCTCACAGCAAGTCTGGGTTAACGATAACGAGCTATCACTAACGGCCTATGAATATAAAGTTTTAGAATACTTAATGGTTAACCCACAAAAAGTTATTTCTAAATCTGAACTCACAGAGCACATATACGATCAGGACTTTGACTTAGACTCTAACGTTATTGAAGTGTTTGTCTTAAGACTGCGTAAAAAGCTAGACCCTGATGGCACTCTGAACCCTGTTGAAACCCTTAGAGGACGTGGATATAGGTTCAAAAATCAGTGGTAAACAGCTCTCAAATTTCGCTTAAAATAAGACAAGGATTTATCCTTGTCTTTGTGCTTATTATTGCCCTTCCCGCGCTGTTTTTCTCCGTGGGCAGGGCTTATTATTCTTCTTTAGTCGATGCGACTGAAAAAACATTGGAAGCCCACCTCTACTCACTTATCTCTGAAGTCGAATTTGTCTCTAACGGACTCGAAATGCCTCGCAGTATTCTTGCACCTGAGTTAAACAGACTGAATTCTGATACTTATGCTCTGGTCTATCAAGATAACTCCCTCGTTTGGTATTCCGAGTCGGCTGTAAATCTCTCAATTTCACCTGACTTTTCAGAAAACCAAGCTGGAGCATCTGAGTTTAAACGAGTTGAATATAATGGTGTACTGTTTTGGCAACTTAGCCTAACTGTTATTCTCGGAAATGCAGAGCAATCGCAGCAAGCCCGCTTTGTGCTTTTAAAGAAAAATGACGCGCTGATGGAGTTAATGTCAGGGTTTAGAAACACCTTGGTCAACTGGATGCTGGTTATGGGTGTGGTGATAGCAGGATTGATGGCATTTGGGTTTGTATGGAATGCAAGGCCGTTACAGCGATTGGATAAAGAAATTAAAGAGATTGAGGCTGGCGAGCGCGATAAGATCACGGGTCTTTACCCCGTCGAACTCCTAACAATCAAATCCGACTTAAACCTACTATTGGAATCTCAAAAGCGTCAAAAAGAGAGATATAGAGCGTCACTTAGCGACCTTGCGCACGCGTTAAAAACGCCCCTTGCGGTGATTAAATCCAGTCCACTGGCAAAAGATGCAGACGCTCAGGAGCAACTAGACAGAATCAATGCGATGATCGAACATCAATTGAAACGTGCTGCAACGGGTGCATCCGATACATGGAAGAAGCAAACATCAGTAAAACCCGTACTAGACTCAATACTCAACGCCATGACTAAAGTGTATCACGACAAGCACATTCAATTTTCCTCCGAATGTGGTGAGGAGGTTGCATTTCTTGGCGATAAAACGGACTTAATGGAAATTCTTGGTAATATTATAGATAACGCCTGTAAAGCATGTGGTTCCTTGGTCGATATAAAAGTAAGTGCACCTAAAAAGCGCCTACTAATCATAGAAGTAGAAGATGATGGCCCAGGCATTCCAGAGCATCGCCGCTCAGAGCTGCTGACCAGAGGTGCAAGATTAGACACCTATGAAGCTGGCCACGGCGTAGGAATGGCTATCGTATCTGATTTAGTTAAGTCATATCATGGCTTGATGCAAATCGGTACTTCCCAACATGGTGGCGCAAAATTTACGATAGAGTTTAACCATGAAAAGAATAATTAGCAGTCTACTGGTATCGGGATTAACCTTTTTTGTGATTGCAGACGACGATGTCACACTACAAGACTGTACGAAGTATGAGTCAACGCATCCGGAAAAAGCAAAAAAATTCCTCATGTGCCTGGATGGCAATATCAACTTACTTGAACGTCATCGTCAAACCTGGATCACTAAGTTATTGCTTGATACTAAAAAGTATCAAGCGGACACGGGTAATACTCAGATCTTGCCAATTATGGAACGTGCCCTTCGCAATCAGGAGGAATATATGGAAGATAGCTGCCGGTGGCGATACTTACTAGATATGCCAAACGCGACGCGCTCAGCGACGGCTTATAAAAATTGCAAAATTGCATTTTTAAAAGCCCACATCATTGAGCTGAAAAGCAGTAAAGTATTGAAAGAAGATTTGAATCTCTAGCCGCATTTTTGATTAGATTATTAGGTGGCAAGCCTTAATAACCTAAGCTTCAGCTAATGACGAGTAAAACTCTTAGAGAAGGAGCTGTTTGTAGCTCCTTTTTATTTGCCTAATCTCAGTGTTGTTAAGATGTTTTATTATCGGGTTGTTCTGAACCGAGAAGGATTGCAAGCCACTTACCCTCTTCACTGGTTTCAAGAGCAATTTTCACAACCATGGTAAGTGGCACAGAAAGCAGCATTCCCACAGTTCCTAGTAACCAGCCCCAAAAGATTAACGAGAGAAACACGACTAAAGTCGATAAACCTAACCCTCGACCCATAAACCTCGGCTCAATAATATTGCCCATTAAGGTATTAATACAAATGTAACCCACCGCGACAATACCACTCACCAAT
Organism: Pseudoalteromonas piscicida; assembly: GCF_000238315.3. Classification (NCBI taxonomy): domain Bacteria; kingdom Pseudomonadati; phylum Pseudomonadota; class Gammaproteobacteria; order Alteromonadales; family Pseudoalteromonadaceae; genus Pseudoalteromonas; species Pseudoalteromonas piscicida. Next base: position 1,431,596 of record NZ_CP011924.1, read on the forward strand.
GGTTCTTGTGTCACTAAGGCCAATAAAACAGGCGGCACAGCCGCAATGATTGAACCTATGTTTGGAATATAGTTAAGCAAAAATGCAACTACGCCCCAAAGCACGAAGTAATCAACACCTAACGCCCATAAAAAAACAGCCGCTACGACACCTGTCGCCAATGACACAAGCGTTTTAATCGCCAAATAGCTATTGATAGAATCTAAAAATCTATCAATTTGCTGCATTTTCATCTCTGGATCGTCTAGGGCAAGATGCACTTTGTGGCCCAAAGAAGGTGCCTCAAAAAGCATGAAGACGACGATAAGCAAAATTAAAAAGCTATTTGCCATCACACCACCAAAGCCAGTTAACATATTGGTGGCCACATCGATTAGCTTATTTGGGTCTAGCATGCTAATAAGTTGTTGTTTATCCAATAAGATATTGTAGTTTGCGGCAGTACTGACCAACCAAACGAACTTTTCTTGTAAATCTTCTTTATAAGTTGGCAGCTGCTTGGAGAAATCATTGACTGATTGCCCAACAAGCCCACCAATACTTGCACCTATTAAAATCACAAGTGCGATAATCACCAGAATGGCCAGCCCTTTTGGTATTTTAAAGCGAGCCAAAAACTTGAGCATGGGATTACAGATAATCGCAATAAATGCAGCTAATATAAACGGCACGACAATCTCAGACGCAAGCTTGATACCACCTAACACTAAAAATAGCGAGGCCAAAACCACCAGCGTTTTGTTTATTCCAGTCAGTGAAGACACTGTTCACTCCTTTTGCTTTTTTACCATTCTAAAACAAACCACCTATAATGAAAATGAGTGATCTAACTCCTTGCTAAAACGTAGGTTTATTTGATTACAATAAAGAGTATTGAGAATGAATATATTTATAACAGGCGCAACAGGATTAATTGGTAAAAAGCTATGCCAATTTTTAGTACACAAACATAATCTGATTGTACTGACCCGTTCGCCTTCAAAAGCTGCAAACCTATTACCAAGTGGGGTTAATTGCGTCACCGATACCGATGATGTCGACTTTAATGAGCTTGATGCGGTCATTAATCTTGCGGGTGAACCAATAGCCAATGGCCGGTGGAGCAAAGAGAAAAAACAAGAGATCTACAATAGCCGGATAAAAATCACTGAGCAAATCGTTGCAGCGATAAATACTGCGACGTCAACGCCCAAGGTGTTTATTTCAGGTAGTGCAATAGGTTTTTATGGACGCCAACCGGATAACTTGACCATCACTGAAGATTTCAAGGATTACCATGATGAATTCTCTCATAGGCTGTGCAAAGATTGGGAAGATACCGCCTTTAGAGCCGAGTCCAGCCATACTAGAGTCTGCATCTTAAGAACAGGCATTGTGCTTTCAAAATCGGGAGGGGCTTTGGCAAAAATGTTGCCGCCTTTTCGGTTTGGCGTTGGCGGTCCGATTGGTTCTGGAAGACAGGTGATGTCTTGGATCCATATCGACGATATGATTCAGGCAATAATGTATCTACTTAAACATGACGAGATCAGCGGCGTTATTAATGCTACAGCCCCTAACCCAGTATCAAATAAGCAATTTTCTCAAGCCTTAGCACGCGCTATCTCACGCCCTTGCCTATTTACCGTACCACCGTTTGTCTTCAAATTGGCATATGGTGAAATGTCAGAATTGCTATTGTACGGCCAATGCGTCGTACCAAAAAAACTTCTCGATGTAGGTTATCGATTCCGCCACGATCACATTGAAGGTGCCTTGAGCGCACTTAACTTATAACTTTTGTGCAATACCTTCTTCTGGCGCTATATAGAGCTTTTCTCGCGTTAAGACTTTGTCCAGATAATGTTTGGTTTCATCGTACGGTAAACTATTGTCTAGCGCCGCTAGTACGTTTTCTGGCGAGAGTGAATTAATGATCTTTGCTGCTTTTGTGATGGATCTTGAGTCATCAGCATTAAACACACGGGCAACATTGCCAGCTCCCGCATTGTAAGCCGCAATGATGCAATACTTACGACTAAGTGGGTTATGTATTTTACTCAGGTAGCGTTTATCGAGAATATTCAGGTAAGCGGTCCCCGCTTCAATATTATTGTCCGTCACATATAAATAAGGCGCCGACATCGGTTCATCGCGATTGTACAACATACGATTCACATCAACACCCGCACTCGTGGGTACTATCTGCATCAAACCAAACGCAGGAATGTGTGACTTTGCCATTGGGTTAAAGTGGCTTTCGGTATGCATAACCGCAAAAATTAAACTTGGCTCAATGTCAAAGCGCTTCGCTTGTGCATTCACTTGGCTAACATAACGTTCTGCTCGATGCTTGGAAAGTTCAGTCTGTTTGGGTAGCTTAAGCACGATTTCAGATACGACTGTTGCTTCACTTTTATCGGTATTACTTGCAGTTTCTAATAGCTTTTTAAGACGTTTTTGCTTTAACAGTTCAAGCTTTTTCTGTTGCGCTTGTTGTTGAGCCTCTGCAAGTTTTGTATCTTCGCCATCAATGATGGCCTCATCCGTCTGGCGTTCTATATAACGTTGCTGTTGTTCGAATTGGCTATCTATTTGCTTTTTCGCTGCGATCAACGCTTTTGCACGAGCAGCGTTATCCACTTCACGTTTTGTTGTTTCACTTTGGTTTACCGCGAGCGTATCAGCATTAAATACATCAATTACTGCACGGTCTTTCGCGATAAATTCTTTATATAGGGCTTGAAGTTGAGCCTGCGATACCTTTTCATCTGCCACATGCCTAATGCTTACGACCAGCTCATTGGCTTCAAAGTCGACAACCATTCTGGATGATAAATCATCACTGTAGGTGACAAATGCGGCTTGATCAGAAACAGTTATATCTCCCCACTGTTGGATCACGTTATCACGAAAGGCATCGTACTCTTCAAAATGCTCTTCGACATAATCAGCAAACTCACTTAATTGTTGGCGTTTATATTGCTCAAACTCGCTCAGCTCTTCATCACTAGGCTCGGAGGTTTGCCAACGTGACATTTTCTCTGACAGCTCTTCAAAAAGCTGGGCTTGACTCGCCACCGCACTTGGAATGGCACTTAACGCCATGACTAAAAATGAGTATACCGATTTGCGCATAGAGCGTTCCTTTCAAAAAATTAAAGCGTGAAACTCACGCTTTAATTAGTTAGCCTTGCAATTTCCTTCTCAAGATCTTTTTCCGCTTTGTAAGCTTTAAATTCTTGATATAAAAACTTTTCATCCTGAGGGTTTACACTACGCTTACTTTCTTTGATCAAATCTTTGAAAAGCTCTTTAGTCTGATCAGGTGATAACGTCGTCAATGCACAGAAATAGTCTTTACCAGAAATATCGATAACATCGGCCTTAACGATACGGGAGCCATTTAATGTTTGTTTAGTAAGTTGTTTGGATACAGAGCTAAAGGTTGCGCCTACCGTTGTGTCCTCGTTTGCATCTGTACGGTTCGCGAATGTCTTATCAAGGCCTTCGATGCGTGTTTCAATCTGTTGAGCAAGAGCAAGACGTGCATTTGCAACCGCCATCTTTTGATCGATTGAAATATTGCCCGAGTATTTCACACAATCTGCTGCAGCTATACCATCTTCGATTGTTGGATTGAGAACCCATTCTGGAATATTAACTCTTGGACTTGAAGCCGCATCGTCTTTACTTGAACTACAAGCCGATAGTATCCCTATAACGGCCATTGATATAAGTAGTTGTTTTGCTTTCATGTTGGGTTCCTTAATTGCCCTGATTACGGGATAAAATTTATCAAAAAAATCATTGATTAACAGTAATAAATTGTAAAAACGATTTTTAACAATTTAGCACTTTCAATTCAATTTTTTACTATTTAATTTATTGTTATATGATTGAACACAACAACACTGCCATTATAAGAACAAGTATGCAAGGAATGCGATTCCAAATTGATTTATATAACTTCATGATAAAACTCTTGATCTTTACGGGTTGCTTGATGCTGAGCGGCTGTAACTTGACCCCTAAAGCCAACAAGCAGGCCATAGAATACGCGGAGCAAGGAGATTTTATCTCAGCCCAACAGCGTATTGACTATGCCTATAAAAACTCATCTCGTGACGAGCTATTATATTATCTTGAATCCGGTATGTTAGCTCATTTACAACACCATTATGAATTAAGTAATCAACATCTTTCTCACGCCAAGGAAATCATTGAAGCCGCCTACACTGTCAGTATCAGCGACCAGCTTTTTTCCACTTTTACTGGTGCAAGTTACAAAAAATATACTGGCCGCGCTTTTCATAAACCCATGATCCATACATTAATGGCGCTTAATTATGTGTCGTTGGCAAACGCGTCGAAGGTAAACCGTGTTGCTTTGTATGACTCTGCACTGACAGAAATGCGCCAACTGGACTTATATCTCTCTCAATTACAGCAACAAACCGGAGGCTATGTAAGTCAACAAAAAGCTGGAAGTGATATTGAGCAAATTTTTAAAGCTATTTTTAATCAACCATTTATCAGCGGTGAACTTGAGTATAAAGACGATGCATTTGCACAGTATTTAAGTGGCGTTTTATATGAGCAACAAGGCGAGCTAGATAGTGCTCGGATCCAATATGAGCGAGCGGTGAGCGCATACAAAAATGGCTTTAGTAAACAATACAAACTAGGTCAATATGCAGGCCAACAAGCACAGCAAGATCTCAACAGAATGGTTGCAGACAAGGAAGAAAACTACTTCACATTAGTTCAAAGCTTAGGTGTATCACCGCAGCGCAAAGAGTTTAACCTTTATCTTAGACCTGATGAAGAGGCACAAGCGATAGTGATTACGCCGATTTATTGGGGGACAAAAGAAGAACGCCAAGCCCAGTTCGCATGGTTTAATTTAATGTTTGCTGATACCAGCTTGTTTGATCTCATTCAAAACTATGCAACAGGTGATTTTAGTGATGTTGTATTAGGCACTGTCACGAAACGCTTACCTCTTGGGGATAAATTATGGCAAAAAGCCGTAGACGAAGGGGTGATTGATGCACTCAAGTATGGCAGTAGAATCTCGGTTACTTACTTACAACCTCATAAAAACGATATCCAACGTGTTGCGCTTTTCGCTAACGGACAAAAACTTACAGAATTACACCCCTTTTATTCGGTAAACTTACTCACACTGTATGACGCGCTAGGTAATGCCAATATGGAAATTTACACCGCTATTTCTCGAGAAGTGTTAAAAGCAGTCACAGCAAGTAAAGCGATAAAGCAAGTTGGCATCCAGCAGAACTCGCTGTTGGCAGGGCTTGCTCAGCTAACATCATCTGTCACCAACGCCATTACAGCAGCGGCAGATACTAGACAATGGCAATCTTTACCAGGTGAAATTAGAGTGGCTCGAGTGAAATTACCCGAAAATACCACCCACCTGCAATTGCAAACCCAATTAAGGACTGGCAGAGTGATTAAACAGGATATACCGCTGAAACAAACAGCACCGTTGCTTAGCCACATTCGCACCTTCACCGGTGTAGCTGAACCAGAAAAACAAAATTATTTATCATCTTTAACTAACATGGACTGAATACATGAAGCCTAAATTTGCAGTTAAATTAGTTGTCCCAATGATCATCGCGTCTAGCGCAGCGATGACGGGTTGTTCTTCAACAACCAAAGTGAGTCGCGTGGACACCAATGAAGAAATAGCGCTTTCAGATAAATGGAATGCCAAAGACTCTCAGTTAGTTGCTGAAGCAATGATAAGCGATATGCTCGGCTTCCCTTGGGTACGTGAACACCGTGCCAAAGAAGGCACTCGACCCGCTATCATTATTCAATCTGTTCGTAACAAGTCGCATCAGCATATTGCAGTTGACACTTTTTTGAATGACCTCAAGCGCGCTATATTGCGAAGCGGGCAAGCTGACTTCGTCGCAAACCGCTATGTACGAGATGAAATTCGTGAGGAAAGGCGAGACCAAGAGCTTAATTCAAGCCTCGAAACTCGTAATGAGATCGGCCAAGAGCAAGGTGCTGATTATGCACTATCCGGCACAATTAACTCATTTGTTGATGAACAAGGTGGAAGTCGAGTCACTTTCTACCAAGTAGATCTTCGATTAATAGACATGACGACTAACCGAGAGGTGTGGAATGGACAGAAGAAGATTCAAAAACTTCAAGAGCGCAGCGGGTATGGTTTCTAAACGTCTAGTATTACCTCTGTGTATTCTACTTAGTTTATCGGCCTGTCAGTCTACTAAGCAGGCTGTTGCAAAGGAAGAAAGCTTACCCACGTGGGCTACGCAGCAGCCGAGCTCCGATTATCTAGTGTATGGCGTTGGTTCAGCGAGTCATATTGTAGATAGGACGGAAGCCAAACTTGCTGCCCAAGAAGCAGCTAGATTGGCGATTGCCAAACAATTAAATGTGGAAATTGAAGGAACGACACAAGTTGCTCAAAGCCAGGCTAATGGCGATTTTTCGTATCGAGTGGATGAGATTTTATATTCTCGAGTCCCAAGCATACAATTACAGGGGATCAATATTGAGCAGGAGTTTTACTCCTCAGAGCAAAAAACGGCCTATGCCCTTGCCTCATTTAACAAGATTGAGTCAAGGATGCACGCTGAGCTTGATATTAGACAACTTGACGAAGAGATCAGTAACGCGACTATTTCGGCACTAACCAATTCAGAAAAACTAAAAGAAGCGATGGCAATTAAGCGACTAATCGCCAAAAGACGCAAAGCAAACGAATATCACAGGCAATTAGGTGGCGGCAGCATTGCCATACCAACCTCAGTGAGCAACAAAAACAAAATGCTGAATGATTTTATTCAGTCATTAACTTTTAGTATTTCATCAAAGTTTTGGGGACAGGAGTCTATCCGCAACCAGTTAGCCGAAAGCTTGACTAAGCAAGGTCTTACTGTTGTGGGTGAAAAACAAAGTGCAGACTTTCAAATTGACTTTCGCGTAGATTTCGAAGACGTAAAGAAAAACAGCACTTATTATGTTTTTGCCAACTCGAGTTTAACACTCATGGAAAACGATAAAGAAAAGGCGCATGTTTCTGCACAAATAAAAGCAGCGTCTAGTTTTGAAAACATGGCTAAGTCTAATGCTGAAGAAAAGTCAGCAAAGATGCTAAGCAAAAAGCTGACGATGTTAATCATTGATAGCAAAATCTAAAGTAAGGCCCTTTTTTATAGGGCCTTACTTATCTCTTCCTAAAATGACTTCACCACTTTAACGCTGCTATCTGCGGCTCCCGAAGACACAAACCCAATTAGGTTAGGGTTACTCGCAACGAGTTTAAGTACCTCAGCATCATCGGCGGCTTCTTTTGGCGGTGTCCCTTTTCCAGTAAATACTAATTTTGACCAATAAGCTTTAAGTTGACTTGATGACTTATTAAGTACCTTTTCATTAAACTCATCGGTTACCGTTGAGCCATCAGCCTGAGTTATCGGAAGTGCTTTAGAGCCATCGGAGAATGATTTTGATTTACCGATAAAAATTTGCTTAATTTCATTCTCATCAAGTGTAGAAGTATTGGCAGGGTTGACAATGACATCCACGGCTAGGCAACTAAAAGCGCTGCAAAGTAGAGTAAGTAAAAATAATTTTTTCATGCTTCTCTCCTTAAAATACCATGTCGATGCCAATTGTAATGGCTTTACTATCACCCGCGACCGCTAAACCAACGGAGTTATCCTCCACCTCATCATACTGAATCTTGAAAGCAGCGGAGGAATGAAAATCCCAACGTACTCCAAACGAAGTCGTTTCATGGCTTTCGGCATCCTCGCCCTCGCCTTCAAAATCTGCGTAAGATACAAATGGCGTGATATTGTCAAAACGATAGCCCAATGTCAGCATCTTGGTATCTAGATTACCGTCCAAGTCCAACCGATTTAGCTCAGATAAAATAAAGAAATTTCCCCAGTCTGCATTTACTGCTAAACCATAAAACTTACCATCTCGCTCATCACTTCCCTCCCATAAGACCGGCTCTCCAGAACGATATCGCTGGTTGGTGTAGCGCATATGGGTTAAACGCACTTCAAGCCAGTCATTACTGGTTTGAATTACGCCGCCTAGGATGTCTTTCCAGATTTCTCTAGTTGGTTCTTGAAAGAAAAACTCGCTCAACAGCTTATTGTCATCATCGTCTTCTTTACCCGCGTAAATATTCCCGCTTAATGACCAATCGCCTATACTGCCGCTGTAGAGCATATTGACGCCATTATAATTAAAAATTTGCCAGGTGTAGTTGTCCGCGGGTGCACGCATCCAAATATAGGCGTAACCCACATCATAAAAGTCGGAATAATAGAATAGTGGTAAGCGTTTTTTACCTGCTTGGAAAGTCCAATTCTCATTAATCTCATAGGACAAATAAGCCCACTCAAACTTTGCATCAAAATCATCTGCGCCGCGCGCAACAATCTGACCAGTAACGCTTAAACCTTCGGTTAGATCAGCACTAAATTGAAGACCCATCAATGTTTCAGGTTCAAATGAGATATCCTCGTCGTAAACACTGACGATAGGATAATCGGCGAGAAATATTGGATCGTTTATTCCAAATTGTGGAACACCACTTCCGCTCAACACCTTACCAGCATTGATACTTGCGAATCCGGAAAAGTTAACCTCTGCATGCCCTGAAAAACAGGCAAGGCAAAGGGTACAACCTAAAGCTAGTTTCATCTTCATTGTGATTCATCCCAATTGCTTGTTCTACAAGTACTACATTGCAAGTATAGTTAAATTTAAAAAAATGCTAGCAAAAGCAGCAAATTGATAAAAATATTTGCAGAAAAAGGGATGAAATAGGAACAAAAAGCAGCTTACGCTGCTTTTTAACAACTAAGATTCATCGTTATAATAACGTTCAATTTGGTCCTTCAAGTTAGGCGGTACACCTTTAATCGTAAGCGTATCAGTCGCAGCATCATAAATAACCCGCTCACCCAAATGCTTCCGTTCAAAGCCAACGCTTACTCCACCGCCAAGCCCAGAAAATTTCACCATACTTGTTACTGTCTTTTTATCGACAGGAAAGCTTTCTTCCAGCTCATAGCCCTGCTCTTTATAAAAGTCTTCAAACTTCACGTCTGCAGACTTCGAAAGCGTCTCGGACAGTGTATTAACATCTGCGTCCTCACCGCTTGAAACACAGTCGTTACAGTAATCAAAAATTTCCTTGCGGATGTCGTCTTTTTCAGACTTTTCAAATTGCTGTGTAGACAAATAATCCTCAACCGCGTGTAACATAATTTGCGATTGCTGCTTTGGATCGATCCCCTCTTCACAACCAAGAAAATCTAAAAAGAAATCAGCAACTTTTCGACCCGCACGCCCCTTAATGAAGGAAATATAACGGTTTTCTTCTGCGGCCGTATCCCAAGCATCTAAATCGATTCTCGCAGCCAATTGCATACGTGAAATATCTAAGTGTTTTGCTGCGGATAAGTCTAAGTCTGAGGTAATTGTGTAATGTTCTTTAATATTAATCAGTGCAATCATAATAAAATTGCTGGCAACATACTGATAATGACAAAACACTAGATACCCAGTTTCATGAAATGCATATTTATTAAGCTCTTCTTTAAGCACGTTGGTTGCTTCTTGGGTTAAATTCCAAAAGTTAAGCTCATTATTTCGATAACTCTGCATCGCAGACGCGACCACACTGCTTTTTTCGCCGCTAAAAGCACAGAACCCTTTACCCGGTTTGCCATTGTAGGCATGATGCAATTGTTCAATGAAAACATTAACTTTGTCATTGATTTGCATTTCATCGTCACGTAGATGTATTTCGGTATCTTCGTCTTGTTTGTCTACATAGTGAACAACTAGTTTTTTTACCTCAACGCTCATCTTTGTTTTTCACGCCTCTAATGTTAAAATGTAAAAATTATTGCTTTTATAAATTGAACCAACTGATGCCTATCCAATCAAAGTATTCCAATAAACAAGTAGAAGAAATTGTTGACCAATTAGTTAATGTATTAAGCTCGCAAAACGCACCAGTTGATCTCAGCTTAATGTGTTTGGGTAATTCTATCACGCACATTCTAAAAGAACATGTTCCAGAGAGTAAGAGACAATCTGTTGCCGAAAATTTTGCCAAAGCACTTACACAATCAGTAAAGTAACGGAATGAATCTTACACCGCACAGCCCTTTTTCATCAAAAGCAAGTCAATTACTCAGCTGGGGACACTGGTTTACCTTTGCTAACATTGGCTTAGTTTTATTGATTAGCTCAGTTTATTTGTTCGCCGACAAAGCGCCAAGTACCTTTGTCGGTTGGTTTTATATGCTGATCACGTGGATAAGCCATACCAGCTTTATCACTTTTTGTGCGTTTGTATTAACTATCTTTCCGCTTAGTTTAATATTCCCTTACCCGCGACATATTCGCGGCATGGCTGCGATTATTGCCTCGGTTGGTATTGTTGTACTAACAGTGGATGCCTTTGTTTACCTACAACTTGGCTACCATATCAACCCAGCTTCGCTTTCCGATATTTTTGTTTTATTGTGGGAAACCTTAGTCGGATCATCCCTAGTTAATCTCATAATTACCATTGCAATGCTTGGACTGGTGCTCACTTTTGAACTACTCGCGGGCAATTATGCTTGGCGTCATTTAGCCGAGCTTAAATCCTATAAATTCCCTCGCTATGCGACTGGCACCATTGTGACCTGCTTTGCGCTCAGTCACAGCCTGCATATTTGGGCTGATGCGAATGCCTTTTTCGATATCACTAAGCAAGATAATGTATTACCCCTCTCTTATCCTACAACCGCAAAGAGCTTACTCGCCAGACACGATTTACTTGATATCGAGCAGTATGAAGAAGCGCACTCACTAAGCATTGGTGATACGCATTCAAAATACAAAGCCCCTGTAATTTCGGCGGTATGCAAAGAAAAGAAAGATACCACAGAGCAACCTATCAACGTTTATGCTTACACAGATGAGGCGCTGTTCCAAAAAACAGCAGCAGCACTTCAGAGCAACGGGAAAAATAACGTGTTCCGAATAGATTCTGTTTTACGCGCAGGAAAAAGCAGCGATGCGCTATTCAGCCTGATTTACGGTCTACCGAGTTATTATAAAGAGTCTGTCCTGCTGCAGCAGCAAGTTCCGGTATGGTCAATTAATAATGACTTAATGAGTGTTAATACTAACGGCGAGTTCTCTTTTGTGCCTTCTCATCAAGCAAGTAAATTAACAATCATTGAAGTAAGTGACGAAATTGACATTGATAGTTCAAAGCCGTTCGTGGCAATTGATATTAGTGCACAGCAAGCGACGGTATTAACCAGTTCTGCGGTAACGAACATTGACCTGTTTGCTCAGGCTTCTGGTCTTGTGCAGCCCAATGACATCACCTACACCCTGTTAAGCTCTTATCTAGGTTGCGATCCCCTTGCTCAGCAAAGTATGCTGGCATCGAACATTAAAACTCGCTCACATGCAGAAGGCGTTAACTTTACCCAAGGTGTCTTAGTTGCCTTCAAAAAAGACAAAATCACCTTAGTCAATCAAGATGGCAGCTTCAAGCAGATGTCAGCAAAGGAAGGCTTTGTGTTAAACGGTAGTCTAGATATTCCATTTTTAATACAAAGTATTAAGACATTAAAAAAATTCACAGCCCCTGAAGCACAATAACCTTGAACAAAGTGGGATGTCATCTATGGTTAAGTAGATATTAACTGTTACAGCAAGGATGCCATATGCAATTGTATCTAAAACTACTTGTACTTATTTTTGTCTCTACTCATTGTTTCGCCACAACAACGGTAAAATACTTCAAATGCACGACCGACAGAGGCATCGTTTTTAGCCAATTTCCCTGCTCGGCCAATGCGACCCAGCATACGATAACTACATCCGATCCTAAAGCCTCAGCTCCCTCAGAACAGCACTATAAAACGCTAAATAATTTGGAACGTAACCAAATTGCGAAAAGGACAAAGCGTGCGCTCAGAGCCAAACACCATGAAAAAGCCGTGCTCAATCGCAAAAGAGATACCGCGGTTAGAGAGCAACAGGATAAATTAACTAAACTGATGAATGAAGACAGGCGCAAAAAGGTCGTCAGACAAGTTAAAAAGGAAATAAAGGCCATTAATAAGGCACATGCTAAAGCGATTAAAAGCCTAGAGAAAGAGATTTCAAAATTAGAAAAGCAACTCAAGGAATATGAGTGATATAGCTGCTCATTTGCATTGATTGCCTTTTTGAGAATCGCACTTGGTCAATGAGCATTCGCTATCGTTATACAAATGCTTTAACTGGTATTACCAGATGACTTTTCGCACATTACCTTGTAAAGTGAAACCACTCGCGTGGATAATTTATGAGGGATGTAGATGCAAGCACAGCAGTTAGCAGAGCGAATTTTATCAGGTTTCCAAAACCACTATCACGCATTTGTAAAAATTACCAAACTGGCACCCATCGCTTTTGCTGCTCAAAATTGGGGAGAGATAGAACGAATAAGTAAAGCGAGGATCAGCCAATACGATAGCAAAGTTGATGAAACCGCACAAAAGTTAATACAACTCTATGGCTCGACGCAACTGGATGAATCGCTATGGTATCAAGTAAAACAGGCTTACCTTGAGCGTCTTACCTTTCACCCTCAACCAGAGCTTGCTGAAACTTTCTATAATTCAGTTTTTTGTCGCCTCTTTCACCGCCGATATTACAATAGCGATTTCATTTTTGTTGAAACCCAGCTAGCTAACGCCACGTCACTCCCTGTAGAAGCTGAGTATCGAAGTTATTTCCCAGTCGTCAATGGCCTCAAGCCCACCATAAAAAGAATTATTGAACATATTGACTTTCATTGTGAATTTGAAGATTTAGATAGAGATATTCGACTACTCGTTAAGGCGTTTCTTAAACAAGCACCTAACACGCATCATCAAGCGCATTTAATGCGCTTCGATATCCTCAGCGCACCTTTCTATCGTAATAAAGGTGCCTATAATGTCGGCCGAGTGGTATCTAAATCTGGTGTACAGCCGTTTATCATTTCGGTATTACATGCACAAACTGGGGGCTTACTGATCGATGCGCTGCTTACCAATAGCTCACAAATGCGGGTGATTTTTGGTTTTGCGCGTGCTTACTTTTTAGTAGAGACCCATGCCCCATCTGCGCTAGTTAAGTTTTTAAATCAACTCATGCCAAATAAAACAAAAGCTGAACTTTATAACGCCATCGGCTTTCATAAGCAGGGGAAAACCGAATTTTATCGTGAGTTTTTACACCACTTAGCTAATTCCGAAGAACAATTTGAAGTCGCACCAGGCACACCGGGTATGGTGATGATGGTATTCACTCTGCCAAGCTTTCCCTATGTTTTTAAAGTGATCCGTGACCAATTTCCAGAAAGTAAGCCATTTACAAAGACGACCGTTTTAGAGCGCTACCAACTCGTAAAGCGCCACGATCGTGTGGGTAGAATGGCAGATACAATTGAATATTCCGATGTAGTGATCCCACTTGCACGTATTTCATCAGCCCTTTATCAGCTATTGCTGGATTCTATCTCTCAAAGTATACGTATTGAGGGGGACAATATGGTGATAAAGCACTTGTATATTGAGCGCCGCATGACACCGCTCAACCTCTTTGTACAGCAAGCCGATGAAGAAAAGTGCGAGCAAGTCATTAGAGATTATGGCTATGCGCTCAAAGAAATGCTCGCTGTAAACATTTTTCCAGGAGACATGCTGTTAAAAAACTTTGGCGTAAGTAAACATCATAGAGTTATCTTCTATGACTATGATGAGGTGCAATATCTCACGGAAATGAACTTTAGAGCGCTGCCAAAACAAGGGCTTGATAATATGTACGACTCTGGCGATATTTCCAGTGCACCGCAAGACGTCTTTCCTGAACAGTTGTGTACATTTGTTCTGACAAATCCTACACTAAAGGAAATGTTTCTGCGCCATCATGCTGATTTGGCTGAGGTGCTGTTTTGGCAGCAAGCACAACGAGATATTCGTGAGAGAGTAGTAAGACATATTTACCCTTATCCACATGAAAATCGCTTTCTCCAAGATGCCAAAAAAGAAGAATAATACAAAGGAAAACTGAGTGAACATTAGTAAAATTGACCTTAACCTGCTGGTTTACCTCGATACCTTACTTCGAGAGTGCAATGTAACACGTGCCGCAAATCAATTAAGTATTACCCAACCGGCAATGAGTAACGGTCTTAAGCGTCTCAGAAACCTCTTTAACGACCCTATTTTGGTACGTACCAGCGAAGGCATGGTGCCAACAGAGCGCGCGCTTGAGCTGCAGCCTGTGATCCGTGGCATACTCATGACTTTGGAAGAAACCTTAGCCCCTAACAGGGAGTTTGAAGCAGCGAGTAGTAATCGAGTATTTAGGATTATGGCCAGCGACTATGCTGCAAGTACGCTTGCGCCAAAACTTCTAACTAAACTTCATGAAGAAGCCCCAGATACAACCCTTGATATTCTCACGCCGAGTGATGTTACTTTTCATGATGTAGAAAATGGCAAGGTAGACATGGCAATTAACCGCTTCGAAAATCTACCGCAATCGTTTCACCACAAACGAATTTGGAAGGATAGTTTTTGCTGTCTGGTGAAATCCGATAACCCCGTTATTACCAACTTTACGCTTGATGCCTATTTAAAATCTCGCCATATTTGGGTCAGTAAAACTGGATTTGGTGTTGGGGTCGGAATGGATCCTGCAGATGTACAGAAGCTTGGCTGGGTTGACGAAGCGCTTGCACACTTTGGAAAACACAGAAACATCGCAACTTTTACACGTAATTATCATGTTGCAATTCATTTAGCAAAAGAGCAGAACTTAATCGCAACATTGCCGTCAAAAGCCGCGAATATCTATCGTGATGATCCGACCTTAGCAGTTCTGGAGCCGCCATTCCCTATTCCGCCGTTTGAGTTAGATATGATTTGGAGCCCGCTATTACATCGCGATGCGAGTCATATTTGGTTAAGACAAAAAATTGCCGAGGTAGCTGAAGAGCTAGCATAGCGATATACCTAAGCTTTGCTTAGGTGCGCTTTTTGAAATTGGTATCACCAGCTAATTGAACTATCCTTTTATCTATATGCATAAAAGGTGCAAGATAGCATGGCGAAATTCTCTTATAGAACAACGGTTGATAGTAAAGAGAAACTTATCCACGCAGCCGCATACGGGGAATGCGTGGAAGCCAATATTATCGAGATGTACAAAAATTTAGGGCTTGCACTTAAATCGAATCAGCTAAAGAGTTTAGTTATCGACGTATCTCAATTACATATCACCTACGATTACCCAAGCGTCCTAACCGTTTTACAAAAACTCAATCAATTTGTCGATGGGATCACTCTTGCTCGAGTTATCTCCCCCTCAGACACCAAAAGTGGATTAATTGAAGCATTTGCTGACAAGCACGGTTTAACGATTAAGAACTTCGAGAACTACAACGACGCAGTGGCTTGGGTACATACTGTGAATCCAAAAAATAATTAAGAATATTCAGAATAAAGTCATGATATCAGTGATATTATTTGCCGTTGGTCAATAACAAATGGCCAACCATTAGCAATTTGTGAACAACCTTTATTTCATAATAGGGAACTATGGAACACTATATCTCAACGTTCATTTTTTTCTTTGCGGTCATCGACCCCATTGGCACTATACCGGTATTTATCGCAACTACCACAGGCTTTGATATCGCGACAAAACGAAAAATAGCGGTTAAAGCCACACTGGTTGCAGCCATTGTATTGCTATTTTTTATTATTGCAGGTGAAATCATTTTAAACGCAATTGGTATTCCCCTACCTGCATTCGCGATTGCCGGAGGCATCGTACTGTTCATCTTTGCCATGACAATGATTTTTGGCGAGGGTAAGCCAAGTGAAGAAATTAAGTTAGACAATAAAGCATCCGACATCGCTATTTTCCCTTTAGCAATGCCTTCTATCGCAAGCCCTGGAGCTATGTTGGCAGCTGTTTTGCTTACCAAAAACAGTGAAAATAATGTATTTGAACAACTCCAAACCTCGATTCTTATGCTCAGCGTATTGGCTATCGTGTTGATATTTCTACTAGTTGCGACAAAAATTCACCAATGGATTGGTGATAGTGGCGCAAGTATCGTCAGCCGCGTAATGGGACTTATCTTAGCTTCCGTTGCAGTATCTAGTGTATTGGCAGGTATTAAAGAGTATTTTATGTTGTGATAGAGAGTAACGAGAGGGTTAGCCCTCTCTTTCGATGTCATTGTTTCAAAATAAATTTCTTCACCGCTTTATTATGTTCAGTCAGTGTTTTCGAAAAGTGATGTCCACCATCTCCTGATGCAACAAAGTAAAAGTATTCGGTTGTTGCTGGATTAAGTGCCGCATGGATAGCAGCACGAGACGGCATTGCAATGGGTGTCGGTGGCAAGCCATCAATTCGATAAGTGTTATATGGCGTCTTTTCACGGATATCTTCACGTTTAATATCACCATCAAAGTGCTCACCAATACCATAAATAATGGTTGGATCTGTCTGTAAACGCATGCCCTTACGTAAGCGATTGATAAAAACGGAGGCTACTTTATCTCTTTCTGCAACTACGCCCGTTTCTTTCTCAATAATCGAAGCCAAGATCAAGGCTTCATAAGGCGTGTTTAAAGGAAGATCAGGCATTCTATTTTGCCATTCCTTTTCAAGCACACTCTGCATTTTGGTATGAGCACGTTTAAGTAAGCGCAGCGCTGAGTCATTTCCATGATAGTGGTAGGTATCGGGGTACAACCACCCTTCAGCTGAACTTTGCGATATATTCAGTTGTGCTGTCAGCTTATCAATATCTTGCGTTAAGTAGGGGGCGCTGAGGAGCTTGTTTTTGACTGCCCAAATGGGCATCCCTTCAATGATTGTAAAGCTAAAGTTGTGTTGATCCCCGCGACTAATCTTGCTGATGGCATCTAGTACAGTTAGCCCTTTAAGATCGTAAAAACCCGCTTGTAACGCGAATAATTTAGGCTCTACCTTACTATACAGTTGGTAAGGAAAGCAGCTAGATAACGCCCCGCTACGCTGCCATAGATGACATAGCTGATTAAATGTTTGCCCAGCCTTTATCTCAACTAATGCCTCAGAGATATTAAGTGGTTCAAATTTAACCTTATTTATTTGTTGAGATAACCACCATGACGCTGCTGCTATCAAAAATGCGACTATGATAAACAGTTTTTTCATTTATATTACTTCCCTAAAAATCGCCTTTTCAATTCATGTAAGTCGACGATATCGAAATGTTTATTCTCAATTCTTACTACGGGTACCAACTGCATTAAACTATTACAAATAAAGACACCATCAGCTGCTTTTAACTCGTCAAAAGCAATATTTTTGACCCTAATATCGTGCTTACTTTCAAGTGCGGTTAAAAACACACCTTTAATGCCTGAGCCACTAAGATCTGGCGTATATAGATTGTGTTCTTTAATCATGATGATATTTGCCGCTGACGCTTCAATCACCCTATCATTGATATCCGTCACAATGACATCGTCGCAAACCAATGTCTGTGCATCTTGTTTAATAAGTACTTGTTCTAACCGATTCAGTGTCTTTAATCCGGCTAATAACGGCTGAATACCCAGTTTAACTCGGCTTAATACGACCTCAATCCCATTCTGCTGCCAAGTTGTATAGTGTGAAGGAAAAGGTAACACCTGAATACTCACACTCAGCTGTGGCGTCTCAGGAGCTTGATAACCACGGCCTCCTTCCCCTCGAGTGATAAGGATCTTTAGCACCGCTTCCGCTTTATCTTTAACTTGCTCTTGAACCAAAAACTCGATTTCGTCTAGTCGTAACTCAGGAAAGCCCAAGCGCTGCTGACATTCCACCAGTCGGTTTCTGTGAAGTGGCCACAAATCAACATTTCCATCACGGACTAACGCAGTGGTAAAAAAGCCATCACCATAGGCCAATCCTCTGTCAGTGTTAGAAAAAAGTTGTTGATTATCCACATCACTTTCCTTTTTAAGGGTATCCAAAACATAAAAAAACCCGGCAATGCCGAGCTTTTTTATCATAACCTACTTTGCTATAAGATTACTAAGGCTGATCTACACCTTTTTAAATAGCAACGAACCGTTTGTTCCACCGAAACCAAACGAGTTACACAAAGTGTACTCTAGTTTCGCATCACGGGCAGTATGAGGCACATAATCTAAATCACAGCCTTCATCTGGGTTATCCAAGTTAATGGTCGGCGTTACTTTTTGGTCTTGCAGCGCAAGAATCGAAATAATAGATTCAACTGAACCCGCAGCACCAAGTAAGTGACCCATCATTGATTTAGACGAACTCACCATTACATCTTTTGCCGCAGAACCAAACACCGACTTAACAGCATGCGTCTCTGCAACGTCACCCGCTGGAGTGGAAGTGCCGTGTGCGTTGATATAGCCAACCTGCTCTGCATTGATCCCTGCGTCGTTCAATGCATTAACCATGGCCTGTGCAGCGCCAGCACCATTTTCTGGTGGTGATGTCATGTGGTATGCATCACCACTCATACCAAAGCCAACTAGTTCAGCGTAGATCTTCGCACCGCGTGCTTTCGCATGCTCATACTCTTCTAGTACGATCACACCGGCTCCATCAGCTAGCACAAAACCGTCACGGTCTTTATCCCAAGGGCGAGAAGCCGCTTGCGGATCATCGTTACGCGTAGAAAGCGCACGAGCCGCGCTAAAACCGCCCATACCAATTGGGGTTGACGCTTTTTCAGCACCACCGGCTACCATCGCATCTGCATCGCCGTATGCAATCATACGGGCCGCATGACCAATATTATGAAGGCCAGTTGTACATGCAGTCACAATCGAAATATTTGGACCTCTCAAGCCATGCATGATGGACAAGTGACCAGAGATCATATTGATAATGGTAGAAGGAACGTAAAACGGAGAAAGCTTGCGTGGACCGCTATTTAATAGCTTGACGTGGTTTTCTTCAATTAGCGTCAAGCCACCGATACCAGAGCCGATGGCTACACCAACTCTAGCGGCATTCTCTTCGTTAACTTCAAGACCTGAGTCTTTTAAAGCCTGTACACCTGCAGCGATACCATACTGGATGAAGACATCCATTTTTTTAGCATCTTTAGGGGAAATGTACTCAGTGACATCAAAGTCGTTAACTAAACCAGCAAACTTAGTTCCGAAACCTTCTGTGTCAAAATGCGTGATATTGCGAATGCCACTACGGCCTTCTAATAAGCCCTGCCAGGTAGATGCAACATCATTACCCAGCGGCGTCAACATACCTAAGCCAGTTACTACGACTCGACGTTTAGCCACGGTGTCCTCCAAAAAGGGATTATTATAATAATTGGGGGGTCTAGAAAGAGTTAGGGCAGCGAGTGCTGCCCTAATAGAAAAGCTAGTTACTCAGCGTGAGCAGTAACGTAGTCGATAGCTGCCTGAACAGTAGTGATTTTCTCAGCTTCTTCATCAGGGATCTCTGTATCGAACTCTTCTTCTAGCGCCATTACAAGCTCAACAGTGTCTAGAGAGTCAGCACCTAAATCATCAACGAAAGACGCTTCTGATTTAACTTCTTCTTCTTTAACACCTAGTTGTTCAACAATAATTTTCTTTACGCGTTCTTGGATGTCGCTCATTCTTCTTTCCTTTATTTAAACGCTACTGCGTTAATTTTCAGATTGCGGCGCAGTTTACGACGCATCATTCTGGGATTCAAGGATTGACCCGTACTTTTTTTCTGGTCAAACCTGTTACAAAGCTTTGGATCTTTTTATCGCCTATTTTCGCGACGATTTCAAGTACGTTGTCGACAAGATCACAAAAATTTCAATTGATTTGTGATCTTAGCGGGTTAAACCATGTACATCGCACCATTTACGTGCAAAGTTTCACCAGAAACATAAGCTGCCGCATCTGATGCCAAATAAACCACGGCCGCTGCGATTTCTTCAGGCTGACCTAAACGACCTGCTGGTACATTTGCCAAAGTCGCTGCTTTTTGCTCATCAGTTAGCTCATCCGTCATGTCTGTCTGAATAAAGCCAGGTGCTACAGTATTTACCGTAATACCACGAGATGCAACCTCACGCGCCAATGATTTTGTAAAACCAATTACACCCGCTTTTGCAGCAGTATAGTTAGCTTGACCCGCATTACCCATAGTGCCCACTACTGAGCCAATGTTAATGATACGGCCATTTTTCTTCTTCATCATTGGACGAAGTACCGCTTTTGATAAGCGGAAAATGGATGACAAGTTAGTATCGATGATGTCATCCCACTCTTGATCTTTCATGCGCATCAGCAAGTTATCGCGTGTGATACCAGCATTGTTTACCAACACATCAATATCACCTAAATCTGCTTTGATTGCATCCAAAGTTGCTGTGATTGAGTCGGCATCTGTCACGTTTAGCGCATAACCTTTACCATTTTCGCCTAGATACTCTGAGATACGCTCTGCACCAGACTCACTCGTTGCTGTACCCGCAACTTTTGCACCTTGCGCTACTAAGGCGTTAGCGATTGCTTTACCAATACCACGGCTAGCACCCGTTACTAGTACTACTTTTCCTTCTAAAGAAAATAAATTACTCATAATGCTCTCGTTATTATTCTGCTGCAGCAATGGCAGCTAAATCATTTACCGACACACACGACACTGAGCGGTCGATGCGTTTCACAAGACCCGAAATCACTTTACCAGGGCCGAACTCAAAAGTTGTTGTAACACCTTCTTTCGCAACCGCTTGTACAGTTTCAGTCCATCTTACTGGACTATAAAGCTGACGAATAAGCGCATCTTTTATTGCTGCAGCATCTTTTGCAACAGCAACGTCAACATTGTTAATCACATCAAACTTTGGCTCTGAAAATGCAAGTGCTTCAAGATCTTTGGCTAATTTATCAGCCGCAGGTTTCATTAATGCACAATGAGATGGAACGCTGACTGCAAGCGGTAATGCGCGCTTAGCTCCTGCTTCTTTACACGCTTCAGAAGCTCGATTTACTGCTTCAACGTGACCCGCAATCACCACTTGACCTGGTGAGTTGTAGTTTACCGGCGAAACAACGTCGCCCTGTGCAGATTCGGCACAAACTTTAGCAATCACGTCATCATCTAAACCAATAATTGCCGCCATTGAACCCGTACCAGCGGGAACCGCTTCTTGCATGTATAAACCACGTTTTTCAACTAACTTAACGGCATCTGCAAGTGTTAATACTTCTGCACATACCAATGCAGAGTACTCACCTAGACTATGGCCAGCTAGTGTCAGTTCAGCTTCAACACCTTTATCTTGCCACGCTCTAAAGATAGCAACACTTGCGGTTAATAATGCCGGTTGAGTACGGTGCGTTTGGTTTAATTCTTCTTCAGGACCGTTTAGCACAAGTTCGGCTAAATCGTAGCCTAGTGCTTCTGACGCTTCAGCGAAAGTCGCTTTAACGATATCAGAAGATGCTAATAATTCAGATAACATGCCCACGCTTTGTGAGCCCTGTCCTGGGAAAAATAATGCGATTTTTTGTGACATATTGTGCTCTTATTTTCTCTGTTGTCGCCACGTCCTCATGTCACTTAGCAGTGTTAGGGATGCGGACCTGACGGTTGTTTTTCTGTGTCGACCTGAGCAAACACCGCTTGGATCTTTTCAGGGATCTTGCGTTGTACTTCTTGCGCAGCTTCTTCAATCGCGGCTAAAAATGCCTTCGTTGTGGCATTTCCGTGACTTTTCACAACAATACCGCGCAATCCTACCAGACTTGCGCCGTTATACTGGTCGGGGTTCACCCTTCTATACAATTTTTTTATAACGGGTCGAAGTAAAAAGGCCAACGCTTTATAAAAAAAGTGCTTTTTTAACGCTTTGCTAAACTTATGCATGATGAGTTTGGCAATCCCTTCACAGGTTTTCAAGGCGACGTTGCCGACAAATCCCTCACATACAATTACATCGGCTTTGCCAGAGAACATATCGCTCCCCTCACAATAGCCTTGATAATTAATAACAGATGAGGATTTCATTAATTTTGCAGCTTGCTTGATACCATCATGGCCTTTGATTTCTTCAGAGCCAATGTTTAACAAACACACTTTAGGTGAAGGAATATTTAAAGCCTCTCCAGCTACGATTGAGCCCATAATACCAAACTGATAGAGGGTTTCAGGATCACAATGCACATTCGCACCAAGATCAAGCAAATAAACGGGCTGCTTTTTCTCTGTTGGAACGGCTGAAATTAATGCGGGACGCTTGATGCCAGGCAACATTTTTAACACATAGTGGGCCATAAAAAAGAGCGCACCTGTATTTCCTGAACTAACACAAGCCTGCGCTTCGCCAGATTTCACCAAATCAAGCGCAATACGCATTGAGGACTGCTTTTTATTTCTAAGTGCAGAGGCAGGTTCACAACCGTTAGTGACGACTTCTTTACAGTGTTTAATTTTGAGTCTTGGATGATCCAGCATATTTGCTTTAGTCAAAGCACTTTCAATAACTTGCTGATTACCACAGAGGATTAAATTTAGATTTGGGTGCTTAAGCACAGCAGCGATAGCTGCGGGGATAGATGAACGGGGGCCGTAATCGCCCCCCATCATATCTAACGCAATGGTTAGATCGGTCAGCATAAAGTAATCTCTTACTTAGAAATTACTTTAACGCCTTTGTAGTAACCGTCAGCAGTCACGTGGTGACGACGATGAGTCTCGCCAGAAACCTGATCTACAGTTAGAGCTGGTCCACTGATCGCATCGTGTGAACGACGCATACCACGACGTGCGCGTGACTTCTTGCTTTTTTGTACCGCCATTAGCCTTCTCCTAAGAATCTTTCTTAAGTTGTTTCAAAATTTCAAATGGATTTGGTTTGCTATCTTCTGCTTCAATTTCACCAAAGCTCTTTGGCTTATCAGAATAAGAGCATAGTGCTTCATCATGCGTCGGGACTATCGGAATTGCGAGTAATAGTTCATCTTCGACGATCTGTCTTAGATTAACCTCACCCTCTTCATCCAGTTCCAACACATCATAACGCTCGGGAAGATCATCCGACTCTGCACCTAATCCGACTGGCGAATACGCAAAGTCTTGTTCCAAATCCAACCCTAATTCATCATTACAACGCTGACATACAACAGTTAGATGGGCTCGGACTTTGCCTTGCACAACAACCAAACCTTGTTCGTCGATGTTGAAATGAATGTCTACCGCTATTTCACTATTTTGATCACGCACAACTTGCTGCAATCGAGAAAGTTCTTCAAGCATTACAACACCGTCATAAGATGCTCGACGTTGCGCTGCTCTGCATGGATCAATAGTGATGGGAATTTTCACCTTTTGCATAGGGGCTGCATCATATAGATAGTTACTGTGTTAGTCAAAGTAAAAATACACTTTCCCTTTGTTTTTCGCGTTATTGCGCATTATCCTGTTGGCAATGTTGTCACAAATATAAAAATCTCATGAAAACGCCCCTTATTCTAGCCTCAAGTTCGCCATTTAGGCAGTCAATTTTGAAAAAATTAATGCTTCCTTTTGCATCTTTTTCACCGGATGTAGACGAGCAAGCACTCGAAGGTGAATCAGCACAGCAACTTGTTGGACGATTGAGCGAATCAAAAGCCAAAGCAGCAATAGCAAAATATCAACAAGGTGTGGTGATTGGTTCAGACCAAGTTGCGCTATTCAACGGTGAGATCCTAGGAAAGCCACATAATAAAGAAAACGCGATTAAGCAACTAAGCCTATTTAGCAATAATCGCGTGACTTTTTTGACTGGTTTAACCGTTTTCGACATAGAAAGCGGCAAAACGGTCACTGAAGTGGTACCGTTTCATGTTTACTTTCGCCAACTTACCCAAACACAGATCAGTAACTATTGTGATGCGGAAACACCTTACGACTGTGCTGGAAGCTTTAAAAGCGAAGGATTAGGGATCTGTCTGTTTGATAAGCTTGAAGGAGAAGACCCCAATACCCTGATTGGCCTTCCCCTTATTCAACTCACTAAAGCACTGCTCACGTTTGGTATTGATGTGCTCGCCGAGCAATCAGGCCAACAATAGGTTAGACAAGTCATGATAGTTATCGCAAATATGGGCAGCCGACGTTTGCGATAGCTGCTCTCTTGTTGCAACACCCATAGTGACGCCGATCGCGTCAATGCCTGCATTTTTCGCTAAATTCATATCAATAATCGTATCGCCTATCATGACAGCCTCTGTAGCTTCCACATTTAGTTCAGCCAAAATCTGAAGCAACATATCGGGATGCGGTTTAGACTCCGCCTCACATGCTGTCCGTGTCGTAACGAAAATATCACTCAACCCGCTTTCTGCCATCAGGCGGTCAAGTCCTATTCGGCTTTTTCCTGTTGCAACCGCAACTTTGATACCACTGCCATGTAATTGCTTTAAAAGCGTTTTAGCGCCTTCAAATAGAGGCGCTGGGGTTTTGTCTTGATGCTTATAGATATATTTATAAGCCGCAATTAAAGACGCTAATTTGTCTTCATGATTTGGAAAAAGTGTCAGTATCGCTTTATCGAGAGACAGGCCGATAATACTTTTCGCCGCTTCGTTACTGACGGGTGCAATTCCACAAGATTCAGCAGCCAAATGAATGGTATTTACGATTTTTGGCACAGAGTCCATGACGGTGCCATCCCAGTCGAAAATCACACACTTGTACTGCATGTTACTTCCTTAATTTAACTAAGCATGCTTCCAAAGCCCCATCCAATGGTGCCTCTACATGGTGTGTCGTTTCTGTTTTCGGGTGCATAAATCTGAGTTCTTTAGCATGCAAAAACAGCCTATTTAATCCCACTTCACGCATTTTGGCATCAAACACCTGATCGCCATACTTATCATCACACGCAATCGGATGTCCTTTACATTGAGTATGCACTCGGATCTGGTGCGTTCTACCTGTTACTGGTGACGCCTGCACTAAAGTTGCGGACTCAAAACGCTCGACGACTCTAAAACGAGTATGAGAAGGCTTGCCTTGCTCATGATCCACTCGCACCACTCGCTCACCTGACTTTAAGGTATTTTTACGTAGCGGTTCGGTGACATTTTTATGTTTGGCATCCCATTGCCCTGAAACCAGCGCAAGGTAATTTTTCTCCATGGTCTTTTCTCTTAGCTGCTCATGAAGTCCTTTAAGCACAGCGCGGCGCTTTGAAATCAACAAACAACCCGACGTGTCGCGGTCCAAACGGTGCACCAACTCCAAGCTTTGCTCTTGTGGGCGTAATGCTCTTAATGCTTCAATTAAGCCATAGCTTAAGCCGCTGCCACCATGTACCGCCATACCGGCTGGCTTATTTATAACTATCAGATACTTATCTTCATAAAGAATGGCATCTTCTAGGTTTGCGACTTTATCTAGGTTTTTAGGCACAAACTCTGTTTTCTCTGCAACACGCACAGGTGGGATACGGATTTCATCATTGATCTGTAGTTTATATACAGGCTTCACCCGCTTTTTATTTACGCGCACTTCCCCTTTGCGAAGAATTTTATATACGGCGCTTTTTGGCACCCCTTTCAAATGCGTAACTAAAAAGTTATCGATCCTTTGACCTTCTTGGTCTTCAGTCACGGTAACGAAGCTAACTTGTAATGCGGGTTTCTCTGACATTGCCTAATCACTGATTTGAGTAATAATTTAGTTGCTATCTCGACATTATTAGTGGGATAATCAGGCCGCAAATTTTTGCGAGGTGCTTTTTATCGCAAAAACAATGTCGTGATGCACATCTTGGATGGCAGATCATACAGATTAGAGCTAATATTTCCAAAGCTTTTATCATGCATCTAAGATAAACACGTGCGAACAGTCAGTGCGAAGCGCGTAATATTTCGTTTAATGACTGGACACGATGAACAAACCAAAAAGCAAGAAATTAAAATTTGTCTGATACGTTTACCACAGTTGCAGTAATACCCGTGCATAGCAGGCCGCAACTCGTGAATAATCACAAAGCAATCAAGTCAAAAGATGGTGATAGCCAAGCTTGGCAAACCAAGCTCAACTTACCCCGTGCATGACTACTTTGTGAAACGAATAAACGTGCAAAAAGCGAACGATGGATCAGTGATTTTACCCTGATTTAAAGCGGAAACTGTGAATATGTTCCCTTTCCCCCAGTCGTGAGACTGCATCATTTAATAGGAACATCCAAGGCGTAGCACGCTGTCGCTGGCAAGACGTATCAGGCGCTGTAAATAATTAAGTAGAGAATTACAATATGAAACGTATGCTGATCAATGCAACGCAGCAAGAAGAAATGCGCGTGGCACTGGTTGACGGCCAGCGTCTATACGATCTAGATATAGAAAGCCCTGGTCACGAACAGAAAAAAGCCAATATCTATAAGGGTAAAATTACCCGTATCGAACCATCCCTAGAAGCCGCATTTGTTGATTATGGCGCCGAGCGTCACGGATTCCTTCCTTTAAAAGAAATCGCTAAAACGTATTTCCCTGATGGTTATACATTCAATGGTCGCCCTAACATCAAAGACGTGATCAAAGAAGGTCAAGAAGTCATCGTTCAGGTTGATAAAGAAGAACGTGGTCAAAAAGGCGCGGCACTCACAACGTTTATCAGCGTCGCTGGTAGTTACTTGGTATTAATGCCTAATAACCCAAGAGCTGGCGGTATTTCACGTCGTATCGAAGGTGACGAGCGCATTGAGCTAAAAGAAGCATTGAGTCGCTTAAACGTACCTAAAGGTATGGGTCTTATCGTTCGCACCGCGGGCGTAGGTAAATCTTTCGAAGAACTAGAGTACGATCTTAAGGCGCTACTTGTTCATTGGGACGCAATCCAAAATGCGGCAAATAGCGGTAAAGCACCTTTCTTAATTCACCAAGAAAGTAACGTTATCTTCCGTGCAATTCGCGATTATTTACGTCGTGATATCGGTGAGATCCTAATTGATAAACCGCGTGTTTTTGAAGAAGCGAAGGCGCATATCGAGCGTTTCCGTCCAGATTTCATCAATCGTGTTAAGCTTTATCAAAACGATGTGCCGTTATTTACGCATTATCAAATTGAGAGTCAGATTGAGTCAGCTTTCCAGCGTGAAGTGCGTTTGCCTTCAGGTGGTTCTATCGTCATTGATCCAACAGAAGCACTCACTTCTATCGATATCAACTCGTCAAAAGCGACAAAAGGTGGCGATATAGAAGAGACGGCGCTGAACACTAACTTAGAAGCGGCTGACGAGATTGCGCGCCAGTTACGTTTACGTGACTTAGGTGGACTAATCGTTATCGACTTTATCGATATGACTCCGCCTCGCCATCAACGTGAAGTAGAGAACCGCTTGAAGGAAGCCGTTCGTACTGACCGTGCTCGCGTGCAAATCGGTAAGATTTCTCGTTTCGGCCTGTTAGAAATGTCGCGTCAACGTTTGCGTCCGTCGTTAGGTGAAGCGAGCCAGCATACGTGTCCACGCTGTGACGGCCAAGGCACCATTCGCTCAAACGAATCCATTGCTTTGTCTATCTTGCGTCTAATCGAAGAAGAAGCTATCAAAGATAATACCGCTCAGGTCAACGCCCAAGTGCCTGTTGCTGTTGGTGCTTATCTATTAAATGAAAAGCGTCGTTCTGTGCAACGCATCGAAAAGCGCCATGAGTGCCACGTTGTTATCATTCCTAACCAACATCTAGAAACACCTCACTATGAAGTGGTTAGATTGCGTAAAGATGAAACAACAGAAGCAGCAAGCTATGAGCAGATCACTGCGCCAGAGCCTGAAGTCGTTGAAATTGCTCGAGCTCAAGCGATTGTGAAAGAGGAGCCTGTGTTAAAAGGTGTCGTTATGCCTGATGCACCAGCGCCTGCGCCAGCCCCTACTCCAACTCAAGCTGCAAAACCACAAGCACGTAAGCCACAAGCACAACCAGCTCAAAACGGCACCAGCCTGTTTGCAAAGATTGGTCAATGGTTCAAGAGCCTATTTGCTAGTGACAGCGATAACAAAGAAGAAAACAAATCTTCTGAAGAAAAATCATCGCGCGATAACAACCGTGATAATCGCCGTCGCAATAATAACAATCGTCGTCGCAACAATAACCGCCGTCGTAACGATCAACAAAAAGAAACAACGGTTGAATCGAAAGACGAAAACAACGGTAACGAGCAACGTGGTGATAACCGCAAACGCCGTCGTCCAAATAACAGAAAACGCCAAGATCAGGACAAAGCAAACCGTCCGGCTAAGGAATCTGTAAACGATAACGTTGAAGCGGTCGAGGCTAACGACGCGCCCGTTAAAGAAGCGACAGTAAAACCACGCAGACAAAGACGTAATCTTCGCAAGAAGGTACGTGTGGAAGAAACCAACGCACAGGATACTAACACCTCAGAGCAAGCTAGCACTGAAGAAGTGAAAGTAGAAGCAAAGCCGCTTGAACAACCAGCGAAAACGGCAGCTGAGCCTAAAGCTGAACAAAAGCCAAGGCAAAGAAAAGCGAAACCTGTCGCGGATAAGTCAGAGCAAGAGTCTGCAACGAACGAACAAGTAGCTGCACCTTCTGAACAAGCTGACGTACACGCTCAAGCAAAGCAGCAAGAAACTGCTAACACTGAGCGCCACGAACAAAACGATGTTACCGAGGTGGTATCTGCTGAACTTTCAGAATCGCAAATTGATGATGAAAATAAAGGGCCGCACTCGCTCTAGACGTTCTCCGCGTCATCTGAGAGCAGCTGGTCAACGTCGCCGTCGTCAGGATACGCCTGAAAAAGGTCAAGCTGCTGCATTTGTGCCCGTTGCAGATCAAGCCGCTGCAGAATACGAAGCAGAGCTAAAAGCAAAATCTTCTTTTGACACTGACGTTCAAGAAGGTGTACAGCAAGAAGCAAGTACGATTGAGACTCAGTCGTCACCTGAAACGGTAACTGAAGATAATGCACCAGCGGCAGAAGCGACTGTTTCTGAGACGCACACTGATGCAGAGCAAGATGTCGCAGCTAAGCCAGCCGAAGCACCGGTTGACGAAAATGAAGCACAAGAAATAGAGCCTGCAAACGAAGTTGAGGCAACCACAGCTGAAGCACCAATGCAACAAGCTGCACAGCCCGAAACGTCTGCAAGCGCTGACGAAGTAGTCGCAGAAGAAGTAGAAGCTGCACAGCCAGAAGAAGCAAAAGTGGTTAAAGCTGAGCCAATCGCTGACACAGTAGAGACTGAACAAGTTGAAACTGCGAAGGCTGAAGATGAAGCTGAAACTGCAATTGTAGAAGAAACTCAGGCTTCTGACACTGAGGCAACACCTGAAGTTCAGGAGCCAGCAGTCGAGGCACAGGCAACAGAAGCGGTTGTGGAAACAACAGCAGTTGAAGCAGTTACTGAATCTTCAACTGAAGAGACTCCAGCCGCTAACGCTATTGAGGCACCTACTCAACAGGTAGTAAACGGCAACTCTGTACAAAGCCGTGTACGCTTCAACCAAACGGCTGCAGCGCCAATGACAAAAGCACAAAGCGTGATTGAGGATGTCGTGGTAGAAACACCGTCTGCGATGCCACATGAACAGCGTCAGGCTGTGGCGAATAGCGGCTTGGGTGTTGGCTCTAAGTCACCAACAGGCAGAGCAAGCGCCGACATGGCCTCTCCTGCTCAGGTTGACTAAGCAGTAATTGAAAAGCCAGTCTCTTAAGACTGGCTTTTTTGTGTCCGAATTTTACTGAGCAGACAAATGGTAATACCAGTCCTTCGTAGCACTCCGTGCTATTTATCAGTAGAATGCCGTCAATTCTTTGATCGTTAAAGTCAAAAGTATGATCACACTTAAGAGATTTAAAAACGCCTCTTTAAAAGGTGACCTATTCGGTGGTGTAACCACTGCGATTATTTCTTTACCACTCGCACTCGCTTTTGGTGTTGCCTCTGGTGCTGGCGCAGAAGCTGGGATGTGGGGCGCAATTTTGGTTGGCTTATTTGCCGCACTGTTCGGTGGTTCAACCTCCCTCATTTCTGAACCAACCGGCCCAATGACTGTTATCATGACAGCAGTACTCACCGCCATGATGAGCAAGTATCCCGAAAATGGTCTTGCGATGGGCTTTACTGTTGTCATGATGGCAGGTGCTTTTCAGGTTTTACTCGGTACGCTCAAGTTAGGTAAATACGTTACCTTGATGCCTTACAGCGTCATCTCCGGATTTATGTCTGGTATTGGTGTTATCCTCATTATTTTGCAGCTTGCTCCTTTACTTGGACACCAAGCGCCTGCAGGTGGTGTTATTGGCACTTTATCTAACTTGCCCAGCCTGCTGATGGACTTACACTTTTCTGAGTTGTTCCTCGGGGTGATCACACTTGCAATCTTATTCAAAATGCCAAGTAAGTGGCGTCAATACGTCCCCGCTCAGCTGGTCGCACTCGTCGCCGTTACACTGCTTTCAATCATTATTTTTGATACAGATAGTATTCGCCGCATCGGTGAAATTCCAAGTGGCCTGCCAAGTATTATGTTTCCAGTATTATCACCAGAGCTATTAGTTGAAATGCTTATCGATGCACTGGTATTGGGCACTTTGGGCTGTATAGATACGTTGCTAACAGCAGTAATAGCCGACAGTTTAACGCGAACCGAGCATGATTCTGATAAAGAGCTCAGAGGCCAAGGTATTGCCAATATGATAGCTGGCCTTTTTGGTGCATTGCCAGGTGCTGGCGCAACGATGGGAACAGTGGTCAATATCCAAGTGGGTGCTCGCTCGCCAATTGCTGGGATATTCAGGGCACTCATTTTAATGGCAGTAGTCTTTATCGCGGGCAGTTTGACCGAGCCAATCCCAATGGCGGTGCTTGCTGGTATTGCAGTGTATGTTGGTTTTAATATTCTGGATTGGAGTTTTATCCAGCGTGCTCATAAGCTTAGTGTCAGTCAAATGGCGATTATGTATGGCGTAATGCTACTTACCGTTTTTGTTGACCTGATTGTTGCTGTGGGCCTTGGCGTATTTATCTCTAATGTGATGATCATAGAGAGATTAAGCCGAGTGCAAGCTAATCACGTTAAAGCAATTAGCGACAGTGATAGCGATGAAGATGTACCACTGACGAAAAAAGAAAGCGAGCTGTTAGATAAAGCCAACGGTAAACTATTATTCTTTTATCTTTCCGGGCCAATGATTTTTAGCGTCTCAAAAGCAATCGCAAGACAACACCGCAAGATTAGTGAATACAAAGCCATGGTATTAGACTTAAGCGACGTAGCTATGATTGACGTCACCGTGGGCTTAGCCATTGAAAATGCGATTACAGATGCGCTTGATGCGAACTGTAGCGTGTTTATCTATTCACCGAATCTGGAGACCACCGATAAACTCAAGCGCTTAAACATTCATGACCGTCTAGACGACCGTGCGTTTTGTGATAGTCGCGAGATAGCGCTCAGCCAAGCCATTGATACTATGGCTAAAACTTATTAAAGTGCGCACTTAAGTGATCTAGTAACAATCGTAAACTGGTCGCGACAAATTGTCTGGGTGGATACAGCGCCCAGACGCCCTCCTCTTCAGGTCTAAAATTGGTGAGTACCTCTGTTAGCTCACCACTCTCTAGCGCCTCTTGCACGTAATAATGTGGTAACTGTACCAAACCTAAGCCTTGTTTTGCTGCTTCCAAGAGCCCCCAACCACTGTTACAACGAAGTGGTCCCGCCACTTTAATTTGTCGCGCTTTACCGTGCTCAACAAAGCGCCATTCGCTACTATTGCCAATCAAACATTTATGATTGCTAAGCTCAGCGAGCGTATGCGGTTGGCCAAATTGATTTAAATAGATATTTGCACCACACACCATGGTTTTGCGTGTGGTTAGCCGTTTAGCGCGCAGTGATGAATCCTGTAACTTACCGAGTCGAATTGCCAAGTCAAAGCCTTTATCGAGTAAGTCGACTTGGTTGTTCGTCAAATGCATTTCAACCTCAACTTTGGGATACAAACGCATAAAGTCAACTACCGCAGGCATGACATAAGATTCGCCGTACATTACTGGTGCGGTAAGCTTAAGTTTGCCTGTTGGCTGTCTATCACGTTGACGGATTGCAGCAGTGGCGTCATCTAACCCATGCTGCAAATGCTTTGCGTGAGATAAGAATACTTCACCTTCCTGAGTCAGCGCTAATTTTCGGGTAGTGCGCGTCAAAAGTTGTATGTTGAGCCGCTCCTCTAACATCTTCACTCGGCGACTAATTTGCGCAACCGAAGTATTTAACTGAGTTGCAGCCCCACTAAATGAGCCATTACTTGCGACCGCAACAAACTCATCAATGCCAATCCATCTATCCATTATTACATATACGTAAAAGTCTTTATGATTTTCATAGATTATCAAAAATCATAATGTAGTTATACTGCTACCAACTTTTAAGAAAGGAACAAACCATGTCTGAATTTATTAAATCTAAAGCAGCAATCGCTTGGGGCCCAGGTCAACCGCTTAGTATTGAAGAAGTTGATGTTATGCCACCGAAAAAAGGCGAAGTCTTAGTTAAAATCACCGCAACAGGCGTATGCCATACCGACGCTTTCACTTTGTCTGGCGACGATCCTGAGGGCGTATTCCCAGCCATTTTAGGTCATGAAGGCGCAGGTATTGTTGAAGCAGTTGGTGAAGGCGTTACTAGCGTTGCCGTTGGCGACCACGTGATCCCATTGTACACACCGGAGTGTGGCGAATGTAAGTTCTGTAAGTCTGGTAAAACGAACCTTTGTCAGCAGATCCGTGAAACCCAAGGTAAAGGCTTGATGCCTGATGGCACAACCCGCTTTTATAAAGACGGCCAACCAATTTATCACTACATGGGCACGTCAACGTTCTCTGAGTACACTGTACTGCCAGAAATCTCTTTGGCTAAAGTAAACAAAGCAGCGCCTCTTGAGGAAATCTGCTTGCTTGGCTGTGGTGTTACCACGGGAATGGGCGCAGTAATGAATACCGCTAAAGTGCAAAAAGGCGATACCGTTGCCATTTTCGGCCTAGGTGGGATCGGCTTGTCTGCTATCATTGGCGCGACAATGGCTGGCGCGAGTCGGATCATCGGTATCGACA
Organism: Pseudoalteromonas piscicida; assembly: GCF_000238315.3. Classification (NCBI taxonomy): domain Bacteria; kingdom Pseudomonadati; phylum Pseudomonadota; class Gammaproteobacteria; order Alteromonadales; family Pseudoalteromonadaceae; genus Pseudoalteromonas; species Pseudoalteromonas piscicida. Next base: position 1,464,780 of record NZ_CP011924.1, read on the forward strand.
TCAATGAAGATAAGTTTGAGCTGGCGACAAAGCTTGGCGCAACCGATCTTATCAACCCGAAAAACTTCGACAAACCTATCCAAGAAGTGATCGTTGAAATGACCGATGGCGGTGTGGATTTCTCATTCGAATGTATCGGTAACGTAGATGTCATGAGAAGTGCCCTTGAGTGCTGTCACAAAGGCTGGGGTGAGTCGGTGATCATCGGTGTTGCAGGCGCAGGACAAGAGATTTCAACACGCCCATTCCAATTGGTTACTGGTCGCGTATGGCGCGGTAGCGCTTTTGGTGGCGTAAAAGGTCGCTCAGAGCTTCCTGAGATTGTTGAACGCTATATGGCTGGTGAATTCAAGCTCAATGACTTTATCACTCATACCATGAAGCTCGAAGATATTAATGAAGCCTTTGATTTAATGCATGAAGGCAAGAGTATCCGCTCGGTGATCCATTACTAGTACCCGCTTAAGGACGCACAGGTTGCGTCCTATTTCACTTAATTAAGGAGCACTTGATGGAACTGATTTCCAGCAACAAAGTATCCGGCGGTTGGCATAAGCGCTACACACATACCAGCCAGTCGACGCAGTGTGAAATGACCTTCGCCATTTTTTTACCTGAAATCGTCAATGAGGGACAACAAGTCCCAGTTTTATATTGGCTCTCAGGGTTAACCTGCAGCGATGAAAACTTCATGCAAAAAGCAGGTGCGTTTAAAAAAGCCAACGAGCTTGGCATCGCGATTGTCGCACCAGATACAAGCCCGCGTGGAGAAGGCGTTGCAGACGACGAAAATGGTGCTTATGACTTTGGTCTAGGTGCGGGGTTTTACGTCAATGCGACACAGGCGCCGTATAGTCAACATTATCAAATGTATGACTACGTGACAGAAGAGCTGCCTCAGTTAATCGAAACGCACTTCCCTGTTAGCCCACAAAAAGCTATTAGTGGTCACTCCATGGGTGGGCATGGTGCGTTAATTATTGGGCTTAGAAACCCTGATGCCTATACGAGTATCTCTGCGTTTAGCCCAATCGTTAACCCAAGTAACTGTCCCTGGGGTCAAAAAGCGCTAACAGGATATTTAGGGGACGACAAACAGTGTTGGCAACAATATGACGCGACCGAACTATTGTCGCACTATGTTAGTCCAACAAAACGTCCGATACTCATTGAGCAAGGTTCAAGTGACCAGTTTTTAGACGAGCAGCTAAAGCCTTGGTTATTCGAACAAGCTGCAGAAAAAGCAGGCTACCCTATCACGCTAAACATGCATGAAGGTTACGATCATAGCTATTTCTTTATCTCGAGCTTTATTGAAAATCATCTTGAGTTTCATGCTAACTATATGAGGTGAGCCTGACTGCCGTTTGCGCATTTCAAGCACTAAGCTAAAAATAAAAAAGGCGTACTCCCTGTACGCCTTGCTTGCTTAACATTAGGGCCTGTTTATCTTTCAAGTTTGTTTTTGCAGCAGTTTGATTGGTATTTATACAAGGCAGTCGCGTATGGCGCGGTAGCGCTTTTGGTGGCGTAAAAGGTCGCTCAGAGCTTCCTGAGATTGTTGAACGCTATATGGCTGGGGAATTCAAGCTCAATGACTTTATCACTCATACCATGAAGCTCGAAGATATTAATGAAGCCTTTGATTTAATGCATGAAGGCAAGAGTATCCGCTCGGTGATCCATTACTAGTACCCGCTTAAGGACGCACAGGTTGCGTCCTATTTCACTTAATTAAGGAGCACTTGATGGAACTGATTTCCAGCAACAAAGTATCCGGCGGTTGGCATAAGCGCTACACACATACCAGCCAGTCGACGCAGTGTGAAATGACCTTCGCCATTTTTTTACCTGAAATCGTCAATGAGGGACAACAAGTCCCAGTTTTATATTGGCTCTCAGGGTTAACCTGCAGCGATGAAAACTTCATGCAAAAAGCAGGTGCGTTTAAAAAAGCCAACGAGCTTGGCATCGCGATTGTCGCACCAGATACAAGCCCGCGTGGAGAAGGCGTTGCAGACGACGAAAATGGTGCTTATGACTTTGGTCTAGGTGCGGGGTTTTACGTCAATGCGACACAGGCGCCGTATAGTCAACATTATCAAATGTATGACTACGTGACAGAAGAGCTGCCTCAGTTAATCGAAACGCACTTCCCTGTTAGCCCACAAAAAGCTATTAGTGGTCACTCCATGGGTGGGCATGGTGCGTTAATTATTGGGCTTAGAAACCCTGATGCCTATACGAGTATCTCTGCGTTTAGCCCAATCGTTAACCCAAGTAACTGTCCCTGGGGTCAAAAAGCGCTAACAGGATATTTAGGGGACGACAAACAGTGTTGGCAACAATATGACGCGACCGAACTATTGTCGCACTATGTTAGTCCAACAAAACGTCCGATACTCATTGAGCAAGGTTCAAGTGACCAGTTTTTAGACGAGCAGCTAAAGCCTTGGTTATTCGAACAAGCTGCAGAAAAAGCAGGCTACCCTATCACGCTAAACATGCATGAAGGTTACGATCATAGCTATTTCTTTATCTCGAGCTTTATTGAAAATCATCTTGAGTTTCATGCTAACTATATGAGGTGAGCCTGACTGCCGTTTGCGCATTTCAAGCACTAAGCTAAAAATAAAAAAGGCGTACTCCCTGTACGCCTTGCTTGCTTAACATTAGGGCCTGTTTATCTTTCAAGTTTGTTTTTGCAGCAGTTTGATTGGTATTTATACAAGGCAGAGCCTGCGTAGCATAGTTGTTCTATGTGAGTCAGGCGAGAACACAGTAGAAATGCCAAGCAATCGCTGCCCTTTGGGTTCACCTGAGTGCGCTTTGTTCATTGTTGCTCAACTTTTGTCTAGATTACTAGGCGGCAAGTCGAGCGCCGCGACCAAAACACACTCAGGAGAACAAAAATCAAACAGCAAAGGTCAACAGGCCCTATTCTTTGTATCAAATCATCAGATTAAATCGCCGTATGGATTCGTTGGACAAAGCTGTATGCTTTGCTCGAACCCAGGAATGGCTAACTCTTGCTGACTTAAATTCAATTCAGACTCATCAATCATGCCATTGCCAAAACGATAAATCAGCTCGTATTGGCCATAATCGGCCGCTTGCTGATATGCAATTTGTCTTTGTGTTGTAATCGCAAGTTGTTGCTCGTAACTTGCAAACTCAGCTTGGCTATAACGCTTGCTTAGTAGCTGCTTCGTAAGATTTGGAGAAAGTACTGTTGCTGTTGCATTGTTACCACCAAAGCCCTTTGAATTTATAAAGGCGATATCCATTGGCTCGCACTCATAGTGCTCGGTACGAATATCTAAATGCTCGGCGTGAACATCCTCTGCTACTGCATTGATTGTAGTGATCCCAGGCATAATATTGTATTCAAACACCCCAAGTGCCATCGCTAGCTGATCGCCAGATGCCGGCGCGATGGTATGACCAACATAGGCTTTTGGCGCCGCCACTTTCCAACCATTAATCGCAAAGGTTTCTGCAATTTTGTGGTAGATGAGCGACTCTGTAACCCGGTTTTGTGGTGTACTTGAGCCATGTGCCAAAATAAAGCTGCGTTTCACTAACGCCTCGGTGCCTGCGATTTGCTGAGCCAGTGCGACCGATTTTGCCATGGTAATATAATTACCAGGTCCGGGTGCCGTAATCGACTTTTTCACGCCGTCTGCGTTGACATATACATCGGCCACAGAACCCATAATCTGCGCGCCAAGCTCAAGTGTTAAGGCGTCATCCATCAAAATCGCCACTTGTGCCCCTTCACCAATTGTAAAGCCACAGTTTTCACCAAAAGGACGACTTGTTTTGCGATAATCTACACACTCAGTATCATCAAGTTTACGCAAGCCTTCTTCATTTGCGAGTGCGCCCATATTACCGAAGCCTTCGATGATCTCTGGTGTAATAGCACACTCAACACTGGCTACAATCGCCACTCGAGTACGCCCAGCCTGAATATCATTCACTGCAGCGCGAAGGTTATATAGAAACGTTGCACAGGCACCTGATGTCGTAAACGTTGTGCCAACGCTGCCCGTAACATAAGCATTGATAAAGTCAGTGGACATGGTATTGAGTCCTAGCGCCAACTGCTTAGTGCTTACTCGGTCGCCACGTAAACGACTGCGTACTAATCCACCTAAGCCCTCATCATTCATTTGCCCAGCCACAGAGGCGGAGTAAGTGCCGATTTGGTCAGGTCGTACACTGTTCATTACCTTGTCCCACTCAAGACCCGTTGAGCGGATAGCATCGGTTGCAGCGAAAATAGTTGCCTGAAGGCCGCGTGGTTGGTAACGGCTGTTATACATAAGTGACGGCTCAAAGCCTGTTGGTAATTGACCTGCGGCTTTAATTGGGTTGTCTCTGAAGCTATCGTGCTTAACTTCAATCTGCTCCGCAATGGTTACTTCAACCGTTTTTGGATCAAGCTCAATCACTTGCCAAGCTGCAGGAACTGGCTCTGGTAAGTCACGCTTACGACAACTGAATACTATCTTGCTGTCATCATTTGCTTTCATTGTGAGCTTTTGCTGCCAAGGAGTCGCATCTACATCAAAATGGTTTTTTTCGATTTTACGGATCAACGTTCCCGCTAAGATTTGCTCACCAAAACGCGACTCAATCTCCACCTCTTGAACGACTTGGTCGTTTTGGTCAATCAGCTGACCATCTTCATACCGCACTAAGTTCATTAAACTCGCAAGGCCCAAATAGGTCTCTTGTCGGTCTTTAGCATTTAGCTTATCAAGTACAATACGTTTGTAGCCTTGATGGAAAGAGGTGCGCCCCGCGGCGTTAATACCCCCCATTCCTACAATAATTGGCAATGCTGTCATGTCGTTCCTACTTCTGAACTAAGATAATGACTTGATTTTAATTGCATTCGAATTTAAGTTTTTACAAAATACGCCACACATAAATCATTTTTCGCCAAACCAAAGAGGTCGGAGCAGATGAAATCCTGTACAAAGGTCGCCATTGTGCTTTACAAGCATATGCTCGTTACCAGTGTCACCTTACCGCTGGAAATGCTCAAAGCCGGACAAGCCTTTGCTAAAGTGCATCTAAAAAAGGCTTATGTTCCTTTAGAAGTTCTCCTTTGCAGCAGCCAAGGCGAGGCAGTCAACACCGATAATTACATGACACTTGAGGCACAAAGTGACTTTAGCTCCTTGCCTTTATATGACTACATTATTGTGCCAAGCATATGGCGAAATCCAAGACCTATTGTAAGACAAAACCAAGCGCTGAGTGAGTCACTTGCCGATGCATGGGGAGCAGGAAGCACACTGATAGGTGTAGGTACGGGTGTTTGCTTTTTAGCAAGTTCTGGCCTGCTTGACGGGCATTCAGCAACGACCCACTGGCATTTTGCCAAACAATTTTCTCAGCTATATCCCAATGTTGAATTAAAACCGGATTACTTTATCACTCAATCAGAGCGGATCTACACTGTAGCCAGCTTAAATGCGCTGGCCGATGTGATTGTTCATATTATTGAGTTACTGTACGGGATAGAAGCCGCACACCATGTGCAGCAAAACTTCTCTCATGAAATTCGTAAACCGTACGAAGAACAGCGCTATTTAGAGGGTGCTGTTGACCGTCATGCTGACGAGCAAATTGCTGCAATTCAATTTTGGCTGAAAAATAACGCCGCATCGGAAATCTCTTTACCTGCTGTTGCGGCGCAATTTGATTTAAGTTATCGCACCTTTAACCGCCGCTTTAAACAAGCAACAGGACAAACTGCCGTTGCCTACTTACAACAGGTGCGTATTGAAATGTGTAAAGAGCTGCTCGCAAGCAGTAATCTCTCCATTCAAGATATTGCTCTTGCTTCTGGATTTAATTCACAAGGGCAATTAAGCAGAGTATTTAGGCAATTAATGGGAAGATCACCAAGCACATATCGGGCAATAGTAAGAAAGAAATTGTTCTCGTAGCAACTCGTAGCAACTCGTAGCAAAACGAGAGTAAACCACTCTACAGTATTTGCATCACGGTTAACGTTTGCTGTTGGCCGTTGAAGAAAAACGAAATATCTTCGTCTACCGTTAACCCCTTTAGCCGCTTGCCAAGAGGCGCATCAAACGTTAACACCAACACAGGTATTTCTTTATATTGGATTTTTAGCCCGCCTTCGCAAGGCGCAAAATAGAACCAATGACAGTTGCCCTGCTCGTCTTCAATTTCAACTAGTGCGTTATGTGCAATTGTATTGCTCACAGCTAGAGCCAACTGATTCAATATTGTTTGTTTTGCCAAATGCATGGCATCAACGCGCTCACTTTGCCCTTCTGCTAGGTAGCCATACTCGATACTCAACGAGTCGTATTGTGTTTCAGCAGCACTTTGCTCGTGAGTCGCGTCAGCACGAGCACTGTTTGCCGCTTCAGTGGCTTCAATCAGCTTTTGTTCAAGTGCAAACTTGAGATATTCGATAAAAACAGATTTATTCATTGGTAGTTTACAGCTATTGGATGACTGGTAGTAACAGACTGGCCGTTAACGGTTAGCGCCAAACGTAAAATCCAACGCATCGATTTATCCGTGCAAACACCGACCATGGTTTTTGCTATCAGTGTGTTTTTGTCAAAGAACACGGGAATTCTCCCCATGTTCATATTTTCTCCCTCAAGCCATGCCGAAACGACCTCTACTTTAGTCGCACTTTTTAGCCCAATGGTAAATTCTGTTTCAGGTTGAACCTGCTTTGAGCCTAGATAAATCTGCACTTGTGGAGTTAAATCACAGGGCGTTGAAAAATTACAGACATTTCTTGTTACTGAACTTTCACTTTTTTCTGAACTTTCATGTATAATAATAGTCGGGTCTGAACAGGCCACGAGGAAAACACCTAGCAACCCGATTGTTAATTGCTTTGCAATCATGAGGGATTTACCGTCACTTCTGAATCCTGCGCAGTGTACGCAAGTTTCAGGGCAAATGCTAGGTTGCTTAAGAAGCGAACAAAAAGCGCGTGAAAACTTGATTGATGTCATAATTTTAGGCGTTTTAGGTATCTTTTCATAAGCAAAAAAATTATCATTTCCTCGCAAAAATAAAGGTTTCTCGGGCTGGTTAGGTTTTCACTCATCTTTTGAGTTAAAACATGACGGGCTTGAAGAAATATAACTAGGGCCTGTAATTCAGGTAATTCATTTCTAATCGCAATAAATTGCAGCGGAATCCAGAAAATGAGCCAAACAGTAGCATCACAAACTGAGTACAATTATAAAGTTGTACGCCAATTCGCTATCATGACAGTGATTTGGGGCATTGTTGGCATGGGTGTAGGTGTATTTATCGCAGCGCAACTTGCGTGGCCTGCGTTAAACTTCGACATTCCATGGTTAACTTACTCTAGACTTCGTCCGTTACACACGAACGCAGTAATCTTTGCATTTGGTACAAGTGCACTATTTGCAACCTCTTACTATGTTGTTCAGCGCACGTGTCAAACGCGCCTGTTCTCTGACAAACTTGCCGCATTTACCTTCTGGGGTTGGCAAGCCATCATCGTATCTGCGGCTATCACGCTTCCTCTAGGTATTACTTCTTCAAAAGAATACGCTGAACTAGAGTGGCCGATTGATATCGCAATCGCGGTAGTATGGGTTACTTATGCTGTAGTATTCTTTGGTACTCTTATCAAGCGTAAAGTGTCACACATCTATGTAGCAAACTGGTTCTACGCTGGTTTCATTATCACTGTTGCAGTGCTTCACATTGTAAACAGTATGGCTATTCCTGTATCACTTACTAAATCTTATTCAATCTACGCAGGTGCAGTAGATGCGATGGTTCAGTGGTGGTATGGTCACAACGCAGTAGGTTTCCTACTTACCGCTGGTTTCTTAGGTATGATGTACTACTTCGTACCAAAACAAGCAGGTCGTCCAGTTTACTCTTACCGTCTATCGGTTGTTCACTTCTGGGCACTTGTTTCTCTATATATTTGGGCAGGTCCTCACCACCTTCACTACACAGCACTACCTGACTGGACACAGTCTCTAGGTATGGTGATGTCAGTTATCCTATTCGTTCCTTCTTGGGGCGGTATGATCAACGGTATCATGACGCTGTCTGGCGCTTGGCACAAACTACGTACTGACCCTGTACTGCGTTTCTTAGTTGTATCTCTATCGTTCTACGGTATGTCTACGTTTGAAGGCCCAATGATGGCTATTAAGTCTGTAAATGCGCTTTCACACTACACAGACTGGACAGTAGGTCACGTACACTCTGGTGCTCTAGGTTGGGTTGCGATGATTTCTATCGGTGCAATTTACCACCTAATCCCAGCTCTATTTGGTCACGGTAACATGTACAGCATAAAGCTAGTTAACACGCATTTCTGGCTACACACAGTAGGTGTTGTGCTTTATATCGTTGCAATGTGGATCTCTGGTGTTATGCAAGGCCTAATGTGGCGCGCAGTAAATGCTGACGGTACATTAATGTATAGCTTTGTTCAGTCACTAGAAGCTTCTAAGCCTTTCTATATCATGCGATTCCTAGGCGGTGTATTCATCGTAGTTGGAATGCTGGTAATGGCTTACAACGTATTCCGTACGGTTACTGCAAAAAGTGGTCAACTTGCCACTGATGCAAACCCGCAAGTGGCTTAAGGGGTATTGAGTATGAGCAACAATAACTCAACAAACAAACACGAAATCGTTGAAAAGAACGTTGGCCTGATGGCTATCTTAACGGTATTCGCAATTAGCTTCGGTGCACTAGTCGAAATTACTCCACTAATGTTCCAAAAAGATACCACTCAGCCAGTAGAAGGCTTACGCCCGCTGACCGCGCTTGAAATGGAAGGTCGTGATATCTTCGTACGCGAAGGTTGTTACAACTGTCACTCACAGATGGTTCGTCCATTCCGTGATGAAGTTGAGCGCTACGGTCACTACTCTGTAGCCGGTGAGTCGGTATGGGATCACCCATTCCAGTGGGGTTCTAAGCGTACAGGTCCAGATTTGGCTCGTGTTGGTCAGCGTTATTCTGACGACTGGCACTATGCGCACTTAATGGATCCTCGCTCGGTGGTACCTGAGTCAAACATGCCAGGCTACCCTTGGCTTGATAGCACTAAAGTAGATACCACTTATACTCTGAAAAAATTACAAGTGTTCCGTGATGCATTTGGTATTGATAAGTCGTCAGACCGCTACAATGGCAAAGGCTACGGTGATGATGCTGAACTACAAGCGCAAGTGGATGAAATCCACGCGATGAACGGTGGCGAAGGTGCAACAGAAATGCAAGCACTTATCGCTTACTTACAACAACTTGGCACACATTTGAAGTAATTGTTATGGATTACGGCACATACAGAGGCATTTTGACTCTGGTAATTTTGGTACTGTTTATAGTGATTGTTGTGTGGGCATATAGCAAGCGGTCTAAGCGCCGTTTCGACGACGCTGCTAATGCCATTTTTGAAGATGAGAAAAAACATAACAACACTATCTCTAACGAGGAAAAGGAGTCTGAAAAATGACTAGCTTTTGGAGTATTTGGGTTATCGTACTAACCCTAGCGTGTCTAGCTCTGATTTTCGGCCTGCTAATTTGGAACCTGAAAAACTACACAGGTGTCAAAGAAGGCGAAAGCTGTGGTCACGAGTTCGACGGAATTGAGGAATTAAATAATCCACTACCAAAGTGGTGGACTTACATGTTCTTCGCGACTTTTGTTTGGTCAGTATATTATCTTGCTGCTTACCCAGGTCTTGGTAACTTTAAAGGTTTCTTAAACTGGACGAGCTCTAACCAAGGTATTACTACCTTGGCAGAGTCTAAGAAAGCAGTCGCTGAAGCACATGAAAATGGCCAGTGGGTACAACTTGATAAAGAAGTTGAAGCTGCTGAAGACCGTTTTGGCCCTATCTTCCAAGAATTTGCAAAGCAAGACGTACTTGCGCTTGCAAAGAATGAAGAAGCCCTAGAAATCGGACAGCGTTTATTCTCGCAAAACTGTGCTCAGTGTCATGGCTCTGACGCTCGTGGTGGCGCAGGCTTCCCTAACCTAACTGATAAAGATTGGTTATATGGTGGCACGCCTGACAAGATCAAAGAAACACTGCTTAACGGTCGTGTTGCAGCGATGCCAGCTTGGCAAGATGCACTTGGTGATCAAGGCGTAAAAGAAATGACTGCTTATGTACTAAGCCTTTCTGGACGTACCGTTAACCAAAAAGATGCTGATGCAGGTAAAGCTAAGTTTGCAATGTGTGCGGCTTGCCATGGTATGGATGGTAAAGGTTCTGTTGCACATAACCTTCCGTTCGGTGCACCAAACTTAACCGATAATATCTGGCTATACGGTGGTTCTCAACGCGCAGTTGAAGACACACTTCGCCACGGTCGTGCGGGTGTAATGCCAGCATGGAAAGATATCTTAGGGGAAGATAAAGTACACCTTCTAACAGCGTATGTTTATAGCTTGTCACAAGACCAATAAGCTTAGCTTTTAGAACATTATTTGAGATCAAAAAAGCCTCCATTTGGAGGCTTTTTTTTAGGTATTTACCGCAACTTACGGTAGAATACGGGCAAGTTTTATAGCCATGTGAGCAACTATGACCCCTACCCCTTGGTATAAGAATTTTTGGCCTTGGTTTTTAATTTTTTTCCCACTCGTTACTGTCGTTGCCTGTGTTTTTCTCATCACGTTTGCAGTCGGTAATGGTCCTGATATGGTCGTTGATGACTACTACAAAAAAGGTAAAGCCATCAATCTAGAGCTGAGTAAGTTTGATAAAGCAAAAGCGCTCTATTTACATGGTGACCTGCAAGTAGCAGAGCAAAAAGTCACCTTTAAATTTACCAAGGGCGACGCTTCTAAAGTTCATGCATTAAAGCTCTCGTTTTACCACCGCACTATTGAGAAATACGATTTTGCAGTCACACTGACTAAAAACGCCAGCGGCGAGTTTACTGGTTTATTTGATGAACCACATAGCGGTGTGTTCTCGGTATTTATAGAGCCTATGGATAACAGTTGGAAAATGAAAGAAAAAATCCAACTGCCACATGATGGTATTATCGCGGTCACTCCACAGTATAAGTAAGCTGCCATGGCAAATTCGTGTTTTCATTGTTTGGAGCCTATTCCTAAAGGGTTTGTAGGCTCGGTTACCTTTGAGGGTAGCGCACAACCGGTTTGCTGTATTGGCTGCCAGGCCGTTGCCGAAACCATTATTTCTCAAGGTATGAGTGACTACTATACTTACCGCACAGAAAGTGCAGGTAAAGTTGAAGAACTCGTACCTGAGCAACTAAAAATGCTACTCAGCTATGATAACGACGAGATCCAAGAGGACTTCGTCGAAATTAGTGGTGAGCACAAAGAGGTACTGCTCAGTGTTGAAGGAATAAGCTGCGCCGCTTGTGCTTGGCTTATCGAAAAACAACTACTGGCGCTCGGCGGTATCGTTCGTGTTGATGTTAACACCTCCACCCATCGCGCCATGATTGTATGGCAAGATAAACACGTTAAGCTAAGCGATATAATCAAATCCTTGATGGAAATCGGCTATAAGGCCTACCCATTTCAGGCCGATGAAGAAGCCGCACAGAAACAAGCCGTAGCGAAAGCATATATTCGTCGTTTAGGTGTAGCAGGCCTCATGACTATGCAAGTGATGATGTTTGCATTTGCCATGTACTTTGGCATGTTTTCAGGCATGGAAGAGGACTTTGAACAGTACTTCCGTTGGATAAGTCTCGTGCTCGCCTCTCCTGTTATTCTGTATTCAGCGATGCCATTTTTAACGAATGCGGTTAAAGGACTGAAAGCTAAACAACTGAATATGGATCTCCCTGTTTCACTTGCTATATTCGGAGCTTACGGCGCCAGTACTTACGCGACTTTTATGGAAGTCGGCGAAGTCTATTTTGAATCCATCTGTATGTTTACCTTCTTGCTGTTGTTAGGTAAATACCTTGAGTTTAGGGCCAGACTCAAAGCCAGTGAGTTTACAGCAAACCTGCAAAAGCTGCTGCCATTGACCGCCAGAAAGGTTGATGAGAATAACAATGAACAACATATTGCCGCCAAAAAGCTAAAGCTGAACGATCTGATATTAGTTAAGGCTGGAGAAACTATCCCTGCGGATGGCTTAGTGATCAAAGGACATACCACCGTTGATGAGTCGATGATGACGGGCGAACATTTGCCAGTTAAGAAATATCAAGGCCATCAAGTGTATGCGGGAACCGTGAATCACGATGGTGTAATTACGTTAGAGATCAATAAAATTGGGCAAAATACCCTGCTCAACCAGATTATTCGACTGCAGCATAACGCACTTACCAAACGCCCTAAATTAGTGGAAATCACAGATAAAGTCGCGCAGTGGTTTGTTGCCTGCCTATTAGTTTTTGCCTCAATTACCGCCATCGGCTGGTACCCGATTTCACCAGATAAGGCTTTTTGGGTCACGATTTCGGTGCTAGTAGCAACCTGCCCTTGTGCGTTAAGCCTTGCGATACCAACCGCGCTTACCTGCGCTGTGGCGTCACTTACAAAGAAAGGGATCTTGATTAAAGAAGCCCATGTATTAGAAACGGCAACCAAATTAACGCGTGTTGCCTTTGACAAAACAGGCACTCTGACCGAAGGCCGTTTCTCAATCAAACATATCGAATTGCTGCAAACTAACTATAACGAGCAACAAGTCTTGGATTTTGCCGCAGCGTTAGAGCGATTTTCTGAGCACCCTATCGCTCGCGCATTTGCACATATCACCCCAACCGAAAACCTAGTCCAAGATGTTGAAGTTGTGGCTGGTTCTGGTATCCGTGGTCACTGGCAAGGAGTCACTATTGCCCTTGGGAAAAGCCATTGGTTTGATAATCACGCGTCATTTGCTCAAGCAACCTTGTTTATTGATAACAACGCAGTCGCTGACTTTTACTTCAATGACAAAGTAAAAAGCAATGCAGAAACAGTTGTTGAACAGCTACAACAAGCTGGCCTTACGTGCCACATGCTAACTGGGGATAGCTCCAATGCAGGCAAAGAGTTATCGCAGCAGTTAGCATTAGATAGCTACCAAAGCGCTTGCACACCAGAGATTAAGCAACAAGCCGTTGAAGCTTGGTCCAAACAAGGCGAGATTGTCGCTATGGTTGGTGATGGCATCAACGATAGCCCGGTATTCAATAGCGCTCACTTGTCAGTTGCGATGGATACCGGCGCTGATATCTCAAAGAATACCGCTGATGTGGTGTTGTTAAATAGCGATTTGAATGCCATTCTAGCCCTTCAGCAAGTAGCGAAACAAACGCGCAGAATAGTAAAGCAAAACTTAACCATATCACTTTTGTATAACGGCTCCATTTTACCACTCGCTGCGCTTGGCCTCATTCCACCTTGGATAGCAGTTATTGGCATGTCAGCCAGCTCGATCATCGTGATCGGTAATTCATTAAGGTTATTAAAGCTATGAGTATCATCTACGTATTAATACCTATCGCCATTTTATTCGTCATTATTGCTATTGGTATTTTCTTTTGGGCAGTAAAAAGCGAACAATTTTCAGATTTGAATAAACAGGGCCACAGCATCTTATTCGATGATGATAAAGCGCAAACGGGTGATAAGTCCGTAAAACCATCAAATAATAAGAGTAATAACGACAACTAGCATGAATGAGATAAGCTTGCTAAGTGCATTTGTGATGGGGCTTGCGGGAAGTGGTCACTGCTTGGTGATGTGTGGCGGTATTGCCAGCTCGCTACAACTGGCGAGCAAGCAGCTTTCTACTGTGGTTGTTACCTTGTTGTATAATATCGGACGTATCTCCAGCTATGCGCTTGCTGGCAGCCTTGTCGCCCTACTCGGGGCAAGTCTCGCCAAGCAAAACACGTCACTCGCCATTATATTACAATTGATGAGTGGTATTTTTATGGTGCTTGTCGCTATCTACGTAATGCGCTTAGCCAGCACCTTAAAATGGCTAGAGTCGTTTGCTAAAAGCTTAATTTGGCAACATATTGTTAAGCTCAATCGCTACTTAGTCCCGGTCAATACAAAAACCAAAGCGTTTTGCTACGGGGCCTTATGGGGATGGCTACCCTGCGGCCTAGTTTATTCGGCTTTAACATGGACATTACAAGCGAAATCAGCAACTGAAGGCGCACTCATTATGCTCGCCTTTGGTGTCGGCACAATGCCTGCTCTGATTGTAATAGGGCAATCGGCTCAGCTGCTACAAAAGTTTATAAATCATTTAGTTACACGTATTATTATGGGTAATTTATTGATTTGGTATGGTGTTTATTTAATTATTATTGCAACTGATAAGTTAGTACATTAACCTATCCTTATCTAAGCAAACTCATCATTTAAGATTATTGGTTAGCGCTTTGAGATTAGGAGCTCCAATTGATAACCAAATTTTCTTTTGCGTGTCATATGAGTTTGTGGCGATCTGTAGTACCAAAACCGTTATGCTTTGATACTAGGTTGCCTTCACGTGCGTCATAGACTTATGGAAATTTTATGGACTTAAGTAATCAAAACCGCTCAAAGAGCCAATGCACAATCAGCTGCAATAATTGCAGTATCAGTCAACTTTGCCTCCCATTTTCGCTCAATGGCAGCGAAATGGATAAGTTAGATGAGATCATTGAACGTAAAAAGCCGCTTCATAAAGGGGATTTTCTTTTCGAGTCAGGTGCGCCATTAAATGCTATCTTTGCCGTTCGTTCCGGCTCATTTAAAAGCTACACTCTGTCTGAGCAAGGAGACGAGCAGATCACAGGATTTCACCTTGCGGGCGATCTTGTGGGTTTTGATGCCATCAATAAAATGCAGCACCAGAGCTTCGCACAAGCTTTAGAAACCTCTATGGTGTGCGAAATCCCATTTGATACCCTAGATGAATTAGCCGGTAAACTGCCAAAACTGCGCCAACAGATCATGCGATTAATGAGCAGTGAAATTAATTACGACCAAGAGATGTTGTTATTATTGAATAAAAAGACTGCTGAAGAACGCTTAGCAACTTTTATCTATAACCTTTCAAATCGCTTTGGCGAGCGTGGTTTTTCTCGTAAAGAATTCCGCTTTACGATGACGCGCGGTGAAATTGGTAACTACTTGGGTCTTACTGTAGAAACCATTAGTCGTTTACTCAGCCGTTTCCAAAAAGCGGGAACAATAAAGGTCGAAGGCAAGTTTATTACCATTATTGATGCTGCTGCCCTCGCTGAAACAGCGGCGATTGCATCTTGATTTAGAACAAACTATTTATCGTTAAGACTTTATCCTTAGATAGGATCGGTTACACTCAATAAGGTCAGAGGTGAAAAAACTTCTGATCTTATTTGTATACCGTTTTAAGGAGATAGTCGTGGATAAAATCAAAAGTATACTCACCGTAATTGATCCAACTAAAGAGCGCCAAAATAGCTTAGAACGCTCTATCAATCTTGCCAAGCGTACCGGTGCAGCCATCACTGCATTTATGTCTATTTATGACTTCTCCTATGAAATGACCACGATGTTGTCTAAAGACGAGCGTGAAGCAATGCGTGAAGCGGTAATTAAAGACAGAGAAGCATGGCTTGCCGATATGGTTAAGGGCTTTTCTGATGTGAGTATCCAAACTAAAGTGTTGTGGCACAATCGCCCCTACGAAGCAATCATCAAAACCGTGCTTGCGCATGATTATGATTTGGTCATTAAATCCACCCATCAGCACGATACCCTAAAGTCAGTTATCTTCACCCCAACCGACTGGCATTTAATTCGCAAATGCCCTGCGCCTCTATTACTGGTTAAAGATCACGCTTGGCCAGATCAAGGCAACATTATTGCAGCTGTAAACTCTGTCAGCGATAACGAGCAACATCAAGAACTCAATAAACGTATCATTACGGATGCTCAGTTTTTATGTGAATTAGCCAATGCCAAATTGAGCCTGGTAAACACCTATCCAGCAACGCCTGTTAATATTGCGATTGAAATTCCCGAGTTTAACCCATCGCAATACAATGAAGCCGTAAAAAAACACCATGAAGACGAAACATTTGCACTCGCAGAGACTTATTCAATAGATAAAAGCGATTGCATCATCAAAGAAGGTCTACCGGAGGACGTTATCCCCTACGTTGCTAAAGAAAAAGACGCTGAGTTAGTGGTCATTGGCACTGTCGGTCGCACTGGACTGAGTGCAGCGCTTGTTGGCAATACCGCTGAGCATGTAATTGATAGCTTAGACTGTGATGTCTTAGCACTAAAGCCTGATGGCTATAAATCCCCATTAGAAGACTAACTCTGCGCTCAAATTAATTTAATGTGCGGCAAATAACCAGCCGCACATCCCCTTTATGTATATCTGGCAAGCCAGAAATAAAAGTAAAATGCTGATAAACAGAATATCGGCAACGTTGCCAACTGTGCGCCCGTTATACTTTTAGACTTAGTGCGCTTGTATGTCATCATCACGCCGGTAAATGACAGTCCGGCTAACGCTAGACCAAACACAAACCATATAAGCTTAGAGGTGATCCCAGCAAAATAGCCAAAGTGTAATGGATCTGCATATTCGTTAAGATAATTGCCCCACGTCATATTTTCAGGTTGCTGTATTGCTAAAACCTCTAGCGTTGTTGGGTCCATATAAACTTTGTGCGCTCTATCACGAAGTAAAGGGTTTGTACTCATTCCTTGAAAACGCAGCACCGCATTATCTGCTCTTGGCAGCTGTACGGTTGTTATCGTCCAATTAGGAATGGCATGCTGCGCCTTTTCAAAAGCGCTTTCAAAGCGCCCTGCAGATAGCATGTTGGCGTCTTTTACCGCTGTAACATGTCCAACTTTTGGAGCTGGAGGCTCCAAACTCACACCGGCTACCCGTGCAGAAAACTCAAACAGATACCAAATACTGGTGATAATAATAAGTGTGGTAAACCACAGTCCCCATAAGCCAAAGGCCTTATGCAAGTCACTCAAAAATACTCTTGTACCTTGCGCTACTCTCAAACGCCACAGCGCGACTTTCCAATTCCGGGTGGTTTTCAGCCCAGTGTAGAGAGAGATCATTAAAATGAAAGCAAAAGCGGTGACGATTGGCAGCCCGGGCACCGCAGGCATAAATAGATAACGGTGCAAATCTCTAAAAAATCGTTGAATTGTAAGTAATGGGATGTCGCCGGTTACTTCATAAGTCCATTGATCGACGTGCACATACCTGTCACTTTTAGCCTCGAAAGCCACCCGTGCTCGATAGGTAAAGTAGTCGCTTCCCATTGTACCTAACGTATTAATACGACCTTCTGGATAGCGCTCAGCTATCGACGCATACATGTTTCTCCAAGATACAGCCGTTTGCTCTTTTACTTCTTTGGGCTTTTGACTCGCACGCATTTGGTCAAAAACCAGCCAATCTAATTCATTTGAAACAGTTGCGATTGTGCCCGTTGCGAGGATCACAAACATAACGGCCGCTAATTGAAAGCCTACCCAGGCATGTAAATCATATAACTTGCGTAGCCGCTTTCTTTGTCTAGCTTTGTCAGCCATCTTGATCCTCATAAAGGTAGACTTCTATTTCCACAAGCTCGGATAACTCACCGAGCCTCAGATTAACTTAAGCATTACCAATTGTAGGTAAACTCAAGGAAAGCATTTCTTGGATCGCCTGGAAAGTGCCCTGTACGCTCTAAAAAGCCCGACTCTGCATATTCCTTGTCGAATACGTTTTCAACTCTGAATAGCACACTGTAGTTATCTAGTTCCCAAATAATTGAGGTGTCAGCGACGAAATAGGAATTTAGTGTTTGGCCAGATAAACTAAGCTGCTCATCCACATAGTTTCCGCCAACTGCGAAAGCCAAATTCCACTCAGGGATCTGATATCGAGTCCACACCCCAAACTGATTTTCAGGGGCGTTGGCAAATTTATCGCCAACACTATTGCGGATCCCTCCAGCGCCATTGTCAGCGGTGATAGTCGCATCATTATAGGCATAGGCCAGACTTACTACCCAGTCAGGGGTCACATCGGTGATCAATTCAATTTCTAGGCCTTTACTCGTGATTTCTCCGATTGACGCTAAATTATCAACACCATCTTGCTCAGGATCTGTGCCTGTATTTTGTAGCAAGTTTTGCCTTGTTATCTGATAACCAGCCACTTTTAGCAATGTACTTCCGTCAAATAACTCTGCGTTAAGCCCAACTTCAATGATATCACCCGTCGTTGGCTCAAATGGACCACCCGCTTTTTCGTCCTGGCTGGATACGCCTTGAGGTTCGTAAGAGTCAGCCCACTGTGAATACAATGAGATGTCATCAGATAGCTTGTAGATACCACCAATTCTGAAGCTAACATTGGTATCATCAAACTTACTGCCGTTGGCATCGTCTTCAAACTGGTCATAACGTATGCCTGCAACAAACGTTACTTTCTCCCAAGCGAGTTCGTTAAGGACATACGTGCCATTACGCTTTTGTTTCGTTGTACTTTCTGGCGCAAACTTCACATTGTATTGGGTTGGCTGCGTTTCGCCATAATTAGGATTGTAGAGAGACAAAGGCAAAATATCCGAGCCTAACGACGTACCATTTAAGTAACGAGTGACAAAGTCATTAGATGCTGACGCTCGACCTAATAATGCATCTTCTTCACCAGAATATATATCTAGTCCAAATGCGGTACGCTGCTCAGCGCCAAGTACTTGTGTTTCGTAAACAAAGTTAGCCGCAAAAGAGAGTTGAGATTGGGCTCTTAGTTGATCTCGGAACTCACGTGCGACCAAATCGATTTGACCATCTTTATTGCTGTCGATGAGTGCTCTTGGTTCATGATAGTTTTGTTCTTGCTCATTATCTATATAGCGAAGCGCAACGTTGTAACTTAGCGATGGGCTCAAATCCCCAGCAACACTCGCTTGCAATACATCTGAGGTTAGATTTAAAAAGTCTGTAGGCTCATTGTGATTCCACGATGGTGTCGTTAGAAACTCACCGTCATCGCCAGCGGGGACACCGCGTAAGCGATTCGCGTCCAAGTCCTGCTTGTAGTGCGTGTATTGCAAAATCAAGCGGGTATCATCAAAATCATAAGCGTAACCAGCATCCACAATTGCCACTTCGCTGGCACTATTATCACGGTAGGTATCTTGTTGTTCGTAAAAAGCTCCCAAGCGAATGCTTTGTGCTTGTGCTACTTCACCAGTCACCTCACCAGAAGCACCATAGCGGCTATCTGTACCCGCAATAATACGAGTGTTGGCACTAAACTCAGATTGCGGCTTTTTAGTTATATAGTTGAATAATCCACCAGGTGCCCCGGGTCCATACAGCATACCAGCGGGACCTTTCAAAAAGTCGACACGCTGGACATTAAATAGCTGTGGGACATTAAACCCAACATATGGGTCGCCTCTTAGACCATCAAAATAGATTTCTTCTTGACGAAAGCCACGTGCAGTCACCCCCGCGTAGCTAAATTGGCTGACCCCCGCGATATTACGATAAAGATCTTTGGCATCTCTTGCGGCTAAATCACGGATCAGATTTGCATTGAGAGAAGTCACCATCTGGGTCGAGTTAAGTGGGTCAACCGCAAGCTTTCCCGTTGAAGATTCACCATTACGATATAAATTTAATGTTCGGCTAACGACGGTTATTTTTTCTATGTCTTGGTCTTTAAGCTTATCTTCTGACACTTGCTGCTGAGCTGATGCATGCAAAGAGGGGTACATAATCGCTAAAGCGATAAGGGATAGTTTTGATACTGTTTTCATTAAGAGCCACAATTCGGTTATTATTAAAGCGCAGACAAATGATAACAATTATTAATTACATTTAAAATAACTAACCTACATTTAATTGCGTTTTTTGCAAAACTAAGAACAAAAATATCTCATGCAGAGATCATTTTCCCGACAGCATGTATAAATTAGGTGCGTAGAGTTAACAGGTAATTAAGAGTGAAAGATGTTGGGGAGCAAAAGTAGTTAAGTTATAGAGTACCAATTATTGAGTTTTAGACTAGGCCTATCAGACCTAGCCTGAAAAAATCATTGTTGAGAATTAAATATTGGTTACATCAATAAACAATGATTCATCAATGTTCGTCGAGGAAACCACTGCTTCATTAAAGTCATAAGCCTCACGTTCACCGTCTCTATCTAGAGGCAGACTTTCGAAGTCAAAGAGTTCAGTGTCAGCCAGCTGGCTTGGACTAACATTTTGAATTGATTTGAAAATATTCTCTACTCGACCAGGTGTTTTCTTATCCCACTCTACCAACATAGATTTAATGTTTTGACGTTGCAGGTTTTCTTGCGAACCACATAGGTTGCACGGAATAATAGGAAAATCCTTATGTTCAGCGTATTGAATTAGATCTTTTTCACGCGCATAAGTGAGCGGGCGGATCACCACATTACGACCATCATCAGAGCGCAGCTTTGGTGGCATCGCTTTCATTCTTGCACCGTAGAACATGTTTAAAAACAGCGTTTCAACGATATCATCTAAGTGATGGCCCAGTGCGATTTTAGTTGCGCCAATCTTTTCCGCAAATGAGTACAAAGTGCCACGACGCAAGCGTGAACAAAGACCACAAGTCGTTTTGCCCTCTGGTACTTTCTCTTTTACGACTGAGTAAGTATCTTTATCAATGATGTAATAAGGAATGTCTAACGTTTCGAAGTACTCAGGCAAGATATGCTCAGGGAACCCAGGCTGCTTTTGATCCAGATTGACCGCCACCACATCAAAGTGAATTGGTGCCGCTTTTTTTAGGCTAAGTAAAATATCTAGCATGGCGAATGAATCCTTACCACCGCTGATACAAGCCATCACCACATCGCCTTCTTCGATCATATTGTAATCTTTGATGGCGTTGCCGACATTACGGCGCAGACGCTTTTGCAGCTTATTAAACTCTAAAACTTCTTTGCGATTATCTTGCTCTGTCATGGTGTTAGGTGCCGTATTCATACTTACTCAAATGTGTACTGTGGGCGTTATCGCGCTAGTACATTACTACATCAATTATGGGGCGCCGATTATACGTGAAATTGAGATGAGGTAAAATACAAAAATGGCGCCGCTCTGGGCGCCATTGTTGGGAACTAATAAATTATAGGCCGAACACTACCTTTTCACTTTTTAGCATACGACTGCTTAGGTAGGTGAAAATAGCAAACAACCCCAGCGTTACCGCGCTCGACAACAATAGTTGTGGTACCGGTATCGCATTGCCTTTAATGATTTCAATCATTGCGTTTTGCTGCGCTGCGATCGGCATCCACTGCATAATGTCGGTAGCAATATCATAGGTCGTTGCCATACTCATCATTACCGGAATGAACAGCGCCATCGCTACATAAGATTGCGCTTCTTTAAATGATTTAGCCAAGAAAGAGATAAATATCAATAAACTGGCTGACATTAGCGCAATAGGCAGGCCAATGATAATTGCCGAAATAATGAATTTAGGACCAATAATCACCGTAAAGCCCATCATTTCCCAAGGCACCATATTATACGCAAACTTTGATACTATGGTGGTTAACACTAAAGCAATGATAGAGAAACCTGCAATTGCCCCCACTTTAGCTAACACAATATGCATAGTACTTATCGGGTGGCTAAGTAATAGCTGTAAAGAGTTGCGTTCACGCTCCCCTGCACTACTGTCAATTGCCATACCCATCGCCGCATAAAATAGTGAAATAATAATAGATAACGTTGCAATACCTAATACGAAGCCCCCTTTAGAGGTTGGTGTCGCTTGGTCATGAGTTTGAACATCTATCGCACGTGCAATTGTCGGATCGATACCACGCGCGACTAACCGCAATGAAGCAACTTCGCTGTTGTATAACATGAGGTTACGCTCTAGTCGATTAATTGATGAGCGTAGCTTTTGCTCCGACTTATCAGCGATGATAAATACCGTCGCGCTCTTACCTTGCATCATATTCTCTTGGTAATCTTCGCTTACCTCCAAGGTAATGGCTTTAACCTCTTCGCCTTCACCATGTTCAATTTCTTTACTCGCTAAAAATTGTACTAAGTTGGGCGCATTCTCCGCATTATTAATGGTGATTTTGAGTGCATCAGGCGAGGCCATTTGCTTAAACATGACGGTAAATAATACACACATTAGAATAGGTGCACCGATGCAATAGTAAAGGCCAGCCATCACTGAACGTTTGTCGCGGCTTGCGTCTAACACTTCTTTTTTAAATAAAACTGAGATTAATTTCATCATGCTGCAATTCCTTCATCCGTACCGATTAGGGTAATGAAAGCTTCCTCAAGCGATGCTTTACCTGTTTGTTCACATAGAGCTTGTGGAGAACCTTCCGCGACCACTTTGCCTTTCGCCATGACCACCACATGATCGCAAAGTGCTGCAACTTCTTGCATCACGTGGCTAGAAAACAAGACACAGTGACCTTGCGCCTTAAGCATCAACAACAAATCCCGTAATACTCTGGTACTCATTACATCTAAACCACGCGTTGGCTCATCAAGTACAATATTCGTTGGTTTATGCACGATTGCCTGCGCCAACGCTGTTTTCATTCTTTGACCTTGTGAAAAGCCTTTACAGCGCCTATCCGCGATATCCAACATTTGCAGCTTTTCTAACACTTCTTGCGTCGCGGCAGCGGCCGATTTTGCGTCCATGCCACTTAGTTCAGCGTAAAATTGGGTATATTCACGCGGTGTCATTCGCTCGTAGAGTCCACACGGGTCTGGGAACAGCCCTAATTGTTGTTTTGCTCTGGTCGGTTCTTTGGCAACATCAATACTATCGATAGACGCCATACCTTGATCAGCTTGGAGCAGGCCAAATACGGTCCGTAAACAAGTCGTTTTACCTGCCCCATTTGGTCCCAATAGTCCCGTAATTTGACCATCACGAGCGGTAAATGACAGCCCGTCTAGCGCGTTCACTTCACCAATCTTTTTATATAAGTTATCTACTTGGATCATGCGTTACTCCTTATTAGCGGTTGCTGGGCCATTGATGTTCATAAAGAATTGTTTGCGCGTGTCTTCTTCAAGACAGCTAATATCAAAGTCTCCCACCGTCTTTTCATCGTAAAACTTAGCAATAAGCTTATTAGCACAGCTTTGCCCTGCGACAATATGCGTAGCGGTTGGCGCAACTAAGTGCGTAGCATTGCTTAGTTTTTCCATCGCAACTTCTGCCCACTTAGCAGGCGTTGCTGGGTCTAATCCGCCAGAAAGCAGTAAGGTTGGAATATCCGACGCAACGGGTTCATAATAACTACTTGGCACCGGACTCA
Organism: Pseudoalteromonas piscicida; assembly: GCF_000238315.3. Classification (NCBI taxonomy): domain Bacteria; kingdom Pseudomonadati; phylum Pseudomonadota; class Gammaproteobacteria; order Alteromonadales; family Pseudoalteromonadaceae; genus Pseudoalteromonas; species Pseudoalteromonas piscicida. Next base: position 1,488,107 of record NZ_CP011924.1, read on the forward strand.
CATTCCAAATTGGACACGTCGCATCTAGTCCTGTGATCATCATCTTACCCATATAGTTTTCACTATATTTGGCTTTGTCCGCAGCCGTTAATCGTGGCCAATCTTCCCCACATACAATCGCCTGATGCATCCCCATGGTCAATCCCAGACCGTCTTCACTTGGTGCCATCATGCCAACAAGTGGAGCAAGGTTACCTTTAGTCGCTTCACTAATCGCAAGCGGCACCAATGCGCGGAAAGAATGAGAGTAAAGCGCCATCCTAATCGCGCTAAATAGCTTCATTTTGGTCATCGTCATCGCAAGCGGTTTGCTGGTTCTTGGGTGAAGTACAGACACCTCTATCGGCGTTTGCTCTACTTGATTAAGCAAGCTTTGCCATTGCTGCTTTAGATTCGGATAACTATTTGCACATTTTTTATCGGCCTCACATTGTGCAAAAAGGGCATTCAATGAATCTTCTATCGCGCCACCAATCGCCATTAAACTTTGGTTATTGGGTGCAAGACCATCTAACACGGCCGATGCAACACTATCAGGGAACTGTCTCATATACTCAAGTGCGATGCGTGTTCCATATGAGCCACCATATAGGTGTAATTTGCTATAACCAAGTGCGACTCTTACCGCATCAAAATCTTTTGCAGCTGCAACCGTCGTATAATCGGAAAGATCTGTGTCTAGTTTTTCTTTACACTTAAGGGCATCTTCTTTGTAAAAATCGAGACCCAATAAGGTATCATTTAGCGCAAACTGTTGCTCAAGATCATCCATATCACATTGCAATAGATTGGACTTTCCAGTTCCCCGTTGATCAACAAGTATAATGTCTCTATTTTCTCTCGCGTATTTAAGAATTCTTTCAAAGTTCGCTGCAATTTCAGTGGCCGATTGTCCAGGTCCCCCTGCAAACGCAATAATCGCTTCTTGTGGGTAAAGCGGCTTTATTGCTGGAATAACCATAAAATGAATATCAATTTTTTGTTCTGTTTTGGTTTCACTTAATGGTTGCGAGATTTTTCCGCATTGCGCTCTGTCACTGAGGCCTTTTGCATAACAAGCGGATAATTCTGCTGTTGATGTTGCCGCTTGTAATGGCAGCCCAGTTCCTAAAACGAGAGGAAGCAGCGCTAGCTTTACTAAGCTTTTCTTAAACTTAAATGGCTTTTTCATAGTTATTTCCTTGTTGACTCACGGTCAGTATGCTAACTTTAAGTGAGTGTATCAGTGTATTATTGTATTAATACAGTAGAATTAGAGTAATGCTAGATCTTATTCATGTCAACCCCAACAGCGCAGAGCCGATTTATAAGCAGCTATTTGATCAGATAGTGCGTTTAATTGTGTCGGGTAAAGCACAAGCCGGAGAAGAGCTACCTTCTGTAAGAAAGCTAGCTGAACACTTCTCGGTAAATCCGATGACCGTCTCTCGGGCTATCGGGCAACTTGTCGATCAAGGTTGGCTTGAACGAAGACGCGGCCAACCGACACGCGTTGCACAGCAGCAAACTACACAACAGACCGATAATCTACTCCATAAAAACCTAGATATTTTAATTAGTGATGCGAAACAGCTTGGGATCAGTAAGACTGAATTGATATCATTAATTGATAAAAATTGGGGACAAGAATAATGACAAGCCCACTACTACAATTTACTAAAATCCATAAACAATTTGCCGACAAGCCGGTTCTTGAAGACATAAATCTTATTATTGAACCTGGCATGGTTATGGGTTTACTAGGACGAAACGGGGCCGGTAAAACGACACTACTGCGAATTGCACTTGGGTTAATCGAACAAAATAGTGGTGAGGTTAGCTGCCTCAACAGCAGCAACATAGAACTGAGCCCTACGTGCAAAAGCCAAATTGGCTATGTGCCACAACAGCCCTGTGGCTATCAAGGTTTTAAAGTCAAAGACGCTCTCGCACTGCACCGCAGCTTTTATCCAAATTGGGATATTACACTTGAGCAAGAATGGCTTTCTCGCTTCGAGTTAGACGAACACAAGCTGGTAAGTAACCTTTCTGTTGGTCAACAACAAAGTCTAGCGCTGATAATGGCGATGTCGTACCGACCTAAGTTACTGATCCTTGACGAACCAGTGTCAAGTCTCGACCCCATTGCACGCCGGGAATTTATGTCGGACTTATTCGAGTTAGCACTTGAGTCCAGCTCCGGTGTACTTTTCTCCTCGCATATTACATCTGACGTTGAGCGCGTTGCGAGTCATATTGCCATTATTAAAGATGGTAAGGTTTTGGTTACTGGCGAATTAGATACACTGAAGGAACAAATTAGGCTTGTACCACATCATCTTACAAGCAAACTGCCATCCGGAAACGTACTTCATCAATCTGAACGTTTTAGCATTTATCAAGCTCACGACAGTGCAAACTGGTCAGCAGACCTACAGCAAAGCCATAGCAACCTTGAGCAGCTCTTTGTGGAGCTACACGCATGAGTACATTAACTCAGCGCAATTGGTGGACAGGGTTTTCCGGGTTTTGGTTGCGAGAGTGCGGCTCAGCAAATTTTTTCATTCCTGGGTTCTTAGCGTCTATCGCTTCACCTTTGTTAACTTTAATAGAAGATCAAAATATACAAACATTTAGTTTGGTCTTTTCAATCAGCGCCTTATGGATGGCTTTTTGTTGGCAGTTAGTGAAGTTGCAAGCACAGGAAAGCACCTTACTATTCCCTGCAATTAAACAACACATATACTTGCAAGGTATGGTAATTCTGGTCATTGGCTACCTACTCAATGCTCTTGCTCTTCTCAACCGCCCCGCACCTGAAGTTGCCTACGCCATGTTATTTGCAACGAGTTTTGGCGGTAGCTTCTTTTTGCTATGTCTTCGAAATAGTGTGTATTTCAAACATAATAGTTACGTTTTTATGCTCGCACTCGTGCTCGCTATGTTTTTTGGCGATACCCCCAAAATTTTAGCACTGCTTGCCATCCCCCTTATGGTAATGGGAATATACCTGTTAGTGACACGGACTCATCACTGCCAATGGCATCATTTGGCATATCAAACCTACATAAACAATATTCAAACTGGGTGGCTCCCGAGCAATACCTTCGCACCAGATTTCCTCACTCAGGGGTTTAGACAATTTTTTATGCCAATGAGCTATTTTGCGGGTAACCTGTTGATATAAACCTGTCAGATTTTACTTGTCTCTGGGCTATTAGCGATTGTGGCAAGTGGCTTTTTTGGTGTCACACTCCATTTTGTTATCGGCTTTACCGATATGCTTGTTCTGATGGTCGCTATTTTTGTCTGTTGGTCCAAACTACAAACAAAAATGACATGGGATCAACTATACCTACTCCCTATCTACTCAAGCCTTAAAGCGATAAAGCAGGCTTACCACGTCTCTGCGGTTAAACTTGGGTTTTGCCTAGCCTTGTTTCAACTTCTAGTATTGCTAGCTTGTAGCTTCTTTTCCACATTCGAAACTGTGACTTTCTACTTAGTAATATTTACAGGCTCTGTAGCAGGATTTGTTCTTTGCGTTGCGCTAGGAAGCATGATTAAAAGCGCCCTTACGTTGTCGCTTTCCTGCATGTTCGTAGTCATTTTGCATAGTGCATTTAAATCTTACCTGTTAAATCACGAACAATCAGCAACCACCGTATATCTATTATTAGGTTACGTTGTGATTGCCACCTCACTGCTTGTTTACAGTAATAAGAAATTTGATTAAGGAGTACTCGGATCCGAGATGTCTCACGAAGAGGCGTTGCGCTAGCGATTGAACCACCAGAGACGGTGCAGGATAAAATATAAGAGTGATAGTGAACATAAGTCGATTATCACTCCTTTACAGCTGCAATTTTTAATGGGAGTGGGTTCGACTATTAATAAAATCGGTGACCGAAAACAACACCCCAGAGATCACGAAAGTAATGTGTATGCCTACTTTCCAAGCAAGCTGCTCACTGGTTAAATCTTGAGAATGAATAAAGACCTTGAGCAACTCTACGGCAGATATCGCTACTATGGCGCTGATCAGCTTGATTTTAAGCCCTGAGAAGCCAACTTTCCCCATCCAAGTCGGTTTGTCTTCTTGTGGTTCGACATTAAGCTTAGAAACAAAATTCTCGTAGCCACTAAAAATAATAATGATCAACAACCCAGCCAATAAAGCCGTATCAACCAATGTTAAAATACCAATGAGTAACTCTTGATTTGTCGCGGTAAGCGCACTGATGGTCATCACATAAAGCTGTTTAAAGAACTTAAGTAACAGCAACACAATCGCGAGTAGTAGGCCAACAAAGAACGGCGCTAACAACCATCGTCCTTTAAATAAGGTTCTTTCTAAGAGATGTTCATAACGATTAAATTGCTCATTCTCGGACTTGGTTTCTTGCTCCATGTTTTTGATTTTCACCATCTTTAGTAAGTTTGACTGAACCTATAAATGTAGCATCAACGCTTATATTTCTCACTATTTATTGACGTAAATTTGAATCAATTTTCTGCTCTTTAAGAGAAAATAAATTCGTTTTCCTTATTTTAAATTTTGCTTTAAAACATGCTTGTTCTTTCAACTAACAGGTAACACGAATGAAAACCTTAGTTTCATCATTAATCGCTCTATCTCTTTTTGCTTGTGTACAAGTACAAGCCGATGAAGAGTTACCAGTCGCGCCTGCAGATTTGGTTCAAGAGTTAACTCAAATGTGCCTTGATTGGGCAAAAGATGATGATGTACAAGCATCTGAGATGAAAAAATATGTTTTGAATTGCGTTAACGACGAGCTAGAAGCAACTGGCTATCAAAAAGTCAAAGACGTAAACATTAAATAATACCAGTTCGCTTAATTAAGTGATGGCATTCATGATGAAAAAGGCCGCTCAATGTGTTGAGCGGCCTTTTATTTTCAATAACATTCTAGACAAAATATCCATAGCATCTGAAGACACCTATCGATGTTTGGCTAATCGTTAAGCTTTCTTTTTCTTGGTAGTTTTCTCTTCTTCTACCCATTTACCATTGCTATATGTCGCTTTCCAACCCGTCGCTTTACCATCCACTTCTGTCATCACATATTGTGTCTTGGTTTTTCTAGAGTAGCGAACAATCGCAGGGTTACCATCTGAGTCTTGCTCAGGCGCATCAGCCAGATAATAGAATTTAGGTGAAATTCTATCTCTGAAGCGTTTTAGCTCTGATACTTTCGGGGCTCTTGTCTCACGTGATTTCGGGAATGTGTGCGCCGCTAAGAAAATACCTGAAGCGCCATCACGAAGCACAAAATGCGCATCTGACTTTTCGCATTCTAGTTCCGGAAGCGGAACTGGATCTTCTTTCGGTGGTGCAGCTTCACCGTTTTTCAATAGCTTACGTGTATTTTTACAGTCTTCATTTGTACAACCAAAATACTTACCAAAACGGCCAGATTTAAGCTGCATATCCGAGCCACACTTGTCACACTCAATCAGTGGTCCATCGTAGCCTTTGATCTTAAATGCGCCTGTTTCAATGACATAGCCCTTACACGCGGGGTTATTACCACATACATGGAGCTTTTTCGTTTCATCAATAAGGTATGAGTCCATCGCCGTTTCGCAAATTGGACAACGTTTCATATGACGCAGCGATTCAGCTTCCGCCTCTTCATCCGCATCCGCAGCAACCGCTTCATCACCAGACACCAGATTAATTGTGGTGGTACAACGCTCTTTTGGCGGTAAGTTATAGCCTGTACAGCCAAGGAATACTCCAGTAGAAGCAGTACGAATACCCATTTTGCGTGAACATGTTGGACAATCTATGTCTGTTTCAACCATCACATTTTGTCGCATGCCGCCTTCACTTTCATCGCCAGCTGCGATTTCTAGCTGGTTAGAAAAGTCGGCGTAAAACTTATCAAGTACCTGCGTCCATAAACGTTCGCCCTCTGCGATATCATCAAGGCGACCTTCCATTTTTGCGGTAAAGTCAAAGTCCATTAAATCGTTGAAATTCTCAACGAGTCTGTCAGTTACGATCTCGCCCATTTTTTCAGCGTAAAAACGGCGGTTTTCAACTCGAACATAACCACGGTCCTGAATCGTCGAAATGATAGCAGCATAGGTAGATGGACGACCAATACCACGCTTTTCTAATTCCTTAACTAAGCTTGCTTCGCTGAAACGTGCTGGTGGTTTAGTAAAGTGCTGCTTAGGATCAATCGCAATAAGATCAAGCTTGTCGCCAACTGAAACACTAGGTAGCGCCTGCTCTTCTTCATTCTTCTTACGAACGGCTGGTTGTACACGTGTCCAACCATCAAAACGTAGCACGCGACCTTTCGCTTTTAACGTGTAATCTTCCGCGGCGACGGTCAGCGTCGTGAGATCATACTCTGCTGGCATCATTTGACACGCCACAAACTGACGCCAAATAAGCTCATAGAGCTTCTTAGCATCTGCCTCTACGCCGTCTAAATGACCTGATAAGATCGTCACGTCAGAAGGACGAATTGCCTCGTGCGCTTCTTGTGCGTTGCCTTTTGCGGAATAACGCAGTGGTGCTTCTGGAAGATACTTACTACCGAATTCACTATCGATATAGCCACGACACATTTCTAACGCGTCGTTTGATAAATTCGTCGAGTCCGTACGCATATAGGTGATGTAACCCGCTTCGTATAGACGCTGCGCTAACATCATAGTTTTCTTTACGCCATAGCCTAAACGAGTACTTGCCGCTTGCTGCATTGTCGAAGTAATAAATGGCGCACTTGGCTTACTCTTACTTGGCTTTTCTTCAACCTTGACTACTTCGTAAGCACTGTTTTCAAGCACTTGTACAGCAGTATCAGCCTGCGCTTTATTTACAGGCTTAAATGCTTCACCTTTAAACTTAGTAACCGCTAGGCGAATATCATCTTTTGTTGCTTTAACATCGGCGTGAATATCCCAAAACTCTTCTGGAATAAACGCTTTAATCTCACGCTCTCGCTCAACAAGTAATCTCACAGCAACAGATTGTACGCGACCTGCCGACAACCCTCTTGCTACTTTTTGCCAAAGCAGTGGGGAGACCATAAAGCCAACAACACGGTCAAGGAATCGTCTTGCCTGCTGGGCATATACCATGTCGGTGTTAAGGTCGCCAGGCGCTTCAAACGCTTGGGTTATCGCGTTTTTGGTGATCTCGTTAAAGACCACACGCTTATATTTGCTCTCATCGCCACCGATAATCTGTTCAAGGTGCCAAGCAATGGCTTCCCCTTCTCTATCCAAATCGGTTGCGAGATAGATATGGTCAGCATCTTCAGCAAGTTTCTGTAGCTCTTGAACTACTTTTTCTTTACCCGGCAAAATTTCGTAATGCGGTTCCCAACCCTTCTCAGGATCAATCCCCATCCTCGCAACTAAATTTGCATAATCTTTTTGCTTTTTATATTGCGCTTTTTCTTCAGGTGACATTTTACGTACTTCAGCTGGCGACTTAGTTGCCAAGCCTTTCGTTTTACCTGCCCCTGAGGTAGGAAGATCTCGAACATGGCCTACACTGGATTTAACAATGTAATCCTTGCCGAGGTATTTATTGATTGTTTTTGCCTTCGCGGGAGACTCTACAATTACTAGCGATTTGCCCATAGCTGCCTATTTTTGACCGATTCTGTCTGATGTTTGCCCTTACTTGGGCGTTAAATTACTTATAGGTATATCTACAAACACCTATTGTTATAAGCTAAAAATACTAACTTTTCCCTGATCACCGAATTATTATCCAATTTATGTACAATATTCAGCCAATTTAGGGACGCATTCATATATATAAGGTTAAGGCACGGGAATATAAAGGAATAGAAACAAAAATGCCAACCCGAAAGTTGGCATTTGTTGAATTATCCAGCGTCTGTAACGCTTATTCCGATTGATTGTGTCTTTCGTTCGTCATCATCATCTCCCAAAGCTGGGAAAGTAAATTTGATCCCTAATACGCCAGAAAGTTTGTTGTTTGGCTCAGCTTCTCTTGCCAAAGTAACGTTGAAGAAGTTTGGCTTATCACTTGTGTAGTTCCCTAAGGTGCCAGACACACTACCACTGGTCAACTCACCGTTATTTGTTGAAATTTCGACTTCTGTACCTGCTGGAAGCGGATTACCAAACTCATCAGTGAAATAAATCGTGATAGGAACAGCTGATGGGCTGCCTGCCGCCGTGAAATCTACACTGGCGAGGTCGCACACACCATCTACTCCAGATGGTTCAAGCACTAGGCCATTGCCACTTGGACACGCATTAGAACCAGCAAGCGAAGCCGGCACTGTAAACCGCACAAAAGCATTATCGCCAGACATTATCAATTCAAATTGTCTGTAAACATTAACTAGCTCTTTAGTACATTCTCCAGCGGCTTCGGCGGCTTCTGAACAAAGCAAACCATTATATTTGCCGTCCCCTTCATAAATATTGTTGCCATCGATATCAAAATCAAAGCGACCATTGTTATTGCTATCCATCCACCAATCGTCATGACCGCCATTTACAGTTCCGGTTGGAGAACAAGGTCCAGTGTTTGCGGCAGAATCACAATTCTCTTTATCAAAGCGACCATTCTCATTGGTATCTAGGAATGCTTCTGTAAGGTCAAACTCTTGGCGATATTCACCAATATCAAATCGACCATTACGGCGCTCTACTCCACCGCTTGATTGCTCATCTCTGAAATTTTCTTGGCCTTTAACAAAAGCCAACACACTTACACGCCCACCCATAACAATTCGTCTAAGCGCAGTTGTAGCGCCATCGTTCGACGAAGCGTCTTTTTGTCTCAGCATGCCATTAATACATGGTGCTGCATTACCAAAATATGGGTCACAGTTCCAATTAGCTGAACTTTGCTTTTGAGTATTTGATAATGTAGCTGCTAGCCTAGGTGCTACCGCTTCAAAGGTATTCGCATTACCGTCTATATCACCAATGCGGTTACCCCAACGATATTCATAGAAAGGTCTATCTCCTTGGCTACGCCACACCACAGTACAAGCAGCATTATTCGTTCTACAATCGTAAGTGTCCTCAGACTCAGTACTACCTATAGCACCGGCCTCAGCAATCACAGTTGCAGCAACGCCATCAGCATTAAACTGATTGAATTGATCACCAAAGAACAAGGTAATATTTGTTGTTACTCCATTATAATTAAGCGAGTTGGTATTGAATGTAACGGGGGAAGCGTCAAACGTATCCTGATCGGTGACACCTGAGCTTAAAATTAATCCCGACGATACACCAAATATCTGCTCACTTAACGGAATAGTATGCATTACGCCTGTAGGGCAGCGGGCATCGTCGTTTGATGCATCTGCATCATTACAAGCGTTAGCAAGATCCGTCCAACAGGTAATCGCATCACCTTCTGGCAAATTCACGTAAGATTCTTCTGGGATATAACACGCACTGACAACAAGCGGTCCTGGCACAATACCAGACTTAACCGTTGTTCTTACAATACCATTTGCATTGGTGTTTCCGGTAATTTGCGTAAGTGAGGCTAGGCCTTGCTCATCTGACAATCTAAAGTCGACTCGCGCTCGTGGAATTGCAAGGTTATCTTCATCTACCAGTTTAAAGCTCACAACAGATTGGGTTGGTAAACCGCCTTCATCAGGGGGTAAAGCAATAAACTGATTAAACCCATCTTCTTCAGGTAAAAACTGTACCGCTTGTGCAAGCGCGCTATCCACTTCAATAATCGTTTCTTGATTTATTGGAGAGCTGCCGTTTTGGATAGTAACAGAAATTCTATCTTCGCCTTGGCAACCTTTAGCACGGTATGTAGAACGGGCGATACCATTTGAGGTATTTACCGTTTCATCTAATTCTGCAAGCGCAGGGGTCGCTACGGAACAAGCTGAGCTGAATGCAACTTCAACAGCGCTGTTGATTAATGCCCCATTCTGATCCTTTAACGTCACGGTAATAACCGTACTTCCACCTGCGGAAAGCTTTTGTTGGACGCCATTACTATCAACCAAACCATTGTCAATCGTAACATTCAACTGAGCAACACCAACATTAAAATTGATAGCCTGAGTGACATCAACATAATCAGGAGAGTTTACCGTAATAGTACCTGCGCCACCTTGGTTACCAGGCTGAAACTTTAGGATTGCAATACCAAAAGAATCCGTTAGCGCGGTGCCTGTCGATGGTAAAATAGCCCCTAAAGTAGTCTCAGCGCTAATTAACGCGTTGGCAATAGCATCACCTGTTTGGCTAGATGTCATTTTGATGAATACATCAGCAGTCTCGTTTGACGATACTTGATTGACACGAGTACACCCAGCAGCGATCGGATCTATCATTGCCTGATTTCGGCTATCATCCCAACCTGCAGGGCATTTACTTAACAACATAACCTCAAGTTTTGCTGACGCGGTTACATTACCGTCATCACCACCACCTTGAGAGGTAAAATCAAAAGATCTCGTTGCACTATTATCACCTTGAGTGTAAGTCGCCGTAATACGTCCAGCACCTACAGTAGCCGTCACTTTTAAAGTAATTGACGCTTTACCCTCAGTATTTGTAAGCACAGACCCTGAGCTGGGTTCCATGGTCGCAAATTCGTCGCTCTCAAAAACGACTCGACTATTTGCCAGAGGGCTACCATCTTTTGTTAACGTGGCAGTGATTACTAGAGGAGATGAAGATGAAAGTGTATTCGTTGAATTACCACTAGTATCCGCTCCTGAAAGCGTAATGGCATAAGTACCATCGCTACCATCATCACCATTACCATTATCTGTATCTTTTTGGATACTGCCGCCGCCACCGCACGCGGTCAGTAAGAATGCTAGCATCAGTATGCTAAAATAGCGCATCAAGGGCATTCACCTATCTCCCTAGCTAAGTTAATTTTATTATTGCTCAATAGTAACCCAATTTTAGCGATAAAATCACAATTTTTTATTAGATTAGATAGATTTTCTATCGTGAAATGCTGTTCATCTGCGCCAAGCCTGTTAAGCTTTAGCAGTTTTAAGATACATAGTGTTAGGACAATGTCAGAAAATCAAAAAATGGGCCTAACGGCGCGCATTATGATAGGCATGGTGTTGGGTGTTGTATTAGGCCTCACTCTTCAAGCCATCCTAGGTAAGAATAAAGAAATACTCATTCCTTTAGGTCTTTTCGACCTCCCCATTAAAGGTTTTTTCGTTGACGGTTTATTCCACATAGGTGGGCAAATCTTCATTGCAAGCTTAAAAATGCTTGTTGTTCCTTTAGTGTTTATTTCCCTTGTATGTGGCACATGTAGCCTTAGTGACCCAAAGAAATTAGGCCGCTTGGGTGGTAAATCCATTGGTTTGTATCTCATTACAGCAGCAATCGCAATCACGGTTGCAATCACGCTCGCACTACTCATTGCACCGGGCGGTGGCGTTGAAATTCCAAGCAGCGCGTCATTTGACGCAAAGCAAGCGCCGACACTTGTGCAAGTCATAATCAACATGTTCCCGACCAACCCAATTGATGCGATGGCCAATGGTAACATGCTTCAAATCATCGTCTTTGCGCTGCTATTTGGTATTGCTATGGCACTAAGCGGAGACGCAGGTGCTCGCCTAGCATCTGTATTTGAAGATCTAAATACTGTAGTGCTTAAGCTATTGACCTTATTAATGAATGTCGCTCCATATGGTGTATTTTGTTTGATGGCCAAGTTGTTTACAACCATCGACATGGGTTTAATCGCCGAGCTCGGCAAATACTTCATGGTAGTACTAGCAGCGCTGCTAATTCATGCATTCATTAACTATTCAATCTTATTTAAGCTGTTAACAGGTTTGAGCCCAATCATCTTCCTGAAGAAAATGAAAGACGCGTGTATGTTTGCCTTTAGTACCTCAAGTTCAAGTGCGACTATGCCAGTAACACTAGAGACGGCGACTAAGAAGCTAGGTGCACATAACTCAGTTGCTTCTTTCACGATCCCTCTGGGTGCAACCATTAATATGGATGGCACAGCTATTATGCAAGGTGTTGCAACAGTCTTCATTGCTCAGGTATTTGGTGTAGACCTCACCATTAATGACTATCTCATGGTTATCTTGACTGCTACTCTTGCCTCTGTTGGTACGGCAGGTGTGCCTGGTGTTGGTTTGATCATGCTTGCAATGGTGCTTAACCAAGTTGGATTGCCAGTTGAAGGTATCGCGCTTATCATTGGTGTAGACAGACTACTAGATATGACAAGAACAGCCGTTAACGTCACTGGTGACTGTATGGTAACTTGTGCTGTCGCTAAGTCTGAAAACGAATTTGATATTGATGTTTTCAACGACCCTGATGCAGCAAAAGAACTAGAAGAAACCACTTCAAAAGCAAAAGCGTAAATATCAATAACGCAGCTAGTTATAATAGCTGCGTTATTTTCCTCAATAAGCTAACTCAATACTCTCTAGCGACATATCTGCTATCCATACCCTCTTCTTCATTGCCACTTTTTTCTAGGTACAGAATAGGGTTAAGCAGAAGATTGTCCGTGTCTAAGCATGTGAGTACTTTAGTTATAGCAGGATTTGGACATGGAGTTATCGGTAAGCCTCTCACCTCAAAGCTAGACCACTTATCTAAACATTTGCTCGGCTGAGTCCGGTTCGACAAATGCATTGTTGTGGATAAGAAAAAACCGCGCTATAAAGCGCGGCTTTCATTTTAATAAACGTTAACCTATTAGAATTGGTATGCAAACTTCACGTATGCTTGACGACCAAGGATACTGTGCGTTTTATTGTCAATGCCCATAGACTCTGAAGGAGCAAGCGGCGCTTCCTCATTTAACAAGTTAGACGCACCAAGCGTTACTGTCAGCTTTTCTACGCCAATATAACTGACGCTTGTATCAACGGTAGTCCATGAATCAATCTCATATTTATTGCCATCACTATCGGCAAGGTCTTTATACGAATCAACATAGTTTACGCTGATATTTGCAAGCCAATCATTCTTGGCCCAGTCCATGCCTGCGGTCCAACGGAACTGTGGATGCTGGTATTCTCCATTGAGATCTTCTGCAACATTGAATGTGTTACCTTGATCGTCACTTTCAAATGATTGCTCTTCAAAGTTAAGTGCGTAAGTTAAGTTATAATTGAACTTAAACTCACCCATTTCACGTGTAGTTAATGCGTAGGCTAAGTTAACATCGAAACCGTCTGTTTCACGACCACCAATATTAACAAAGGTGTCGTTAATAGTTAGAATACGACCAAGTGTGCTGCCCTGATTCGGCGCACGCACCACCAAATTAGGATCGGTACCACAACAATCAACTAACTTCTGTGCACCTATCTTCTTGATAAGATCTTCTTGATCATAGTTCCAGTAATCCACACCGATACTAAAGTCATCGGTCGCTTGCCACACAACACCTAAGTTGTAGTTTTCTGACTCTTCTGGTTGTAGATTTTTGTTACCAGACACAATCGCAGTGTATTCATACGGGCTACAATCATCATCAGCGCCAGTTTGGCGACAACGCTCGCGGTCTATCACGCTTGGAGATTCGTCTGTTCTACCTAGATGTAGCTGCACAAGAGAAGGTGCTCTAAATGCTGTTCCCCAAGAACCACGAACCACAAGGCTATCAAGTGGTGACCAACGGAATGCTACTTTTGGATCGGTTGTTGTCCCAAAGTCACTATAGTCTTCATAACGCAATGCTAATTGTAGCTCTAGCGTATCTAGCACTGGTACGCTAAATTCTGCGAATATCGCAGTGTTGTCGCGATCACCGTTCGCTTGCGTCGCTTCTGTACCAAAGATTTCGCCTCTGATGTATTGGCTATCTGGGTTATCTTCGATTTTCTCGTAGCGATGTTCGAAACCAAACGCTGCAGCAACGTAGCCTGCACCCAATTCAAACAGTTCACCTGAAATAGTACCGTCTAATGATTGCATGGTTGATGCACCATAACGTGTAGTCGTGGTCTCAAAAAACGCCAGACCTGCTTCTGTATTGGTGCTTGGTTCAAATGGGTTCCAAAGACCCTCATCAATCGCTTGCTGCGCTCTTAGCTTGTTAGGGAAACCATCAAAACCCTTTTCAACTGCACTTGAACGAATAGCAGAATATGCAACTTCCCAAGACCACGCATTCCACTCACCACGAGCACCAAGGACTGCGCGGTAGTATTCAGAATCAACATCTTTTTTACGGTTACCGATATCAACCGTACGACGACGCATTGAAATATCTACACCATGTAAGAAATGGTCTGGGTCGTTAAATAGTGGATGGTTTGGGTTATCACCATCCATAAACAGTTCTGTAAAGCTTGGACTACCTGCACCTTGAATGAAAGTTGTAGAATGCTGTGCCGAAAGTTCAGCAAAGCCTTCAATACCATCGGTGATCTCTTGTACACCGTTATAGTTAAAGCTAATACGTTCTGTCGAAGGAATTGCGGTCATGTGTGGCGCGTAGTCGTAGCGACAAATATCACCAATATCTAAAGCAGGATCGCATTTATCATTACCCCATACGTCCGTAAAGATAGTCTGTCTTACCTGAGTGCCATCGTCTTCAACACGAACAACGGGTAATCTCGCCCACTGCTCGTCTGTTAACATGCTTCTCATTACTTCAACACTACCAGGAACACCAGCAGAACTTAATGAGTTATTACCACCACGAAAACGCTGATCAGCAGATGCCGTATAGTCACGATCTGCATACGTTAAGTGACCGCGTTTAAAATAATCTAGTGAAAAATTATGGTGTCCATTTTGTGTTGATGAGCCCCAAAGAAGGGTAAAGTTTTGTTCTTCGGCACCACCATCTGCGGTGTCTGAGATTTTACCTGCAACTTCAAAACCGTCGATATCATCACGAAGAATGATGTTAATAACACCCGCTACTGCATCCGAACCATAAGTCGCAGAAGCGCCATCTTTTAGAATATCGATACGTTTAACCGATGACACCGGAATGGTATTTAAGTCCACAAATGATGTTTCGATATCTTTTGCAAATGGGCTAACCGCAACGCGGCGGCCATTGATTAATACAAGTGTCGATGATGCCCCTAACCCTCTTAGAGCAACACTAGATCCACCATTTGCAGTGTCATCGCTTGAGTTACCTTGCGTACTAAAAGTACCAGTACCCGATACCGGCAGCTTTTGCAACGCGCCAATAAGGTCCGTTGATCCCGTTGAAGCTAGATCAGCTGCTGATAAACTTTGGATTGGTGACGGGCCTTCTAAATCTGTTCTTTTAATGTGAGAACCGGTCACTTCAATACGTTCAACTTGCTTCGTTTCTTCAGCCTTAACTTGTTGATTCATGCCGATTAAAACGGCAATAGAGAGCGCACTGAGTGGTAATTTATAGGTCATCCTGTTTCCCCTTAAGTTGATAATTACACTGTAGTTTTTTTAATAATCCAGCCATTATTAGCATACCGAAGCAACTTTAACAATGCATTTATTTAACATTAAGTTTCCAATTTGGGTGTCTAATAGCAGAAATTCACGACGAATAGATATCGTTATTTGCCAGTGTGAATTATTGTCAAAAGAAGGATTAAAGGTGATAAGAGAGGGTTTTATCTGTAAGAAATGCAAGGGTAAAGTAACGTCCAACGAATTTAGTTAGTCTGAATAGCTCCGACTAAAGTCTATAGACGTTACTTTATATTATGATGGGCTAATTATAGTGCCAGCCAAGGTTGCACTGACTTCACATTAGCAGAGTCAGCAAAATGTGTATTGTCGTTTGACCACGTCTTCGGGACGCTGATTTGACAGACTTGCAACTCACACTTCATTGTAGCGTCGGTAACGGTTTGACTTCTGCCAAAGGTCACAATAACTCCCTGTTGCTCAGGCAGCAAAAATGACAGTAAGTTTTTAATAAAAAAGCCTGAGAGATCAGCCAGTAGCTCTTCAAATTCCTGTTGCATTTTATAAAGGTCAGCTTTGCTCAAAGATGTTGTGTTAAATAACTCAGCTTCAATCTGCATTTTTAGCTGGCAGTCCGAGTTTGCGCCCTTCGTTTCAATCACTACTTTTGCTTTGTCTTTGTCCAATTCTTTGTCAAATGGCAGCAAGAGCTGCGCTTCTTCTGTGTATGACAATGAGAAGCTCGCTTCCTCGGTCACAATATTACCCGTCGTGATTTTACAGGCTTGCATACTCACTGTATCAACAAGGTAAAAACCCACACGTGCAAACTCAAACTCGCCTTTACTTACCACTTTTAGTCTGTCGTAAAAGCTGTCGTATGCAAAGGTGACCGTTTTGGCAGAGGCTATCGCACTCCAAAGTGCCATTATCAGGACAACTACAATCTTACTCTTCATCAAAATACGCTCGGTTATGCCTTATCATATCGTTAAGTTCGTTCACGTAGTCTTCACCACGCTCTGAATAACTCAACAGACCACTTGTTAATACTGTCGCGTCAATCGGCGCTTTTTGAGCTCGCAGCTCTGCTCGTACCGAACGCAACTCCCTGTATGCATCATTGGTGTTAATATTTCTAAAGTATGACTTGACCGCGGCTCTTACCGACTGAAATGCTCTAACTTCGTGATCGGCCGCATCTTCTCGCCGCTTCGGCACCATGCCGCAGCCTTTGGTGTAACACCATTGGCCAAAAAAGTTTAACCCAATCCGTGCAAACCGTGACGTGCCCCAGGCAGATTCATTAGCAGCTTGCATCAGCGCCAGCTCTTTAGGAATAATATCCACTCGGCGCAGTGCTCTTTTGAGCGAAGATTCATTGATGGCTTCGCCTTTTAAATCATACTTGGTGAAAATCATCGCAATCTTTTCTATTTGTTTGCGTGTTAGCGTTTCATCAAATTGCACCATCATCAGAGCGATTTCAAGCGTTGCCCGCTGCTCTAAGATCTGTTTATTTTCGGCTTCTACGTGCGGTTTAATAAAGTCGAAAAACGCCGTTTTCTTTTCCTTAATGTCACGAATGGCTGAAAAATTAGGTAGCTTTACGCTATGGAGTGGCTTTTCCGGCACCTTAGGTACAACCTCTGCACCGGTATCCTCTTGATCTAAGGTAGAATCTTGAGGACCTTTATCTTGGATAAAAGGATAAATTAACGCCCAAATGGTCACTAGGGCAACAATGAGTTTAATCAGTTTAGCTTGCATACTTCTCCTCGCAGTGGCGTTGTTCTGGAAACGGAGTCTCTTTCCTTAAGTCTCTAAGAACTTTTCTCAAGCTCGCTCAATAACAGTTTTATTCTGTTACTATAGTTTGATAGAGCGTTGATAAATTGCGCCAAAATAACAGTATTCAAAAATAGCGGCTGATAATATCAAAAGCCACAATTAAACGCGAATTTTCGTTCAGTTATCGTACATAGTTTAGACGAGTTTGAGATATAAAGAAAAAGGAACAGAAGTATGACGTCTAACGCTTGGCAACAGCGTCTGCTATCGCAGCAAAAAAACCGCCCTAACGACAATCGCTCAGCATGGCAAATAGATCGTTCTAGGATCATACATGCCGCTGCTTTTAGGCGCTTGCAAGCCAAAACCCAAATTATGGCAATCGGCGTCAATGACTTTTACCGGACTCGCTTAACGCACTCTTTGGAAGTATCGCAAATAGGCAGCGGTTTACTGCGCCATTTAAGAAAACAACACCCCGAATTTGAACACTTTCCTTCGACAAGTCTTATTGAAACTTTGTGTCTAGCGCATGATATCGGCCATCCGCCTTTTGGCCATGGTGGAGAAATAGCGCTTAATTACCTTATGCGTGATCACGGAGGGTTTGAAGGAAACGCTCAAACCTTGCGTATCGTCACCAAGTTGGAACCATACACTAAAGGTTATGGCATGAACTTAACGCGCCGCACCTTATTAGGTTTTATTAAATATCCTGCATTAATCGACACACTTTGGTATCACCAACCGACGCAAACACAAACTCGAAAATACATATTATCTAGTGATTGGCTGCCTGCTAAAGGCATTTATCAATGCGACCAATCGGTATTTGATTGGATCCTCTCGCCATTTTCTCAAAACGACCAAATAAAGCTGCAAGAAACCGAGATAAAAGACACCTTCCGTCGCAAGACTAAGTTTAAATCGTTAGATTGCGCCATTATGGAATATGCCGATGATATCGCCTATGCAGTTCATGATTTAGAAGATGCGATAGCAACCGAGACCCTTAACGAGGCAGCATGGCATGATTTTGCGCGGCCTGAATTACAAAAGTTAGACTCATCTTGGCTAAAGCACAACTTACAACGCGTAAGCGAGAGTTTATTTTCAGAAGATGAATCTAATCGTAAAGATACCATAGGTGAACTCGTCAACCTGTTTATTGTGCACTGTAAACTCACCGTTCAAGACTCAGATTTTGACTCAGCCCTACTTCATTTTACCGTTGAGATGGCACCCGAATTTCAGGAAATCCTGCAAGTATTAAAAGTGTTCGTATATCGAAGATTAATTCGTGAACCTAAAATGCAGCAAATTGAGTTTAGCGGTCAAAACCTGCTTATTGATTTATTTGAAGTTTTTGCCAGTGATCCCATGCGATTATTGCCGTATACAACCCAAACATTGTACCAGCAAGCAACCGATGAAACGCAGCAAATGCGCGTGTTAGCGGACTATCTTGGTGGCATGTCTGATGAGTATGCACGAAAAACGCATCGACGCTTATTTACCGGGGAACTGTAAACTCTATTCGTAGAGCCAAGACTTAATCATGAAAAATTCGCATACATTGGCGATTAATTCATTCTTTAATTTTTCTTAAGCCTTTCTTAAGTATCGGCATATATGTTTTGCACGTAGCTTGATATTTTTCAGTTGGAGCATATATGCCAGCCAAAACCGTTGCGGTATTCGTGTTAGTCACTTCAATCACTCCTGCGTTTGCTGGTGACCCATTTAGCATCGACTCCCTTTGCAATAATAACGCTGAACATCGTAATAAAATGGCTCGACAGACGGATAAAGCAAGCCAAGAGAAAAACATCAATATTGAGTCTATCGAAATAAACTCAAACCCTATTTTTAACCCTGACGACCCAGAAACGACCTCTTTCCATGACTTCGTAAACTGGCTGCATATAGAAACCCGAAATGCAACTATCGCTTCTCAACTCCCTTTTCAGGCTGGTGACCTAGTCAGCGAGGCCGATATTTTAGAGGCTGAGCGGATCTTGCGTGCTAAAAAATACATCAGAGAGGCGAAAATCAACTACGCCAAGCCATGCAACAGTGCCGAGCCACAGAAAATATCAGTGCAAACGTGGGACACCTGGAGTTTGCTGCCCAGCGTAAACTTTGGCCGAAGTAGTGGAAACAATAAGTTAAGTTTGGGGTTTAAAGAGGAAAACTTGTTAGGGCATCCGTAAAATACAAATCTGACCATGAACGCTCCGGTTACCATAGCGTATTGCAAATGCCCTGCGCCATGGCAACCACATGCCATGATAACAGTGCAAGCAGATGATTATGATGACGGTCAAATATTTATGACTGACATTTATCAACCTTTCTATCAGCGCTCCAGCTCTTTGTTATATAGAGCTTATATTAATGCACAAGAGCAAACGACTTCTATCTATCATAACGGTCAAACAGAAAGTCAGTTTCGATATAATGGTACATCTGCGCAGTTTGCTTATGGCCGTTTATGGCAGCAAACCAATAGCACCACACTAAGGTGGATAGCCGGTGTCGATTACCAAGATGTAAGCTACGACGAGCAAAACTTAGCCACAAGAGATAACCTTAATGACTTCAAGCGGTTAGCGCCTTGGATTAGCCTTCAATATATCGAAGATAATTATATCGTGCTGCAGGATGTAGATTTAATCAATCACAGTGAAGATTTCAACCTCGGATGGTCACTTGCGGCCAAGGCAGGTATTGATACCGAAGCGGACGGAGTTGGCTCAATTTGGGAGTTTTCAGCCAACAAAGCATGGCTATTTAATGAGGATATCTTATACCGATTTAAAGCATCAACCAATGCCCAAATTGGCACGCAGCAAGGTGATAGAGTATGGTCTACTCTCGCTGCAAAGGTAAATTATCGCTGGACCGATAGTTTTGCTTTTTATGCTGATGTCATTGCTGCGTGGCAAAACAAGGAGTTTGCCGAGCGTCCTCTTGCTCTCGGTGGAGATGAAGGGATCCGTGGCTTCCCACAAAGCTATCAACAAGGTACGCAAACGGTCAAATCTTCATTCGAACTCCGCATGTACCCTAACATTAATATTTATCAGCTTATTGATTTAGGGTTCGTTGGCTTTGTTGATATGGGAAAAGCATCCGGGAAGATACAACATCCTAATATAAGCAATAACATGCTAGGCAGTGTAGGGCTCGGAGTTCGTTTATATTCCGCACGTTCAAGTAACGAAAACGTAGTGCATATAGACTTTACTAAACCATTAAGTAATTACCCTGAAGTTGACAGCTGGGAACTAGGTTTATCAGTTGAGACTCACTTTTAAATAGCGCCTCAAAGGGTCAATGTAAAGGTGATGGTGCTCCCTTCCAACGTAACAGTGAGTTCCGCGTCAATGGCTTCAGCAAAGGCCCTAGCAATAGGCAACCCCAAGCCAAAGCAGTCATTCGCGCTTCTCGATTGGTCGCTTTGCCATAGTGGTTCAAATAATTGTGCTAAATTCACACTTACGAGCTCGCCAGAAACCTGATTGCTCACTCGAACATTTATTCCATCCATCGCCCCTTTTTCAACAACAATAAGTGCTTTTGAACCCAGTACACGGTGACGCTTGGCATTTTTTAGTAAGTTACCAATTATACTCTCGACTGCCATTAAGTTGGTCTGAATTGGACATTCTGAGCGAGTTGTCTGAATCTCAACATTATCAAATGCTATCTCACCTATCGAGCGGTTGACGACTTGCAATACATCAACAACATCGTCTTTGGGTAGCTTTATCTGCTCGTATTTATGTAGCAACATCACATTGGTGACGATGCTTTTCATCCGCTGACTTATTCTTAATACTTCTGGCACAAAGTCATCCGCCAGTTCATTGTCTTCGGGAAAGCGTGAAATAACTTCCGCCAAATTAATGAGCTCCGTAATGGGCGTTTTTAATTCATGCGAAATATCTGAGGTTAAGCGCTTTTCTCGCAAGTACAGTTGTCTGTTTTCAACGATAAAACGGTTTAAGCTTTGCTCAACGGGTAATAGCTCAGAGACTGGCTTTTCTAATATTATGGTGTCTGAATCTTTAGAGAAATTTAGTTTGGCTATCTGAGCGTTCATGCTATTCAACGGCGCGAGACCAACATCGACCGTTTTACGCACAAAGACACGAATAAACACCACAACACATACGATAGTCACGATAAAAACGATATCGATGAGCCAAAGAATAAAGTCCAGTCCCTCCGACGAGGCCGCGTAGGCAATAACAAGCTCATCATCAAAAGATTTTTTTTCCCCTTTTAGGGTATGGATCTGCGGAATAAAACGGGTATATATGATCCGTCCCGCACGACCATCTGGCAGGGTTTCACTTACCACTTTACTTTCACCAAGTGATAGCGACAAATAGGGTAACTCGTGTTGCGAAAAAAGATCTAAGCTGTCAGAGCGTGCAAACACTCGGTCGTTCAACCAGATTTGATAATATTCAGGCTCGATATTACCTGTAAACTCAGGTAAAAACTCACCGGAAAAGTGTAGTTCTAGATGATCTTCATCTTCAGAGACTAGCGTCATCAGCATACCAACTTTTGTATGCATCGCTTTGTCGAATTGTGAGTCAATCCAAGAGTCAACAGCCAAATCTGTGGCGAGTAAAATGGCGACTACAACACCTGTGATGGTAATTGATAATGTTCTAACTAAGTTCCCTCGGATCGACTTCATGGTAGTTGCTCAACATAATATCCAAACCCGCGTTTAGTTTTAACTGGCAAGCATTGACCCAGCGCTTTGACCTTTTTGCGTAGCGAAGAAAGGTGAGCTTCGATGGCATTTTTCGACACACTATCGAAGTTGCCGGTAATATAAGTGCTCAATTTTTCTGGTGTAATAATCTTATTTTGATTAGTAAACAAACATTCCAAAATTTTATACTCATTGGGTGTTAAGTCTATCCGCAGCCCTGCAATTAACGCCGACTTTAGCTGCAAGTCAATGGTCAAGAAGCCATGCACGATTTCATCACCATCTTGTTTAAATGCCCCTCTTCTCATTAGCGTTAATAGCCGTGCATGCAGCTCATCAAACGAAAAGGGCTTGGCGAGATAGTCGTCTGCACCACTTAATAAACCCAGCACTCGGTCTTCAGGTTGTGACTTTGCTGACAACACCAACACTCGAGTGTCATTCTTCTGTTGTCTTAGCGCTTTAAGCACACTTATGCCATCCAAACTGGGCAACATAATATCTAAAATAATTACATCATAGTGATCCATCAGCGCCATACTCAAACCGCTAGAACCATCCGCCATATCATCTACCGTAAAGCCCAGTTTAGAGAGCCCTAAGGTTAAGCTGCGACGCAGGGACTCAGAATCTTCAATCAGTAATACATTCATAAATAAACCTTTGGCTAGTGCTTAATATCACATAGCTTAGTTGCTCAAACTTAAGATTCGCTAAAGAGAACTTCAACTTTCATTAATTCCGAAGGATTTCCTAAGCTTTTCTTAAGTTTCTTCGGATAGTCTTGTGATAAATGCAGCTATTCTTAACACTCTATGAACAAAGTACACTTTTCAACTCCTTATGCAAAACCCTTCATGGTGTTTTTTCTTTCCTTGTTGATGATTTTGACGCTTAGCCGTTTAGGACTATCAGCTTGGATGTTAGAGAGAATGGCAGGCTCTGATCCTTTGACCTTTGTGATATCAGGCCTGCGAGTTGATTTGAGCACTACCGCATATCTGGCGATACCGCTCTTATTATTAATGGTCGCGCACTATTTTATACCTAAACCACTGAAGCCTTTACTTACTGCGCTAGTAACGGGATATATTGCATTGAGTATTGCATTTGTCCTACTACTCGAAGCTGCAACTCCGGCATTTATTTTGCAATACGACATCAGACCAAATCGTTTATTTATTGAGTATTTGATTTACCCCAAAGAAGTCATTTCAATGCTGTTGAGTGGTCACTTGGGCACAGTGATATTCACCCTACTTTTATGTACTTTGGCTTTAATAACCACCTTGAGATATTTTCCTCGCATTGGCAACGATGTGCCATCAAAACGGAATATAGCTATCTCCACTTTTTGTAGTCTTATCTGTTTAGCGCTGTTAGCAAGAGGCACTCTGGGTCATAGACCGCTTAACCCTGCTACCGTCTACTTCTCACAAGATGCATTGGTTAATTCGCTGACCATCAACTCGGCTTATAGTGTTGCGTTCGCAGCAAAAAATATGGGTAGCGAAAAAAGTGCCAGTGCGCTTTATGGTTCGCTATCCAAAGAAAAGGTTTTTGATACAGTAAGAAAAGCAAGTTACAAACAAGGTTTTATCTCAAATACACTTCCTACCTTAGCCACTAATCCGGCATACCATCAGGGCAAAAAGAAAAATTTGGTAATTATCTTGGAAGAAAGCTTAGGCGCGCGTTTTGTAAGCTCGCTAGGAGGAGCAAATCTAACCCCAGAATTAGATAAACTGTATCAAGAAGGCTGGGGGCTGGAGAACCTCTATGCAACGGGCACCCGATCGGTTCGCGGAATTGAAGCCGTGATCACCGGCTTTGTACCCTCACCATCACGCTCCGTCGTTAAGCTTTCAAAGTCTCAGCAACAGTTTTGTACGTTGGCGGATATTTTAGCCAAAGAAAACTATACCACACAGTTTATTTATGGTGGCGAAAGCCACTTCGATAACATGAAAAGCTTCTTCTTAGGAAATGGCTTTCAACGTATCATTGACTTTGATGATATTGAAAACCCGGAATTTGTTGCGTCTTGGGGCGCCAGCGATGAAGATCTGTTTAATCAAGCGGATAAAGAACTAACTCAGCTGAGTGAAGAAGAAAAGCCATTTTTTAGTTTGATCTTTACATCTAGCAATCACGACCCGTTTGAAATTCCTGACGGGAAAGTAATGTTACCAACAAATCATAAAAGTGATAAACCTGCGCGAGATCTCGCTATCAAGTACGCCGACTATGCCCTCGGAAAGTTTATTGATAAGGCCAAGCGAAGTCGTTATTGGCAAGATACTATCTTTTTAGTCGTTGCAGATCATGATGTCAGGGTGTATGGATCCGAGCCCGTCCCTATTAAGTCTTTTCATATTCCAGCCGTTATTTTGAATTCAGACTTTAATCAAAAGCAAGATAAAAGATTGGTCAGTCAAATTGATTTACCTGTCACTTTGCTTTCTTTAATAGGGGTTGAACGCCCAACGCCTATGCTTGGTTTTGACTTAACCAAACAATATCCAGTGCAAAGAGCGATGATGCAATATTACGATAATTTTGCCTACATTGAAGATGACAAAGCCGCCATTTTGATGCCAGGCAACAGAGTGAGTTATTGGCAATATGACACGGCGACTAAGATGCAAAAACCACTGGTGAATACAACGCACACCGTTGATTTTAAAGAAAAAGCACTATCTCATGTATTATTTAGTAATTTGGCCTATCAGGAGCGAATTTATCGACTAAAAGAGTAAAGCATAAGGTTGTCTTAAGTATTTCTATAGAAAATAAAGATAACTTAGTTTTTATTTTCTCGTCAGGAGTTGGATATGTTTAAATTTTTAAAACATATCTCTCCATCAGGCTATACCAGCCTGATGGTTCTCGCCACACTTTATTGTACCTTTGCTTTTAATAGCCTATTTTTTATCAAAGTATTTAATGTTTCCACAATACAGGACTGGTCCGATTGGCTATTTTTAGCGTCTGTCCCTATTCTTTTGTTTTTCCTGACACTGTTACTATTTAGTTGGTTTTCTTTAATCACCTTCGTACGGCCTTTTTTATTTATCACCATTGTGCTATCCAGTATTTTGCTATACGCATCAATAAACTACGGCGTCATATTTGATAAAAGCATGATGCAAAACGTTATTGAAACAGACACGGGGGAAGCATTTTCATATTTAAATATAAACCTAGTTCTTTTCGTACTAACTTTGGGTTTAATTCCTGCTTATTTAATGACAAAAAACAAAATAAGGCAGCCACTCAAGCAAAGACTAAAATCCTTTATTCTCATTAACTTTGTTTCAATTACCTTCATCTCTTTGATAGCATTTAGCTTTTATCAAAACTATGCCTCCGTTGGTAGAAACAACAAAGAAGTCGCAAGCTATATCACGCCATTTTCATTTTATATTGCAGGATATAAATACCTGAGAGATAACTATTTTTATCCTCCATTACCATTTCGATTACTAGATAAAACACCTGCTTTAGCTTCCAAGTCAGGTGCGAATATTACCGTTGTTGTTGTTGGTGAAACTGCACGTGCAAGCAACTTTTCATATGGAGGCTATAAAATAGATACTAACGAATACACTAAACAGGACGGCATCAAATATTTCAGTAACATGTCATCTTGTGGCACAGCGACAGCAATTTCAGTACCCTGTATGTTTTCACGGCTAGATAGAGCAGGTTACAATAGCCGTCTTGCTCAGAGCCAAGATAACGTGCTTGATGTGATCCACAGAGCTGGCGCCGAAGTGTTTTGGATAGACAATAATAGTAGTTGTAAAGGTGTATGTAATCGGGTTGAGAATTATCGAATTGATACTAACAAGGATAACCCGCTGTGCGACGGTAAGTATTGCTTTGATGAGGTACTAATCCCATCACTCATGAATACCATAAACAACGCGCAAACAAGCAATATTGTTGTTGTCTTACATATGATTGGCTCGCATGGCCCAACTTATTATCGCCGTTACCCTAAAACACAGCAAAAATTCCTCCCAGATTGCCAACGCAGCGATATCCAAAATTGTACGCCTCAAGAATTAGTGAACACCTATGACAATACCATCGCTTATACAGATTTAGTGTTGCACAAAATCATTACACAACTGTCTTCGTTAGACGCAGAAACTGTCAACATGCTCTATGTTTCCGATCATGGCGAATCACTTGGTGAAACCGGATTATATTTACATGGCTTTCCATATCGTCTAGCGCCTAAAGAGTAAACTCAAATCCCGATGATTTACTGGAGTAATCGGCTAACAAATAAAAACTATAGTGGTTGCATTGACGCTGTAAAACAGCAACCCCTTTCTCATGACAATATCTACGATACGTTACTTGGCTTAACGCAAGTTAAGTCGAAAACCTATCAGTCCAAAAAAGACATATTCGCAACCTGTCGAACTCAATTACTCGCAACTAATGGAGAAACTAATGCATTTTGATAACACCAATAAGCCAACTGGAGCAAAACGACTATTGCTGGCGCTTGGACACTCATTTAGAGCGTTTAATTGGCTCACAAAAAATGAATCCGCCTTTCGGCAAGAGCTTATTCTATTGCTGGTAACCATCATTTTGCTATTTACACTTGAACTTTCACTCTATGAGCGCGTTATGTTGTTTTGTGCAACGCTGTTTGTGATGTTTGCAGAGATAGTGAATACCGCTATTGAAGCGACAATTGACAGAGCCGGTTTAGAGATCCATCCACTGTCGGGGCTTGCCAGGATTTGGGCTCGGCTGGCGTGTTGATCGCACTTATCGTTTTTATCTGTATCTGGGGCAGCTGTTTATATCAAAACCTCTACTAGCAAGTAATGGCCAATCAAGCTTATGTTTGGATGAGAGAAGCCAAACATAAGCTTTAGCGCTAACCCATTACTTCCTTCTACGTTTGGTTCTTGTTCCTAAAATCCGCTTTTTATCCCTTTGTTTTTTAGATTTTCCCGTATTGCGGCGATTATCTTTAGCTTCTCGTGTTAAATCAGGCTCATAGCCCGGCAGCCACTGTGGGGCAAAGCGCTCATCAAGAAAGATCTCGATTTCTTCTAATAACCACTGCTCATCAATACTCACAAGCGAAATGGCTTGGCCGTTTTGTCCAGCGCGACCACTACGGCCGATACGGTGCACATAGTCTTCAGCAACATAGGGTAACTCAGCATTGAAGACATAGTTTAGCGAGTCAATGTCAATGCCATGAGCTGCTACATCCGTTGCGACCAAGACGCGAATTTCACCTGATTTGAATTGAGATAGCGCTTTGTCACGCGCGCCTTGAGACTTATCACCGTGGATCGCTGCAGTTTTAAGTCCATCCTTATTCAATTCTTTTGCGTAGCTATCAGCACTATTCTTTGTGCGAGTAAACACCAGTACCTGATGCCAATTATTTTTGCCAATCAAGTGGGAGATCAATTCACGTTTGCGATCTTCGTCTACCGAATAGAAAGTTTGCGTAACTGTACTTGCGGTGCTGTTCTGGGATTCAACACCTACTCGCTTAGGGTCGTTCAACCAAGGCTTTACTTGGGATAACACAGCATCGTCAACCGTAGCTGAAAATAGCAACGTTTGACGCTTAAGCGGCATAGTACGCATGATCCGCTTAATTTCCCCCATAAACCCCATATCTAACATGCGATCAGCTTCATCGAAGACCAGGTGTTGAATATTTTTGAGTGTTAATGTGCCTTTGATTAGGTGATCAAGTAAACGCCCAGGTGTCGCCACCACTACGTCTACACCCGCTCTTAAGCGCTTTTCTTGCGGGCCAATATTTGCACCGCCATATAAGCACACGACATTTAAGCTGGTGTTCACTACTAACTTTTCAGTATGCTCTGCAACCTGTTGTGCCAGCTCACGAGTCGGCGTTAGTATCAATGCCCTAACCGATTTCTCACCTTGCGTGCCGCCCATCAGCATGGAGTGCAAAATCGGCAGCATGAAGGCAGCAGTCTTACCGGTTCCAGTTTGGGCACTTGCAATTAAATCAAAACCACTGAGCAGAAGTGGAATACTCTTTTCTTGGATTGGTGTTGGTGACTCAAACCCAAGCTCAGTAATTGCGCTTAGTAGTTCGGGGTGAAGTTGTAGCTCGCTAAATGTCATTGGAGATCAGTGTCTATTACCAAAATTGTGCGGATTATAGCAAATAATTATCTAAGCACTGTAATGTTCTAATACTGATTTTTATTTAGCCAGAACAACTTCTCAGATAAGATTAATCACGCTAACGCAAAATGCTCAAAAGTGATAAATAAGGAGATGTACATGTCACAAAAGCAATTGAAACTTTTAGCGGTGAGCCTAGGATTTCTCGCCATTGCGCCTTTATTTGGTTTACTTATTGCTGAACTTAGTGTTGCAGTATTAGATTGTCGGGTTGCAGAAAGTGGTCATTCTGATTGTGTTATCGGCGGTATCGATATTGGCATGCTACTGGCCATTTTATACACAGGTGGTTGGGTAAGTATGATTTCTATCCCTGTGGCAGGCTTGGCGGCTTTGGTCTGTTACGCAAAATACCGAAATGCAAACCTAAATAAAAACCAATAAAAAAGGGGCTAAATGCCCCTCTTCTCTTCACATCAATTTGATTAAATTGCTGCGTTTCTGAATTCTTTAACAAATTGCTTAACAGGCATATCATTACAACGTAAGTTGCGAACCTGTTGGTTGTTCAAACGTAAGTGATTAACGCCGTGACGTACTGCATCTAAACATAGCTCAGTTGCGGTATCTGTTTTTTCAGCGATTAGCTCAACTTTCTTTTCTTGCTTTTGCGAGCGCTTTGCCGCTTTTGCAAACTCACGAATATCTTCACCATTACAGTGGATGCTTGGTGAGAAGCGAGAAATAAATAGGCCTAGTGATGCAGCTTCTTTACGTGCTGCACTGAAACCTTGCTCTGCTGCAACAGCACATACTTTCGTCGCTGGTGATGCGTCAGCTTGAGTGAACTCAACCTGTGAAGCGAAAGCCGTTGTAGAAACCAAAGAAACAAGACCAAAGAAAGAGAGAGATTTAAGCATAATATACCCCAATTGAACGATTCGGCGCGGATTATAATTACAACGATGAATAAGTAAACAGCTAAATCATGCAATTTTGGTTATTTAATGATCTATTTACACTAAGCTAAAATCCTCGTTATCATCTCGCTAAACTTGTGCAAAATTTAACAACTGCCACCATGCTTCTCAGCTGACTAAATAAGTAATTTCACCCAAGCGCTGACCCTCTCGTTTTTAAGTGATAAACTTTGCCAAATAACAGCAAGAATCTAAAGAGCGCGCTATGAAAATTGTTTCGTTTAATATAAACGGCCTCAGAGCTAGACTGCATCAATTACAGGCATTGATTGAAAAACACCAACCTGATGTCATTGGACTGCAAGAAATTAAAGTCCATGACGAAGCTTTTCCTATCGACGATGTAGAAGCACTTGGCTACCATGTTTACTTCCATGGTCAAAAGGCGCATTACGGTGTGGCACTACTCTCCAAGAAACCTGCAAAAGCTATCCAAAAAGGCTTCGCTACGGATACTGAAGAGTCACAACGTCGCATGATCAGCGGTACGTTTGAAAGTGATTCAGGTAACGAAGTTACCGTTATGAATGGTTACTTCCCTCAAGGTGATAACATCAGCCATGAAACTAAATTTCCGTATAAAAGACAATTTTATGCAGATCTCATGACCCACTTGAATGATTTTGCCGATCCTCAATCTAACCTTGTTGTCATGGGCGATATTAATATTTCTCCACTGGATGCGGATATTGGTATTGGTGAGCAAAACCGCAAGCGTTGGTTAAAGACGGGTAAGTGCTCGTTCCAACCAGAAGAGCGCGAGTGGTTAAAAACACTGCTAGATTGGGGCTTTAAAGATACATTTAGAGTGCTGACACCTGATGCAACCGAAAAGTATTCGTGGTTTGACTACCGCTCAAAAGGGTTTGATGATAACCGTGGTCTACGCATAGATGTGGTTTTAGCAACCGCGCCATTAACTGCGAAATGTATCGAAAGTGACATAGATTACGAATTGAGAGGAATTGATAAGCCCTCAGATCACGCACCAATTTGGGCAACTTTCGACATTTAATCGTCTGCTTTTTCCGCCGAGACTGTGAATACAGTGCTCGGCATAGAGCAAAATCACCAAATTTAAAAACTGGATAGAAACGTGACGTTTATCGCTGCCCTTGGGTTATTTTTACTCAGTTTTCATCGCAAAGAATACCAGCAATTACTACAAGTACCAGCCAGACAAACCGGCGTATTAAGTTGTGCGGTTGTCCTCACGTTACTGTGGCAAATAAAGGCAGGTATTTTACCTGAACTGAACATTCATATTCTTGGAATAACCGCAGTAACGTTAATTTTAGGTTGGCGGCTGGGTGCGTTGAGTGCAACTTTGGCATGCCTCGTCCATAGTTACTTTAGTACTTTTACCTTGGTGGAGTTTGGTAATTTTTGGCTGTTTACTGCACTGTTCCCTGTCTACTTAAGCTATGGACTCTTTGCCCTTTGCTATCATCATTTACCGCGGCACTTTTTCGTTTATATTTTTGTTTGTGCATTTATTTTCGCAGGTACGGTTGGCTGTTTAAAGATACTTCTAAGCGCATTCTATTATTATGCAATCGATGCCTATACTTGGTATCAGTTAGCAGACAATTATCTCCATTTTGCCGTAATAATGTGGTTCCCTGAAGCCATGTTAAATGGCATGGCTATCACCTTACTCATTACATATCGCCCACATTGGGTAAAAACTTTTTTTGATAGGGAATACTTAGACAAATGATCTCCCACTACCGCTGTCCACTGTGTAAACTGCCATTATATCAAGGCGGTGCAAGCTACAGCTGCAATAATAATCATCAATTTGATATTGCCAAAGAAGGCTATGTCAACTTACTACCCGTGCAAAATAAAAAATCAAAACAGCCGGGCGACAACCAAGAAATGGTTGCGGCGCGTCGGGCATTCTTCGAAACCGATCATTATCACTTTCTACGTGATAGACTTGCACAAATCGTCTCTGAAAAAGCGCCGACTACCCTGCTGGACTTAGGATGTGGTGAAGGCTTTTACACCCATGAAATCGCAAATCGCTGCGAGAATGCCAAAGTCTACGGGGTCGATATCGCAAAGCCTGCTGTCCGTTATGCAGCTAAACGCTATCCTCAAGTAGAGTTTAGCGTAGCCTCCATCAAAGAGGCTCCTTTTGAAAATGAATTTGCAGATGTGATTGTGAGTATTTTTGCGCCAGTGTTCGCCGAGGAACTCGCTCGCCTGTGCAAACCATCAGGCAGTTTGTATGTCATCTCACCTGGTGAACACCATCTATTCGAACTCAAGTCTCTGATTTATGACAATGTAAAACTACACAAGGCACCAGAAACACCACAAGGGTTTGAATTGGTTGAACGGACTAAATTGCAACAAACACACAGAATGGAATTTGAGTGTGTTGAACACTTAATCATGATGACGCCATTTGCATGGAAATTTAAGCAACAACACATGGATAGATTACAAAAGATGGACCATATCGAAATCACGCTCTCGTTTTTGATAAACCAATATCAGCGCAAGTAACCCAACATCAGATCACCAATTATGAGCAAATCGCTGCCTACTTGCTTGGTAGGCAGGCAAACAGGAATTACAGATTTTCTTGCGTAAACGCTTTGTCCATTTTATCGAACATATCTTTTAGCAACCGCGCTAAATCTCTGTATCTAGGCTTTCTTGAAGACATGGGCGAATCATAGCCGTTGGCAACCATCTTCTGATGCAGTTCTGTATACCAAGAATACAAAGCCGGATTTAACGGCGTTTCAGCTCTTTTACCAAGCCATAATAACCCTTGGACAGGAAGCGATAAAAAGAATAAAGCAATCGCAATGGTTTGCGGAAAATATTGAAAACCCAATTGGCTGGTCTGCAAAAACAGAGTAAACACCGCCAGCATAGGCATTGTATTTAAAGCAAGTTCTGTCGCCTTGATCACCCTAAATTCAGGGAACAACGGTGCTAGCTCCTTGCGCATAGGCCACTCTTTCGAGTATTGACGTCCAAGTTGCACTTGCGAAATAAGACTTTTTTGCATCATAACTCCTAGGTGCTAACTTTTATATAAAAAATGAGGTAAAATCGACGTCTTTACTGTCAACTATACCTTAGTCTAAATGCGTAGCTTATATGCGCTATAGCTTTAAGCTTAATACGCAATAACTGTTATTGTCAAAACGGAAAGTCATTATGTCATCTCAGCATGTTTTGGTTCTTAATTGTGGAAGCTCCAGTCTTAAGTTTGCAATCATCGATAACGCAACGGGAGAGGAGATATTATCAGGTCTGGCTGAACGCCTAGCTGAACAATCACCACAAATTAAATATAAGTTCCAAGGCAACAAGGAAATCGTGCCCCTAAATAGTGGTGATGCGCACCAAGTTGCGATCACAACGCTTGTAAAACTTATCAAAGATCTCGCGTTAGACGCAAATCTTGTTGCTGTCGGCCACCGCGTGGTACACGGCGGTGAGCGCTTTACACAATCTGTCATTATCGATGACTCCGTTATAAATGCTATCCAAGAAACGGCTAGTCTGGCGCCTTTACATAATCCAGCTAACCTACTTGGGATCCGCGCAGCCCAAGCCGCATTCGCGCATCTACCGCAAATTGCTGTCTTTGATACGGCTTTCCATCAAAGTATGGATCAAACAGCTTACCTTTATGCCCTACCTTATTCACTATATCGTGAACATGGTGTTAGACGTTACGGTTTCCACGGCACCAGCCATGCTTATGTATCGGCGCAAGCCATCGAGATTTTAGGCTTAGAAGATAAGCCATCTCGTATTATTACCGCACACTTAGGCAATGGTTGTTCCGTTACCGCGATTAAAGACGGTA
This sequence comes from Pseudoalteromonas piscicida, assembly GCF_000238315.3. Classification (NCBI taxonomy): domain Bacteria; kingdom Pseudomonadati; phylum Pseudomonadota; class Gammaproteobacteria; order Alteromonadales; family Pseudoalteromonadaceae; genus Pseudoalteromonas; species Pseudoalteromonas piscicida. The sequence goes on from NZ_CP011924.1 coordinate 1,520,982, forward strand.
AATCGGTGGACACCAGCATGGGCTTAACACCATTAGAGGGGCTAGTGATGGGCACCCGAAGTGGTGATATTGATCCGGGCTTGTTCTCGTTTTTAGTTAATCACCTTAACTATTCAACACAGCAAATTGACACTTTGTTGAATAAACAAAGTGGCCTTTTAGGTATTAGTGAGCTTTCTAACGATTGCCGAACTATCGAAGAAGCTGCGCAGGAAAACCACCCTCAAGCAACACTGGCGCTTGATATTTTCTGTTATCGTTTAACCAAACAAATTGCTAGCTTCTTGGTACCACTAAACGGTTTAGATGCACTTGTATTCACTGGCGGAATTGGCGAAAACTCTGACGTTATCCGTGAAAAAGTAGTGAACCAACTTAACTTCCTTGGCATGCACATCAATAAAGAGCGTAACCTCAACGCACGCTTCGGTAACCAAGGGGTGATCACTGATGAGTCTCACTCCCCTGTCGCTATGGTCATCCCAACCAACGAAGAATGGGTGATTGCCAACGATGCAGCCACGCTTGCTAAAGGAGTGTAATGATGGGTCGTCGTATTATGCTTATTCCTATTTCAACGGGCGTTGGGTTGACGTCGGTGTCTGTAGGAATAGTCCGAGCACTGGAACAAAAAGCAGTAAAAGTAAACTTCTTTAAGCCAATCGCACAACCTCGTAAAGATGAAGTCGGCCCCGAGAAGTCAACACTCATCGTTCAGCAAGGTTCTACCATTGCCCCACCCACGCCGTTTGAGCTGAGCTACGCTGAGCAAATGATAGGTGATGGTAAAGGCGATGACCTGTTAGAAGAAATTGTGGAGCGCTTTGAAGACACAGTACAAGATGATGAAGTTGCCATAATTGAAGGAATGGTTCCTACCCGTCGTCAACCTTACGCTGGCCGTGTAAACCGCGAAATTGCGCAAACATTAGGTGCAGATATCGTGTTTGTCTTAACGCCGGGTAATGACTCTATCGACGAGCTTGAAGACCGCTTAGAGATTGCTGCTGGCAATTATGGCGGTGTAAACCACCCTCGCGTATTGGGTTGTATTTTCAATAAAGTGAATGCACCGCTGGATGAAGATGGCAGAGCGCGCGCCGATCTGGTTGATCAATACAAACCAGAAGAGCTTGAAAATGAAATGAATCGTTTGGCATCGCTGCCTATTTTCAGAAAGCACCCATTTCAACTTTTAGGTGCCATTCCATGGGACTTTGACTTAGTAGCGCCGCGAGTTATCGACTTAAGTAATTATTTAAAAGCCGAAATCATCAATGCGGGTGACATGGAGCACCGTCGTCTGCGCCGTGTTACCTTCTGTGCAAGAACAGTATCGAACATTCTTAACCACTTCACACCAGGCGCCCTGTTGGTTACTCCTGGCGATCGGTCGGATATCTTAGTCGCTGCATGTTTGTCGGCCATGAATGGCACCAAGATTGGCGCCATCTTGTTAACTGGTGGATTCAAACCAGAAGAGAAGATCATGACCTTATGTGAGCAAGCGATGGATACCGGTCTGCCTATCCTTGCTACTGAGGCCGATACTTGGCGCACTTCTTTGCTATTACACAATTTCAATATGGAAGTGCCAAGCGATGACGAGCAGCGCATCGAGCGCGTAAAGCAGCATAACGCCCGTCACATCGATAGCGAATGGCTGGAAAGTTTGGCCAAAGGGGTCGCGAAAACCCGCAAACTCTCGCCTCCTGCGTTTCGTTACCTACTGACTGATTTAGCTAGACGAGCAAGCAAAACTATTGTGCTGCCTGAAGGTAATGAGCCGAGAACGATTAAGGCGGCTGCTATCTGTGGTGCGCGAAATATCGCTAAAACCGTACTGCTTGGAGACAGAGAAGAAATTGAGCGTATCGCCCAGCAACAAGGTGTTGAGCTGAATGAAAACGTGACTATCTTATCTCCTGAAGAAGAGCTGCAAAAGTACATTGCGCCTATGGTTGAGCTACGTAAAAACAAAGGCCTAACCGAGGTTGTTGCGGCAGAGCAACTGCAAGATAACGTCGTGCTCGGCACCATGATGTTAGCCGAAGGCCAAGTTGATGGCTTAGTATCTGGTGCGGTAAATACCACCGCCAATACTATTCGCCCACCACTGCAGTTAATCAAAACGGCACCAGGCGCGTCGTTGGTAAGCTCAGTATTTCTCATGTTGCTACCGGACCAAGTGTTAGTATACGGCGACTGCGCAATTAACCCAGATCCAACGGCAGAGCAGTTAGCAGATATTGCAATTCAATCTGCAGATTCCGCTGCAGCATTCGGCATTGAGCCTCGCGTTGCCATGATCAGTTACAGCACAGGAACATCAGGACAAGGTGCAGATGTAGAAAAAGTCCGTGAAGCTACCGAGATCGCACAAAAGAAACGCCCTGATCTCGATATTGACGGGCCGCTGCAATACGATGCTGCCATTATGGAAAATGTCGCACGTAAAAAAGCGCCAAACAGCAAAGTCGCTGGTAAGGCAACGGTATTTGTCTTCCCAGATTTAAATACAGGTAACACCACATACAAGGCGGTGCAGCGAAGTGCTGAACTTGTCAGCATCGGACCTATGTTACAAGGTATGCGTAAGCCGGTTAACGACCTAAGCCGCGGGGCTTTGGTTGATGACATCGTGTACACCATTGCCTTGACAGCTATTCAGGCAACACAAATCGAAGAATAATCTTTATCCCAAGGGTTCAATACATGAGCCCTTTTCTTTATCACATCACTAATCCTCTAGAATTCGGGCGAACCCTCTGGTCTTTAAATTGACTTCGCTATACTATGAATTATACCAATTGGTATTTTTCAAAAAACAAGGGTTGGTAATGTCAAAGCAAACGCTGCAATTGCTCAAACAAGAATTTACGATACATAGCTTGGATTGCGATGACGCTGTCCCGCAAGCTGTGTTAAACAGTAAAATCTTTTTTATTGCCAAAACAGAAGATGAACTCTCTATCGTTTGCGCGTCAGATATCGCAGTCAGTAGCCTCGCGGCTGAAAGTCATTGGAGAGCATTGGAAGTCGTTGGTCCGCTAGGGTTTTCATTAACGGGGATTATGGCTAATATTTCTGGTGTATTAGCAAAGTCCAACGTCTCTATTTTTACCTTATCAACATACGATACCGATTACATTCTGGTAAAAGAAAGCCAAATCCAGCAAGCGATGCAAGCACTTAAAAAAGATGGATATTTATTACTTTGATTGAACTCTCACCACCAATCCAATATCGGCCAATATCCCAAATCGCAAACCCGATTGCGCACATTCCAAGTCCTTTTTCCGGCAAAGTCTTACCGCTAAGTACGCATCCAAACGCGGCGATTGCGTCTGGTATGTTAGGAATAGGCGTTTGCGTACAAATGCGCGTGCCTTTGTTGCTATCTCCTTGTAACGGAAAACTAATCCAGATCAGAAAAAATAACTGCGAATACATTCTACACGCCAATAACGGCTTAAAAATGTTACTGAGCTTAGAGGTCGGCAATGAGTTTGCCAAACCCGAATATCTCAAAGCAAACAGCTTTGGCAAAACCACGATAAAGCTTGGAGAGCCGCTATGCTTTTTTGATATTCCACTCAGTGAAGCAAAAACCATGGCAGCCATTGTGCTACTCAATGCACAAAAGCTTGGTGCGTGTTATTATCCTTTAAAACAAGTATCTGCGGCCAAAGAGCCGATAATCACAATTGCAAGGGCGTGTGCTTTATGACAACCACCATGTATGGGATCAGCAACTGCGATACCATTAAAAAAGCCAAAAAATATCTACAAGACAACAATATCGAATTTACTTTTCATGACTATCGTAAAGATGGATTAGACGAAGCTCTACTCACTGCTTTTATTGACCAACTTGGCTGGGAAAACGTGTTAAACAAACGCGGAACCACTTATCGAGCCCTTAGCGAAGAACAAAAACAAAATCTCGACGCGCAGTCAGCGAAGCAACACCTTTTGGCAGCACCAGCCATGATAAAACGCCCTATTTTGCAGTACCAAGGTCAATATCACTTGGGTTTTAAAGCTGCACAGTATGATGAGATTTTTGCCTAATGAGCGAAGTAGTTAAGCTCGCTCAAGCTCTGATCCAAAGGGCTTCTGTTACACCTGATGATGCTGGCTGCCAACAATTAATGAATGAACGTTTGGCAAAGCTTGGCTTTACCATCGAAGAACACTTCTTTGTTGATACGCTCAATACGTGGGCACGAAAAGGCGACAGTGGACCACATTTTTGCTTTGCTGGACACACAGATGTAGTACCGGTTGGCGACGAGAGTCAATGGCAACACCCGCCATTTGCTGCTGTGATTGAAAATGACATGTTACATGGCCGTGGAGCTGCTGACATGAAAGGCTCACTTGCAGCTATGGTCGTAGCAACGGAAAGATTTATCGAAAAACACCCCAACCACAAAGGGTCATTGTCTTTTTTGATAACCTCTGATGAGGAAGGCCCTTTCGTGAACGGCACAACTCGAGTTGTAGATTTATTAGAAGCCCGAAACGAAAAAATTGATATGTGCTTAGTCGGTGAACCTTCATCACGTCATGAACTTGGTGACGTCGTAAAAAATGGTCGTCGCGGTTCACTTACCGGACACCTAAAAGTGATTGGAAAACAAGGTCACGTAGCCTACCCTCATCTCGCTAAAAACCCCATCCACTTATCTGCGGCGGCGATTGCTGAACTCAGTCAGACCGAGTGGGATCAAGGGAATGCATTTTTCCCCGCAACAAGCTTTCAAGTTTCCAATATCAATGGCGGAACAGGGGCTGGCAATGTGATACCGGGCTCTTTGCAAGTACAGTTTAACTTTCGCTTTAGCACCGAAGTTACAGCCGATGAGCTCAAACAACGTGTTATTACTATTCTAGACAAGCATCAACTTGATTATGAACTTAATTGGATACTGAATGGCCTACCGTTTTTAACAGAGCCAGGTCCATTGCTCGATGTGACGATTGCAGCCATCAAAGAAGTGACGGGAAGGCAAACCACACCGGAGACTTCAGGTGGCACGTCGGATGGTCGATTTATTGCCCAAACGGGATGTAAGGTGATTGAGCTTGGCCCAATTAATGCCACAATCCATCAAGTCGATGAATGTGTGAGTTGCAAAGACCTAGATCAATTAGCCTTAGTCTATGAAAAGATCTTGGAGAAGTTACTTGCCTAGCCGCTATATGCTTACAAGCGCTGAATGTAGCGCTTGTGGCGTCAACGAATCACATCTTGCTTTTTACCAGGGCCGCCATGTGCATAGCGCAATCGTTTCTGATCTCAACGCCCTCTCACAAGCTGCAAAAAAGGCCGGTTTTGAGTTCTACATGGCGTCCGCATATCGAGGATTTGAAAGGCAAAAAGCGATTTGGAATAGCAAGTTTGCGATGCGCCGTCCTGTTTTTGATATCACTAACCAAGAGATAGAGCTGAGTAATCTCTCAGACATCGACAAAGTAAAAGCAATTATGTTGTTCTCCGCCCTACCCGGTGCAAGTCGCCACCATTTGGGCACTGATTTAGATGTGTTCGCCAAAAACCTCGTACCGACAGGACAATCACTACAACTAGAACCATGGGAATACCAGCAAAATGGACATCAGCACGAATTTTCGCTGTGGCTTGACGCGCATTTAGCAACTTTTGGTTTCTACCGGCCTTATGATCGTTATCGAGGGGGAGTTGCCGAAGAACCTTGGCATATTAGCCACCAGCTAACGGCATCAAAGCTTGCCACGCTGCAATCCGTTGACGCAATTGATGCCGTGCTTAAACGCAGCGATATCAAAGGTAAAGACGCAATACTGGCGGATCTCAGCGCACTACATCAGCAATTTATCACCAATGTAGCGCAGCCATAACGACTGATCCGAGCTTAAGTTACTTAGACTAGGGTCTGTTGATCTTTCAAGTTTGTTTTTGCAGCAGTTTGATTGGTATTTATACAAGGCAGAGCCAGCGTAGCATAGTCATTCTATGTAACCTGAGGTTTGGATAAGGAATGTTCCAACTCATTGTTGCTAAAGCACAACTTAGTTTTTTCCTTGTCTAGCCAGCAAGTTTTAGGGAAAACAAGGCGAATTTACGCACCAATAGCTGGCTATTGGAAGTGAATTCAACGCAGTTAGCGCTAAAACTGGCTGCTAGAAAGGCATTAATTATCCGCAGCTCAGGTTATGTAAGTCTGGCTATAAAGACTTTGTGCTCCTGCAAAGTCACCTTACCCCACATCCTTGTGGGGCAACACAGAAGAAATGCTAATCAAGCGCTGCCCTTTGGGTTCATCTGAGTGCGCTTTGTTCATTGTTGCTCAACTTTTGCCTAGATTACTAGGCGGCAAGTCGAGCGTCGCGACCAAAACACACTCAGAAGAACAAAAATCAAACAGCAAAGGTCAACAGGCCCTAGAAACGAAAGGTTATTTGTTTTTGTCGTGGATAGGGTCAAGCCTAGCCAGTAGACTTGAGGTATCAAAACGGTTGCCGCCAAGCGCTTGAACATCCGCATAATATTGATCCACTAAAGCTGTAAGCGCCAAATTAGCGCCGTTACTTCTTGATTCGTCTAGTGCAATGCCTAAATCTTTTCTCATCCAATCGACTGCAAAACCAAAGTCATATTCGCCTGCTAACATGGTTTTATAACGATTTTCCATTTGCCAAGAGCCAGCAGCTCCCTTAGCAATCGTTTCAATCACTTTTTCACCATCAAGACCCGCTTTTTTAGCAAAGTGCAAGCCTTCTGCGAGCCCCTGTACCACACCCGCGATACAAATCTGATTGACCATTTTACACAACTGCCCCGCACCCACTTCTCCAATTAATTGGCTAAAGCGAGCAAACGCGGCCATGATTGGTTGTGCTTTTTCAAACGTATTTTCGTCTCCTCCAACCATCACCGTCAACACGCCATTTTCTGCACCAGCCTGACCTCCTGATACCGGGGCATCTAAGAATTCAACTTGTAATTTCTTAGCTTCTTGCGCTATTTCACGGGCAACTTTTGCAGATGTTGTAGTATGGTCAACTATCACAGCTCCCGGCTTTACTCCCGCTAATACACCACTTTCGCCATATACGACTGAGCGTAAATCGTCATCATTGCCAACACACATAAATACAAAATCACAGTCAGTCGCTGCGTCTTTAGGTGTCACTGCAAAGTTGCCAGCATACTCAGCGGCCCATTTTTCGGCTTTGCTGGTGGTACGATTGTATACCGTGACTTGGTAACCCGCTTTTTGCAAATGCCCAGCCATTGGATACCCCATGACACCTAATCCTATAAATGCGACTTTCACTGACATATTTCTGTCCTATTTCGTTGTTATCTTAATAAGAATGGAGTTTTTATACCCGAGCACCTCTGTCATAGCAAATGAAAAAACCGCTTTGATACCGAATAACATGAATAAATCACACGGAGCCTGAAAGGATGGAGAATATTTATCGTTTTAGTGCACAACTTATTGATGGCCAAGTTTTGCCATTACAGTCTCTAGCGGGAAGACCGTTATTGATCGTTAACATTGCGAGCAAATGTAGCTTTGCTCCGCAACTGTCTGCACTTGAAAAGCTATACAGCAAATACAAACCTTTTGGATTTGAGGTATTGGCCTTTCCTTGTAATCAGTTCGGTCGCAATGAACCACTTGAAGATGAAATGCTTAAAGAGTTTTACAATACACATTTCAATTTAAGCTTTAAGATCTGTACTAAAACACAAGTCAACGGACCTGATGCACACCCATTATTTAGCTATTTAAAATCTCATACCCGTGGTATCGCGCAAAACCGCGCAATTAAATGGAATTTTACCAAGTTTCTAATAAACTCTGAAGGCATGCTAGTATCAAGATATGCCCCAAGAACAAAACCAGAAACGCTTAAGTCAGTGATAGAGAGCCACATTAATCATGAGAATCGCCCTATTCAGTTCGCAAAACTATGAAGTGCCGTTTTTTGAGCAAGCCGTAAATTCCTATTCTGAACTTGAAATAAGTTTTATTAGTGAGTCACTCAATGAAAAAACGGTTTCGCTGTGCCAGCACTATGACGCGGTTTGTGTATTTGTAAACGATACTGTAAATGCACAAGTGATTGATAAACTGGCTGACTATGGCGTTAAAACCATCGCCCTACGCTGCGCAGGTTTCAATAACGTTGATATTCAACAGGCAAAACAGCGTGACATAAAGGTTGTCCGTGTTCCAGCCTACAGCCCAGAAGCGGTTGCAGAACACTGTATCGCGTTGATGCTAACGCTCAGCCGCAAGACACATAAGGCCTACAATCGAGTTCGGGAAGATAATTTTGATCTCAACGGCTTACTCGGTTTTAATATTTATAATAAAACGGTTGGTATCATCGGCTGTGGCAAAATTGGCCAAGCCTTAGTCAGTATCTTGAACGGCTTTGGTGCCAATGTGCTGGTTTATGACCCAAACATTGGAGAAGGTCCCTATACTTTGGTCTCTCTAGATATCTTACTAGCACAATCGGATATTATTAGCCTGCACTGTCCGCTTAATGAATATACCCATCATATTATTGATGATGCTGCGTTTGCCAAAATGAAAGCGGGTGTGATGCTTATTAACACCAGTAGGGGTGCCCTGTTAGATAGCAAAGCCTGCATCGCCGCGCTCAAGTCTAAACGCCTCGGTTACCTCGGTTTAGACGTGTATGAGCAAGAGTCAGAGCTATTTTTTAAAAACCACAGTGAAGAGATAATTCAAGACGATGTTTTCTCGCGTTTGGTTAGCTTTCCCAATGTACTAGTTACAGGGCATCAAGGCTTCTTTACCAAAGAAGCGCTAAAACAAATTGCAACAATAACCTGTGAAAACCTCGCCGCAGCAAGACTGGAAAAGCCGTTGATAAACCAAGTAGTCTGATTTCAGAACCAAAAAAAAGAGCATATCAATCATGATGTGCTCTTTTGGTTACTTCAAAGTCGGGGGAAGTAATTTGATTTATGCTTTACTCTTCAATTCAGCCGTAACCTGAGCTAAACCTACTTCTGAAATTCTCATCGTGATCTCTTTTTGCTTAGCACTCAATAAAGAAATACCTTCAGCAACCATATCATATACCTTCCAGTCTCCATCTTTGCTTTGACGAAACTTAAAATGCATGTCTATATCTGGTTTTGACTGCTCTCTTATTACCACCTTAACCGTCGCAAAATCAGCACCATCAGAAACCGGTAACTCTTCAAACAATACGTCTTGGCCTTTGTACTGTAAAAGTGCATTAGCGTAGGTAGATACAAGATAGTTATCAACCGCACCAATAAACTCGATGGCTTCGTCTCTTTTTAGCCCTTTAATATGTTTACCAAGCAATTTAAAAGATACAAACTTCACATCGATGTGTGGCATCAAGCGACTACGTACTATGCCCTTCATCTGAGTTTCAGTTGCCTTGCCATCTTGATTAACCGTTTTTATATCAGCAAATAGCTTATCGCCAACTTGGTTAATTAATTCATAAGGTGTGTCATTCGCAAACGCGACACCTGAGAAGATGAGAAAACTGAAAATAACAAGTAACTTTTTCATTGTTTAATCCTTATTAAACTGATGACACTAGTCTATCCAATTTGACGAGTGCAAATAAACATATCAATTCGCACCAAATTGATGCCCCTCTGACATCAATTAACGCAATGTAAAATTTTGCCTTGCGATGACAATGACTCTTTATGAAGTCGTAAAGAAAAGACGTATTCCCTTCATGGCGAGGCCTGTAGGGAAGTATACGGTGTTCAAGCGATGAAAAATGTCAGAAATTGTATCAATTTATTTGGACGCTGAGCCTAGCGAATGAAGCCAAGCCCAGTATTATTGCATAAAGGGGATAAGTTATTGTTGCTAGTGGGGACTACAGTTTCATATCTGCCGCAAAAAACGTGATGTTATCGTTGCTTTCTAGCTTTTTCAGCGTTTCAATTATCGCATCATGCTGCGGTGAAATTGATTCAAGTTGCTGCAAAGTAATTTCATTTTTTTCAAGCTTTTCAGCCAGGGTATTTCCGATGAATGCCATTCTCTGCTGCGCACAAACACTATTGGAAAGCCAACTACCACACAAAGAAACGATGCCTATGTTTGGCGCTTTCTTCATTAAGACGTGTTGCTCAATAGCAGGTAATCCCGCTAAGCAACTTACTCGACCACAAAATATCAAATGCGAAATCAATTGTTGGGTATGTGTTCCTGTTAAATCTAGTGCGCCTTGCACCTCTGCTGCACCAAAATGAAGCTGCATGGCATCGGCTAAGCCAGCGAAATCAGACTGGGTATACACGAGATCCGCACCTAGCTTTTCAAGCAGCTTTTTATATTTTGACTCGGAACATGCCGCCACCCCAAGCCCAACTTGTTTGGCAAATTGTATTGCCATTTGGCCAACTGGATGATGAGCAGATTCGATTAAAACCGTATCCCCTGCATTTAATTGCAGCTTGAATAGCCCTATTAATGCACACATTGCCGGTGCAATTGAAGCGGCAGCCAACTTTCCATCAACATTTTCTGGTAGTACAGTAAGTGCGTGACTTGGCACCAAGGCAAATTCACTCATCGTGCCTTGCTCTCGAATGTCACCATGCCAAAAAACCCGTGTACCAGGCTCTGGGAATCCCGTTTTACATGCTTTTTCCACAACACCCACAGCGTCAACACCAAACACTCTATTCGGTGTTTCTTCATAGGGACAATTGGCCACTTTGGTATCGATAAAGCTTAAACCAACGTATTCAACTTTGACCAAGACTTGATCATCGGTTGCCTCAGGTAAATTAATTTCTCCCTGCTCGAAGGTAAGTCCATTTGTGTGATTGAATCGGACTGCTTTCATCATATGCCTTTGCGTTATGTTAAAAATAAAGTAGTGAGACTAAATTCATTAAACCATTGTTAGCATTTTGCCACAACTTTATTAGTGTAAATATGCTCCTCGCAATTCCAATTGTTTAGTGTCACAATGGCATCAGTCTTAGTGAACTTTCTCGCATTATGGATATTAGCAGCAGATTATTAATCTTTTTAGACGTTGTGGAACGTGGTTCCTTTGCCAGTGCCGCACAACTGAGAAATATCGATCGCTCTGTCATTTCTAAGCAGATGACCAAGCTGGAAGAAGAACTCGGTGTAAGATTAATGAATCGTACAACTCGTTCCTTCTCGCTCACCTCTGCAGGTTCCGAAATGGTAAAAAAAGCAGAAGAGCTAAGGCTGCTACTAAACGACACTCAGCGCATCGCACAGAATTATCACACCGAGCCTAAAGGTTTGCTTAAAATTGCCAGCTCTACAGTGGTAGGTCGACGCTATGTACAACCTGTTATCAATGACTTTCAAAAACGTTTTCCTCATGTTGAGGTTGAGCTTAGGCTTGAAGACAGGCTCGTGGACTTAGTGGGTGAAGGTTTTGATTTAGCTTTTCGTGTCGGCGAGCCTAAAGATTCATCGCTTATCGCCCGCAGAATTGCACGCAATCGATTACTCATATTAGCAAGTCCAACGTTCTTAAAAACCCATAGCACGCCAAATTCGCTTGAGGAACTCAGCGAATTACCTGCAGCAACCTACGCCAGTGATGCATTAAGGTTTACCAGTATCACCTATCAAGACGAGCAAGGCATCGAACAGCAAATGCCTGTAAAGAGTATCTTCAGAACCAACGACGGAGATACATTGATGGAAAGTGTGCTATCTGGTACTTGTTATATTGTTGCACCAGCCTTTCTAGTCGGTAAAGAAATTACTGAAGACAAATTACAACCGATTTTAACTAACACAAAACTGGTCGATTTTGCTGCTATGTATGCGCTCTACCCCCACCGCGACTTGCCTGTTAGAACAAGGCTCTTTTTAGATGCATTCAGGGCATATATCGGTGAAGAGACCCCAATATGGGAAACTGAGATCCCAGGGTTTGAACAAATGTACGGCTTTATCCCACCTAAACCCATGTTAACTTTCTAGTCGACAGCAATTTATTCGTATATCTGGGTATCAAGCTTTTAGCAGAAAAGGATTATTGACCTCAACCGTCTAACCTTTTCATCGCGCCTCTCACCATATTCTGGGAATTAATCCACTTTACGCATTCGCTTAGCGAGAGTGGTTCACATATCTGAAAGCCCTGAATATAAGGACAGTCTAGACTATACAAATACTGCAAGCAGGCATCGCTTTCAACACCCTCAGCAACAATACTGCAGTTCAATTTACGCGCTAAAAACATACTGGTTTCTACTATGGCTTGATCTTTTTCACTTGCATGACTTAGTCTTACAAACGAGCCGTCTATTTTGATCTGTGAAATTGGTAATTCTTTTAGTATTGAAAATGAAGAAAAACCAGTCCCAAAATCATCAATACTCACTGCAAATCCCATATCTATTAATGTTTCAATTAAGCTTCTCGCTTTTTCCACTTCTTCCATTACGGTGCTTTCTGTAAGCTCAAATACTATATGAGTTGGGTCTACTCGATGAGTATCCAGTAGCATGGCAAGGGTATTAATTAGATTCTGTTCAGCAAAATCTTGGCAGGAAAGATTGATATGCACAACCAACTTGTCATCTATTTCAATCAATATTGCGAGGTCTTGGAATACACGGTTAATCACAAACGCACTCAATTGCCTGATCAAATTATTGCGCTCCGCTAACTCAATAAACTGATCTGGCATTATCATTGTGCCGTCGGACTGAGGCCACCTTAATAGCGCTTCTACTCCATGAATATCACCGCTTTGAGAACACACTATCGGTTGATAATAGAGCGTCAGTTCACCTCGGGCGAGCGCAACTTTGAGGTTAGCCAACAGTTGGAATTCAGCCTCAATTCCCTCATGGAGCTCTTCATCGAAGATGACGATGCTTTGACGGCTATGTTTAGCCGAATACATGGCAATATCAGCTTGTTTCAAAAGGTCAAACACATCAAGTTGGCGCGATTTAGTCCATAAGCTTGCTCCTGCACTATACGTCACGTCCAACTGCAACTCTTCAATTTCTATACCTGACTTTAATTCGCTCAGCAGTGCATTATTTTGAGAGTAAATACAATTTACGTCTGTCACGTCCATCAGGATGATAAATTCATCGCCGCCCATGCGATATAACTTGCTACGAGGAAGCAGTGCTGCGCGCATTTTGTAGGCAAGTTCCACCAGCAATTTATCACCAAAGAAGTGCCCTTTTGCATCATTGATCTGTTTAAAATTATTCAAATCAACCAAGATAACACTAAAGTCGAGCTGCTGATGTTTACGTTCATTAATGGCATCAATGCAGCGCTGACGATTCTCCAAATCCGTTAAAAAATCATGTTCAGCGTTATATTTGGCCTGCGTTGCAATTTCATTTAATTCTTGCAGGCTAGTTAGACTTAAACAATTCACCACAAAAACAAAAATGGAGCCAAGAAACAGGATTAAACTCAAGCCTTGCTCAATAAAACTAGCGCTATTGTGATCGTACAGGAAGTAGGCAAAGCTCAAGTATCCGAGTTCAAACAGAGCCATAAGAATTAACAACACTCGCCACCCGACCGACGAGGTTAATCGACATATTTTAAAGGCCGGAGAAAAAGCTAATCCCATGATAAAGCTGCCAGCTAATACTAATATAAGTGCAATCAAAGGAATCGTCGTGGATGGAATACAATGGTTAGAGTATAGATTATAAATATGCCCTTGCTCGGGACAGGCTAAATTATTCAACAATTGGCAGGGAATATAGTAGCGGACTTGACAGCCCGCTCACATAAACCGATTGGCCTTGATTAACAGTTAGTCTGCACTTTTTAGAATTCGGTAAAGTTGATCTTTTAACCACAGTCTCTTTTTCTTCAGTGATTCAAGATACTCATCACTTGAGTGCTCTACACCGTCTTCAATTCGAATAACTTCATTGTCTACTTCATGGTAATCTTTAAAGAGTTTTGAGAAATGTCCATCAGACAGTTTTAATTCGTGAATTCTGTCTTTAAACTCTGGCAGTTCTTTAGCTAGGCTGTGGCGTTCAATATTCATCGTTTTATTCCCATAATTAGCTAGGTAATCTGAGTTTGGGTACAAACCTCAGATTAAGGCTGAAAATGCATTTGAGTTTAGGGTAGACCCAATCAATGCGCCGTTAGTGACAGTGATTTCGAATACATTTTTTGAAGTTACTGTCTGATTGGGTCTGTTTCCATAGTACGCTGCTACCTTCCTTGAGTATTGATCTAACGCAAATCACATTCAGTTATAAACAATCAGAGTTTTTGTCGTTTCTTTATACTGTTCGAGATATAAAATCGAGGACCTTTGACCACATTCTTAGGGTTTCTCGCAAAGTCGCTAGCCGCCTAGATGCAATTGTTGTAAAATGTCGGCGTTTCTAAGCAAATCTATCTAGCAACTTTTGAGGAAAACCTGTGAGCGAACAAAAACAGTCTCTTAGTTATAAAGACGCTGGCGTTGACATCGATGCGGGCAACGCATTGGTCGAAAGAATTAAAGGCGTAGTGAAAAAAACTCGTCGCCCAGAAGTAATGGGTGGTATTGGTGGTTTTGGTGCACTATGCGAACTCCCAACCGGATATAAAGAGCCTGTTTTGGTTGCTGGCACTGACGGTGTTGGTACTAAGCTACGCTTAGCTATCGATTTGAAAAAGCACGACACAGTAGGTATTGACCTAGTTGCTATGTGTGTTAACGATCTTATTGTCCAAGGCGCTGAACCCCTATTTTTCTTGGACTACTATGCTACAGGCAAGTTAGACGTTGATGTTGCAGCGGACGTAGTATCTGGTATTGGTAAAGGCTGTGAACTATCTGGTTGTGCGCTTATCGGTGGTGAAACGGCTGAAATGCCAGGCATGTACGAAGGCGATGACTACGATATGGCTGGTTTTTGTACTGGTGTGGTAGAAAAGTCTAAAATCATTGATGGAACTAAAGTTGCGGCTGGCGATCAGCTAATTGCATTGGGTTCAAGCGGTCCACACTCAAACGGCTACTCTCTAATCCGTAAAGTACTAGAAGTATCTGGCGCAGATACTAACGCAGAGTTCGAAGGCAAAACTCTAGGCGAACACCTGCTAGAGCCAACCCGTATCTACGTAAAGCAAATCTTAGCGTTATTAAAAGAAGTTGATGTTCACGCGCTTTCTCACATCACTGGCGGTGGCTTCTGGGAAAACATCCCTCGCGTGCTCCCTGAGTCAGCAAAAGCGGTAATCAAAGGTGATAGCTGGCAATGGCCTGCAATCTTCAACTGGTTACAAGAAAACGGTAACATTGCAACGCACGAAATGTATCGCACATTCAACTGTGGTGTTGGCATGATCTTAGTTGTTCCTGCTGACAAGCTTGATCAAAGCCTTGAAATCCTGAAAGCACAAGGCGAAAACGCTTGGCACATCGGTGAAATTCAAGACGCTCAGGCTGGTGAAGAGCAAGTTGAGATCTTAGGTGGTGCCGAGTAATGGCACCCACTCGCCTTGTTGTTCTGATTTCTGGTAGTGGTTCAAATTTGCAAGCAATCATTGATGCTTGCAAAGCGGGCTATATTCAAGGTGAAATTGCTGCCGTTATTAGTAATAAAGCGGACGCATACGGCCTAACCAGAGCGCAAGAGGCTGGTATAGCAACATCTGTTTTAGACCATAAGCAATACGCTTCTCGTGAAGAGTATGACGTTGCGCTTGGTCAACTAATTGATAGCTTTACACCAGATTTGGTTGTATTAGCTGGATTTATGCGTATTCTAACTCCAAACTTGGTGCAAAAATTTAGAGGAAAAATGTTGAACATTCATCCTTCTTTGTTGCCTAAGTATCAAGGGCTGAACACCCACCAAAGAGCAATCGATGCAAACGATGTAGAACATGGTGCTAGCGTTCACTTTGTCACAGAGGAGTTAGATGGTGGTCCTGTGGTCTGTCAGGCCAAGGTCACTATTCTTCCAGATGATACGGCAGAGTCACTGGCGCAACGTGTGCATAAGCAAGAACACATTCTTTATCCTTTGGTGGTCAAATGGTTCAGCGAACAAAGACTAACAATGGAAGCAGACTATGCTGTTTTTGATAACAAAACCTTACCAGTTCAAGGTGCGCCGTACCCAGAAAAATAAAAAATGGAGCGCTGTGCTAATTGGTATTAGCGCTCTACTTTCCACTTCGACATTCGCAAACTCACTCACTGAATATCACGCCGAATACCAAGTTTCACGCAAAGGTAAGGTTCATGGAAGTGCCACGCGAGACCTTACAAAAATAGCGGACGCAACATACGCTGTACGTTACAAAAGCGATATCGAATGGATGATTTTTTCAGACGTAAGAACTGAAGAATCATTGTTTAAAGTCGCTGAACATACCGTCAGCCCACTACATTATAGTATGACCCGTGAAGGGACTGGTCCAGATAAAAGCTACAAAATTAAGTTTGATCACCAAAACCAAGCAATTACCTCCAGTGAAGAAAAGTATCCATTGAAAGTGAAATGGCTTGAGAATCAGCAAGATTTAATTAGTTATCAAGTACAGCTGCGAGAGGATTTAAAGGCGGGAAAGACCAAGTTTAGCTATCCTATCATAGACAAAAAAGGCGACCAGCGAAGCTATGATTTTGAGGTGGCCGGCGAGGAAATGATCACTCTACCTTTTGGCAATGTCAAAACCATCAAAGTTAAACGCGTTTATGATGATAGCGATCGTCAGGCCATTGCTTGGTTTGCACCAAGTTATGATCATATGCTGGTTAAAATGTACAAAGGTAAAGATGGTATGGAGCAGTTTCAGATTGAGCTTAAAACCTACCAACCTAAATCAGAGAGTTGATAGCAACATCGTTGATTCATCACGGCGGCTCAACTAAGCCGCCTTTACTTACAAAAACTCAGAACTACACCTTCTCACCTAATTTGAATAAAGCAAACTCACCGGGCTCAAGCTTCTGCCACTGTTCATCGTTGGTCAGCGGTCGAGTTGCAATAACAGTGACAACATCATCTGGTGTGGTTTCTTTTTGGAAATCTACCACCATATCCGCATCGATTAAGGTAGCCTTACCAAATGGGGCTCTACGGGTTATCCAATATAGGTTATTGGTGCAATACGCCAACACATAAATGCCATCGGTTATCAACATGTTGAATACCCCTTTGTCTCTCAATGTGTGCGCTAGCTTTGCGATATACCTGAAAACTGAGACCATGTTTGACGGGCGACTTGGGTATTTTTCTCTTACTTTGTCCAAAATCCAACAAAAGGCAAGTTCACTGTCTGTGTTCCCAACGGGTCGATAGAAGTCAGTTTTTAAATCTTTATAGTCCGAAAGCTGACCATTGTGAGCGTAAGTGATCTCCCGACCCCATAATTCTCGAGTGAATGGGTGGGTATTTTCAAGACAAGTTCGTCCCCTATTTCCCTGTCGAATATGACTTATTACGGACACGCTTTTAATCGGATATGCTTTGACCAATTTAGCAATTTCAGACTGACAGCTAGGTTCAGGATCTTTAAAGGTTCTACATCCTTTCCCCTCGTAAAAGGTGATACCCCAGCCATCTTTATGAGGACCCGTATTGCCACCGCGCTCCAACAAACCAGAAAAGCTAAAACAAATATCCGTCGGTACGTTCGCCGACATCCCCAAAAGCTCACACATAAATCACTTAAACCCTAAATATCATAAAGTTATGATTAAAATACAAATCACAAAAATCAAAAGGTCACACGTTTGGTCACACTTATGACTAGTAGCTCGATTATCTTAGATAGTCATACTACTGAATTATTGGCGGTAAGTTTATCATGTATCTCTGTGTCTTTACTTTTTTAAATTCAACTACTTTGAGAGCGGTATTAATACGATTATTTTAAATGACTATCGGGCTCTTCTCATCTAGAAAACACTTTATTGGTTGAGAACCTTAATGACCACCCCAAGTAAATTCCTAGTTGGATCACTTAAACATAAAGTAGATTACGAACTGAGAGTTACTTCGCAATATCTAACCAAGTGCCACCCGTAAGCGTATCTAGATCATGCGCTTTTAACTCAAAAACCGAGTTGGGCGTGCCAGCAGCAGCCCAAATACGATCGTATTGCTTTAAATCTCTATCTATTATCGTCAACACAGAGTCAGTGTGCGCCACAGGAGGCACACCGCCAATGGCAAACCCGGTTTTTTCCCGCACAAAGTTTGCGTTCGCTTTTTCGAGCTTTACATTAATTGCAGCTTCTACTTTTTCCACGGACACTTGGTTGCTACCAGAAGCAATTATCAAGACCGCCTTTTCTGTATTGCTATCTTTAAATATCAGAGACTTGGCGATTTGAGACTCAGTGCAACCAATCGCATTTGCAGCATCTTTCGCGGTACGAGTAGAGTCTGCAAGCTCTGTAACTGTGAAGTGATGCCCATGACTGGCTAGGAACTCTTGAACACGTATTGATGAGGGTTTTAACGACTGTGACATTCAATTGCTCTTCCATGCTGTGGTAGTTAAAACCAATCTAACAGCTAGTGAGCTGATTTTAAACATCCAGTATGTTTTATACTATTTGTGATATGAGGTTAACTCTATCTCGGGGTAGCATTGAAAAATATCCGAGTATCCCATTAATAGGAACTCGGATTATAGCTGTATATAAACACTCAAGGTATTAAGTAAAGTCTATATTGTTACCACATGCCACTGGTACGCAAGGCTAGCGCCAGCCAATGAGCATGCTAATAAAAAGTTCATTACCTCTTTTGAGCTAAGTGAGCGAGACTCCCGAGAAAAATGCTTAGCATGTAATCTCATACCTAATGGTTGCAATTCTTTTTCATGTTTTGGCAATGCAATCAATCCAGCAAGTAGCATGACTAAACAAAGCATATAACTACCTTGCACGATAAAGAATAGAGTAAGTGAAAATGCGGTGATAGAAAAAATCCAAGAAATGAATTTGAACATAGCAGCTCCGTTTGCTATCAGTGTTACCAGTTTGATTTTACAACCATCTCGCTGGCTAGTTTCTAATTTTAATACGGAGTTTAGAGTTATTAGTTTAAAAGCACAAGCAGACTAAAGTATTAGCCCTTATTTTCGAACAATGACTTCATAAACTCATAGAATGCCTCTGCTTTGCGTGTCTTCAGCGAGTGTTGAGGCCTGACAAACCAAATAGGTGCGTCGTCACTTTCGAGACAACCTGGAATTATAGGCACTAACTCACCTCTTTTTAGGTTATCTCTGATGGCAATGTGAGATTTAACTGCAATACCATGCCCAGCTAGGGCAGCAGAAGTCATATTGTCTGAGTTTGAAATCGTAAAACGAGTTTTTGCGTTAAAGTGTACAATTCTACCGTTTGGTTCTTTTAACTTAAATTCTCGTTGCCAAGGTAAGCATACAAAAAAGTGGTTTTGTAATTCGCTGATATTATCAGGCATGCCATAGCGGTCAATATAGCTCGGCGCTGCACATAATATCCGATGGTTATCGCATAGTTTTCTCGCCAACAACCCAGAATCAGCCAATTGTCCAACGCGTATCGCTACATCTTGAGCACCTTCAACTATGTTTACAAACTGATCGTTGATCAGGAAATCGAGTGCTAATTGCGGATGCGCTTGCTCAAATTGACTTAGATTTGGCATCACAAATTGTGAAAACACCCAAGGCGGCATAGTGACACGAAGTAACCCGCTCACCGCTGAGCCCCTTGCACCTATTTCGTGCTCAGCATCATAAAGCGCCTCTAATATATGCTCCACCCGCTCTCTAAAAGTACTTCCGGCTGGGGACAATGTTAGCGTACGACTATCTCTAAACAGCAAAGTCGTGCCTAAATGTTGCTCTAACTTATTAAGACGATGACTAACTGTCGCGGGTGAGAGTCTCAACTGCTTCGCAGCATTAACCACTCCTTGATGTTTAATAATAGCCAAGAATGTTTCGAGTTCAGCGATTGAATACATGTTGATTTAATTTTTTCGAATCTTGCTTTCGAATATGCACGCTTTGTTTAAATTTATCAAATAAATATACTGCTTCTCATCGCAACTAAATTGGAATTATCAATGCAACGTACCTTAATTAGTCTATTCGTTACGTTAGGAGGCCTAATGCCGAATATTAGCCAAGCCAACTCAAAGGTTGAACGCCCGGAAGTTATTTTCTTCGATGTCAATGAAACCTTACTTGATTTAGAGTCAATGAATAAACCGGTTAGCCAAGTTTTGGGTGGTGATGAGTCCCTATTACCCCTTTGGTTTTCCACTATGCTACATCACTCGTTAGTGACTACGGTAAGTGGTGATTATCAAGATTTTGGCAAAATAGGCGTTGCCTCGCTACAAATGGTTGCAAAGAACAAAGGCCTAACGATAACTGACTCACAAGCTAAACAAGCAATCGTGCCCGCCCTGCTCTCTTTGCCCCCGCATGAAGACGTCATTCCAGCGCTAAAGCGGCTCAAACAAGCAGGCTTTAAACTCGTGAGTTTAACCAATTCATCGAATGCAGGAGTTAAAGCGCAGTTTGAAAATGCCGGTCTAATCACCTATTTTGATCAACGCTTGAGTATTGAAGACATTAAAGTGTATAAGCCCGACCTTAGAGCCTATGAGTGGGCGTTACAGCAACTAAATATTCGCCCAGACCAAGCGCTAATGGTGGCGGCTCACGGCTGGGATGTTGCCGGCGCTAAAGCCGCGGGCATGCAAACTGCGTTTATTGCAAGACCACAAAAGCAACTTTATCCACTGGCAAAAGCACCAGATTACGTGCTACCGGACTTAACAAGTTTGGCTGACGAGCTCGCCACCTCTGGAAACGAGTAACATTGGAAATGTATCAGCTGGTACCTTAGTACTAGCTGATAAAAATGCTCGGCATGCTTTATCTACACAATAAATGTACTAGATTTAAGGAGGTAAATCGAAGGAATAGCCTAAATGAACATAAATAAAAACACCCACATTGTGATCTGGATAATCATAGGTGTTAGCTTAACTATCCACGGCGCATCCCTTTTACTGAGCAATACTCTGTTCAGTGACATTACGTGGCCGCTGATAGAAACGCATGCAGTGGTTGAGAGCTTTGGCTCGGCTGTCGCCCTTTTTATTGCATTTGCGTTATTATTCTTCGAAAAGCACAATATAGGAACAAGCTTTAATATTGAAATCGCTACAGCGTTGCTAATAATGGGGATCTTAGATGGATTTCATGCCGCCGTAAATGTTGGCCAAACATTCGTTTGGCTCCATAGTATCGCGACTTTCTTCGGTGGCCTAGCCTTCATCACTCTGCTTGCCCACAACCGAGTTACTTGGTTCAAAAACCGTTATTGGTTAATTGGTGCTTGTACAGCCGCGATTATTATCGGCATTAGCAGTTTAGCTTTCCCTGCAGATTTACCAGATATGGTTAAACAAGGCCACTTTACTGGCACGGCGATGGCGCTAAACGTAATTGGTGGTGCCCTATTTATTATTGCTGCGGTTAAAATCCTTCTTGTATATCGTGACTCTCATCATGTGAGTGATTTGCTATTTTGCTTACATTGCTTCTTGTTTGGCGCAGCCGCTATCATGTTTGAGCAATCCAAGTTGTGGGATGCTGCTTGGTGGGGTTGGCACATTTTAAGGCTAATGGCCTATATCGTCGCTTTGGGGTTTTTATTAGTCGAAGGAATGCAGATCTTACAAGAGTTAAAACAACATAAAGAGCAGCTAGAAGAGTTAGTGAGTGAGCGCACTCGCTCGTTAGTTGAGACGAATCAAAAATTAGAAGAAACCGTTATCAACCTCAACCGTACCCATGCACAACTACTTGAAAGAGAAAAAATGGCATCACTTGGCGATCTGGTCGCTGGGGTTGCACACGAAATTAATACTCCAATAGGGATTGGCATTACATCCACGACCTATTTACAAGAACACTTAAACGACCTCACCATGAAGTATCAATGTAAGGAGCTCTCTACTGAGGTGTTAGAATACTTTATTTCAGATTCAACCAGTGCTTGCAAAATACTATTAAAAAACCTCCAACGGACAGCCAATTTAATCACTAGCTTTAAGCAAGTCGCTGTAGACCAATCCAGCGAGCAGGTGAGAGCCTTTAATGTCCATGATTATGTTCAAGAGATCATCGCAGCGCTCAGCCCAGAGATTAAAAAGCATGACCATAAAATCAAGTTTCATTGCGATCCCGGCCTTATCGCCACGACCTATCCCGGTGTTATTTTTCAGATCATTTCGAATTTAGTCGCAAATTCCATTGCACATGGCTTTAAAGAGTCGGAACAAGGTGAGATCACCATTGAATTCTTTAAACATGATGAACACATTGGGCTTATTTATAAAGACAATGGTAAAGGCATGTCGGAGCTTGAATTAAGTAAGTTATTCGAGCCATTTTATACCACCAAAAGAGGAAGTGGCGGTATGGGACTTGGCGCTTATATTATCTATAACTTGGTGACTCAAGGGCTAGATGGAGATGTACACACCGTCAGCGAGCCCGGCAAAGGACTCGAATATAGGATAGCATTTGCTAATAAACAAGCGACGCCATTAAAAGTTGTTTCTTAACCGGATGACTGATTGAGTACTGTCACAATGGTCAGTACTCGATACTTCTATAATAATTAAATTAGAAAAATCCTAGAGGACTGGTGCTATAGCTCACTAAGAGGTTCTTGGTTTGTTGGTAATGATCCAGCGCTTTTTTGTGAGTTTCTCTGCCAATACCTGATTTTTTATAACCACCAAATGCCGCGTGTGCAGGATACATATGATAACAGTTAGTCCACACGCGACCCGCTTCGATTTGGCGACCAAATTGATATGCGCGATTCATATCTCTAGTCCACACCCCAGCACCTAAACCAAACTCAGAGCTATTCGCCAATTCCAACGCCTCCGCTTCATCTTTAAAAGTACATAAAGAGATCACCGGACCAAATATTTCCTCTTGGAATACCCGCATTTGGTTATGCCCTTTTAACAGCGTCGGCTGAATATAAAAACCTTTATGATAACCCTCGCCAAGCTCTGCGACTTCGCCACCGATTAATACTTCAGCCCCTTCCTTCTTGCCAATATCAATATAGCTAAGAATTTTATCAAATTGAGCTTGTGAGGCTTGTGCACCAACCATGGTTTCTGTATCAAGCGGATTGCCGCGTTTAATCGCCTTAGTGCGTTCGATGACTTTGGCTATAAAGTCATCGTATATATCTTCTTGCACGAGCAATCGCGATGGACAAGTACATACTTCGCCTTGGTTAAAGTAGGCCAGCACAGCGCCTTCAATACACTTACTTAGGTAATCATCGTCAGCTTGCATCACATCACTAAAGTAGATATTAGGCGACTTACCCCCTAGCTCCACCGTTGAGGGAATGATATTTTCAGCAGCACATTTTAGGATGTGAGAGCCCACAGGAGTCGATCCTGTAAACGCAATTTTTGCGATACGTGTACTCGTAGCAAGCGCTTCACCAGCCTCTTTCCCGAAACCATTTACAACATTAACCACACCATTTGGTAATAAATCAGCGATTAATTCCATCAACAACAAAATAGACGCAGGCGTTTGCTCCGCAGGTTTTAGCACTACGCAGTTTCCAGCTGCGAGAGCGGGTGCCAGTTTCCAAGCGGCCATAAGTAATGGGAAGTTCCATGGGATGATCTGCCCCACAACACCCAGAGGCTCATGAAAATGATAGGCCACGGTTGACTCGTCAATTTCACCTATGGCTCCTTCTTGAGCACGAATGCAACCTGCAAAATAGCGGAAATGATCAGCAGCAAGCGGAACATCAGCGGCTAGCGTTTCACGTACAGCTTTACCATTATCCCATGTTTCGGCTACCGCTAGGTATTCAAGGTTTGCTTCTATTCGGTCTGCGATTTTGAGTAATATATTGCTTCGTTCAGTGACCGAAGTTTTACCCCACGCCGCCTTTGCAGCATGGGCGGCGTCAAGCGCCAGTTCAATGTCTGCATTATTTGAACGCGGGATCTGACAAAACACTTCGCCATTAACAGGA
Organism: Pseudoalteromonas piscicida; assembly: GCF_000238315.3. Lineage (NCBI taxonomy): Bacteria > Pseudomonadati > Pseudomonadota > Gammaproteobacteria > Alteromonadales > Pseudoalteromonadaceae > Pseudoalteromonas > Pseudoalteromonas piscicida. The sequence goes on from NZ_CP011924.1 coordinate 1,545,075, forward strand.
CTAATATTGTCGAAGTACTGGCCGTCAACGGGTGGCGTCCATTCACCGCCAATAAAGTTTTGATATTGCGACTTAAAGCTGACGATCGCACCTTCAGTATTTGGATTTGCGTATATCATTTTTACCTCTGCAACTTGTGTTATTTATTTGGGCTTCACTCGTCCCAGTTTTGTTTTTACTAATATTTGACATTAGCCAAATTCACCTTTAAAAACTTAACTTAGGGTCTCGGAATGTATACGCACAGTCCAAAAGTAACCGAGAAGGAGTGCATTGTTTGCAGATCTCTAAACATCGCAGTCGTGTCGAACGCTTAGTTGAAAACAAAATAAGTTTTGCCGCCAATCAGGTAGAGCTTAGCGTCTATGACACATACGAAAGTACCAATAGAGTCAAACTCGCCTCTAATGAAGTGTTGTTTTGTGCAATGATCACGGGCAAAAAAGTGATGCATGTAGACAGTTGCGACTATCACCAGCCCTTTTTACCTCATCAAAGCTTCGTATTGGCACCAGAACAAACCGTATTTATAGACTTTCCCGACGCTAGCTTATCCGCTCCCACCACCTGTTTAGCCATTGAGATCAGTCGAGAGAAAATTAATACCGTGAGTGAGAAGTTAGCGCTTTCGCTTCCTAGTGATTTTAATTATCAAAAGCAGCTGGTGCACACCGAGCATAACTGGCAAACCCAGCACTGCTTGGGGCGATTGCTCCATCTGTTCAGTGAGAATGAGGCTGAGCGGGGGTACTTTATCGATTTGGCAATGGATGAACTAATTGCAAGACTACTACAGCAACAAAGCCGAGATCTGCTGTTAGGCGCAGTAAAACAAACACCAGATCAAAACGGTTTGTATCAAGCGATGCATTATTTGGAGACGCATTTAGACGAGCCATTAGATGTAGAGAAGCTTTGTAAACTTAGCTGCATGAGTAGAAGTCGCTTTTTCAATCAATTTAAAAAATCATTTGCGATGACGCCACAGCAGTGGCTCCAAGCACGGAGACTAACTGAAGCAAAGGCAAAACTAAAAGCTGGAATTCAGATCACCGCAATTAGCTTTGCACTCGGCTTTAAGCATCCAAGCCAATTTAGTCGAGCGTTTAAACAAGCTTTTAATATCACGCCGAAGGACTATCAACTTCAGGCACTAAAAGCCGATAAAAACGACTGGTTACTCCGTTAGTCCAACCAAAGCCCTGTTGCACCACGTATTCTCCGCCACTTGCCTGTTTATCCGGTTCAACCACATTATACTTCTCAAGCAAACAACTGGCTTGCTCAAAGCCGGTTTCAACAGCATAAAGCCATGCTTGCATAATCTTCTTCGCGAGCTGATTTTGACCATATGCCCTAAAGCCTGACACCGCAAACCACTGCAGTGGTGCCCAGCCATTAGGACTGTCCCACTGCTGTGAAGTAGTGACTAAGGTACTAACCAATCCGCCTTGCTGCAAAAATTCTGCCTCGAGTTTTTTGCCAATATGCTCTGCCTGCTCAGGTGTAACCAACTCTGCAAACATAGGTACAACGCCCGCTAGAGATTCAACGGAGGTACGCGCATAATCATTAAGATCCACATCGAAAAACCAACCTTTTTTATCGCACCAACAATATTTCTGTATCAGTGCACTGCGATTTGACGCTAAATTGGCATAGTACTGCGCTTGCGTTAGCTCGTTTAATTTCTCAAAACAACGTGCAATTTGCGACTCAAGCAATACCAATAGTGCATTTAAATCCACTGGGATAATGTCTGTTGTACGAATGCTCGCTAAATCGTCAGCGTTTGCTAACCAACGGCTACTAAAGTCCCACCCCGACTCACAAGCCGCACGAATGTGCTGATAAAACGTTTCGCTGTCCGTAACCGCTGTGGCTAATTCTATATCCTCAATAAAAGACTCTGGGCGCGGCGCTGCAAGCGGATCCCAGTAGCGATTCAGTGTGCCCCCACATGGCATGTTGACGACTCGGTACTGCGCTTTTTTATCCGTGCAACTCAAATCCTCTCCGGTCTGCCAAAACTGATGTTCTTTCAGTAATGCCTGAGTAACTCGCGACAGCCACTGCTTATCATGAGATTTTTCCTGCCACAGTAAATCAACCATTAATGCCGTTACAGGTGGCTGGGAGCGACTTTGGTAATAATCTCGATTGCCGTTAGGTACATGTCCAATACGATCAATAAGACTCACAAAGTTATCTAGCATCCCCTCAACGAGATCGCTTCTGTTCGCATCCAAAAGCCCGAGTGCCGTAAAGTAGCTATCCCAGTAATAAATTTCGTTAAAACGTCCACCCGGTACAACATACGGATGGGGTAAAGGTAGCAAGGAACCTTTAGCAACGGTGCTCGCCTTTCTAGATAAACGCGACCACAGCGCACTGATATACTGCTGCGCACTAGTAAAGTCTGGTAAGGCATCTAACTCTTTGTTGGCAACAAAGTCAAAATGCGCATGCACAAATCTAAGTAACGCCTCTCCCGTCGGCTTTTGCATCACATACTGGTTTTCTATCTCTGCCAGCGGAATTTTTGCGATGGCATCTGCAAAAACTTTACTGTCTGAAAACAAACCAGCGCTTTGCACCGCCTTAAAAATCTCTGTGGAATAAAAGTTTGATTGATACTGCATGTAAAACCTCAGCTCACCTTTTGTTGATTTGGCGTGTGAGCATGATTTAATTGGCTAGACTCACTCATCGATTTAAAGAAATATAAACACACAGCAATCACCAGCATGGGAATAAGTGCCCCATAAAACGCTTGTTGACCACCAAAATGTTGAAACACCAAACCTGTGATCATTGAGCCTGTGCTACCACCTAGCGCTGAAAATACAACGATTAGCCCTGTCATCGAAGCGTGCTGTGTAGTGGGTAAACTACTTAGCATTACCGAATTAATGACCGGATAAATAGGCGCCATAAAAAGACCGATCAGCGGCATCAGAAAAGCCACAAGGGGTGCATCAAATAACGAAGAAATAAGCGTTTTCTCAATACCCTCAGTCATCGGTAACGTTAAAATCACTAATCCTGCCATAGCGGCAAGGCAAACATTTAACACCACATACCAATGTACTTTGGTGAGCACAACGCCGGCACCAAGCCGACCGAGTGCTAAACAGGCAGCAAAAACACTGGTAATTTGCACGCTAATATTCACCGGTAATGACAAGATCTCATTATTAAAAGTAGGCAACCAAGTGCCTATACTCTGCTCTATCAATACGTATAAAAATGCGGAAATCACAAATACCAGCACAAGCGGCTTAGCCACAAGCTTTAGCATAGCCATAAATGCAGAGACACTAGACTCGGTGGCTTGCGTTGGCTCAGGCTTTGCAATTGGGGAAACCCAAACAATAAACGCGGTGAAAGCACTCAGCACAGCTAACACGAAATAGACGTTTAACCAGCCAAGAGAGTTATCGCCGCTGTCAATAAACGCCGCAAAAATCCAATAACCGCCGAGGACCCCTAACATAAACACGCCCTCAATAAAATTAAGCAGGCTTGAATGTTGATTGCTTCCTTCAGTGACTTGGCCAACGAGCGCATAAACCGACACTTTGACCACCGCAAATGCCGCACCCACGCAAGCAAATACTAGTTTAAGAATCCAAAACTCAGCGACCATAGGAGTGATACTGCAAATCAATGCTACACCCGCAAGCACAGCGGTCAGAGCGATTTTAAATCCGACCCTAGGGATAACCGACGCAACTAGAAATGAAACGATGGCGATGGGAAGATCTTTAAATGCCTCTAAGGTGGCGGCCTGCGCTTTTGTAATGCCAAAGCTATGAATAGACTGCAAGATGACCGTCCCTACGCTATTGAGCAAAATAGCAAATAGGAAGTAACTAACGGCCATGGCAAGTATGATACGTGCTCGATTCATTGTTATTCTCGTTAAAACACTGTGATTCCTTTTTAGTCTAGACAGACTTTCTTATTTTTGCAATCGTTTGCATTTCAAATCACATCAATACAATTTAAGCTAATGATTGTTATCGCATATTGTGCTGCGTTAACTAGATTGTCTGATCACCAATGAGGACGGCACCTCTTGAGAAGCACATGTCTCACCACTTAGCTGAGAGAGCAGCTTTTCCACCAATAACTGTGCTGCCGCGTTGGTGTCTTGTTTAATCGTAGATAGCGCAGGGAAGCTGATCTGTGCCATGGCAATATCATCAAAGCCGACTATTCGTACGTCATTCGGCACGCTAACATAACGCTCTTTTAGGGCTTTTAGTGCTCCAAGCGCGACCATATCACTACATGCAAAGATCCCATCAAAGGTTAATCCTTGTGCTCGCAACGAAGCGTTTATACTCGCGTAGGCAGCCTCTGAGGTAATGTCGATTTTAATCATTTTCGCTTCTACCTTGGCTTTTTCCACCGCATGGCAAAATCCGCGATAGCGCTCACCAAGTTCGGCATGACCCGGATCGCCCAAAAATAGAAGTTTAGACGCTCCCCTGGCAATTAAGTGCTCCGTTGCGTTAAGGCCACCAATAAAATTGTCACTCCCAACGATAGGATAATTTGCAGAAGTTTTAGGGTCGCCCCATACCACGATCGGCGTGCCAGCTCTTGCAGCACGCTCAATTCGTGCTTGCTCCTTGCCTTGGCCGACGACAATAACTCCATCGGCTCGACGGCCAGAAATAAAATAACCATGCCAGTCTTCCCCCGCCATATAAGAATTGGAGAGCAATAACTCGTAGCCTTTTCGGTTCACTGCACGATTAATATCGCTCACTACTTTAAGTAAAAATGGGTCGTCGACGGATTGTTTGGTTTCGGCTTCGAGATTGATAATAACGGCAATGACTTTGGTTTTTTGCATCCGTAAGCGACTAGCCGCCGCGTTAACACTAAAGTGATGCTCTTTTGCAAGCGCCTGAATGCGCTCTCGAGTTTCCTTTTTTATCAGAGGGTTATCATTGAGTGCACGGGAAGCTGTGGAGGTAGAGACGCCAGCTAGCCTTGCTAGATCCGATAGCTTTAATTGTGTTGTTCCCATCGCAAACCCCTTCTTAGCACACGTTATTACATCGCTATTCTTACAATTTTTTGATACTTAAACCATAACTAATTGAATCTCCTACCCTAACCAAGCAGAAAAGATAAGCAATCACTGTAAATTTGTAACGCCTTACATCATTTTATGACAAATTTTTAAACAACATCATTGCAAACGTTTGCATTAAGATCTATTTTAAAAAATAGACAGTCGTTAAATACCAGTCTATGACAACAACAAGAGGGCTTTAGCCGTGATAAAAACTAACTCCTTAAGCTTGATCGCTGCTGCTATAACGCTTGCGTTAAGTGCGTCAGCTCAGGCTGAACAACAACCGAACAATAACAAAGAAAAAGTAGAAACCATCATTGTCTCAGGTACACCTGGTGGCGCAGGGATCAGAAAAATTGATGCAAGCTTTGCTGTGACTAACATCGATGCCGTGCAAATTGATAAGCTCGCCCCCAAAAGTACCGCTGACTTGCTTAAAGCGGTGCCTGGTATCTGGGTTGAAAGTTCAGGAGGTGAATCCGGTGCCAACGTTTTTGTTCGCGGCTTTCCAGGCGGTGGGGATGCACCATTCTTAACGGTTAGTTTGCAAGGCAGTCCTATATATCCCGCGCCAACGCTCTCATTTTTAGAAAACACCTCGATTTTCAGACTCGATGAAACCATCAGTATGATGGAAGGCCTGCGTGGTGGACCAAACCCCGTGGTGTCTAATGGTCAGCCGGGCTTAACAACTAACTTTCAACTTAAACGCGGCCAAGCCGACACCGAAGGGACGTTTAAATACACCACCACAGACTATGGTCTAAACCGCATTGACGGCGTGTTAAGTGGTGAGATCTCCAATGACCTTTACTACATGGTTGGCGGTTATATCAAACGCTCTTCTGGGGTCCGTGATGCGGGTTTTACCTCAGAAAAAGGTCATCAATTCACCATAAACCTAACCAAAGAGTTTGCTGACGGTGAGTTTAACCTTTATACCCGTCAAACTGATGACAGAGGCGCATGGTATCTGCCAACCCCACTTAATGTGGAGGGTGTGGATGCAGGCTTTACTCAGCTGGGAACGAATAATCGCAAGGCGATTATTTATGTCGGTGATGAAAATGCACCGATGAGCGTAGATATGGGTGATGGTCGTGGCTGGAAAGGCCATGTTTCTGGAGGTAGCTTAAAAGTAGAATTCAAAAACGGCTGGCAATTAAATGACCGCTTTAGCTTAACGCAAGGCGATGCAAATACACTAGGCCTTGTGCCTGCTGGCAGTGCGATGCTTTTAAGTGAAGTGGCGGACAATGGTGAAACCGCAACAGGTAGCGTCACGGGCGATGAATACGCGGGCGATACTATGGTACAACAATATGGTCGCTGGGTTGTATTAAAGGATATCGAAGCTTTCACCAATGACTTAGCCTTAAGCAAAACCTTTGGTGATTGGTCAAGTGCCTTTGGTATTTATACAGCAACTACCTCAGCAAAAGATTGGTGGAGCTTAGGTAATACCGCCTACCATGTGTTGGAGCAAGGTGGCGAAGCATTGAATGGTATCGCGTGTAATAGCGATGTTGCGGGTTGTGCCTTCAACTACGACATTAACAGTTCTGGTGATGCGACAACATGGGCCATCTACACCACCCAAAGTTACCAAGCAACGGAAGCCCTTAAGTTAGATTTAGGCTTACGTAGCGAGCAACACGAGGTTGAGTATTCGGTCGACGAAGGTTTAGATGGGGCTATCACCAAAGCGGTTGACTATGATGAGCGCAAAACTTCGTGGACCTTAGGTGCTGACTATAATTTGAACTTAGATTCAGGTGTTTTTGTGCGTATGAACAAAGGCTACAAAATGCCTTATTTCGACGACTTTAGAGATAACTATAGCACCTATGAATCGGGCGAGTCGCTGATTAAAGAAGTCACACAAGCAGAGCTTGGCTATAAATATATGGGTGAAACCGGCGACCTGTTTGTTACTTTATTTACCAACGAAGTAAAAGGCGACACGTTTGTAAGACGCCCAGGAGTACCTGCGGAAATTCTAACCAACGAAGCAACTGGTGTAGAACTTGATTACAGTTACAACCATGAGTCGGGCCTATCGGTAAACTTGAATGCCACATGGCAAGACACTGAAATTACTGAAAGCCCGACCAATGAAGGGAATAAAGCGCAGCGCCAACCTGACTGGATGCTACGTATTACACCAAGTTATGACTTTGAAATGTCGGGTATGTACGCCACCTTGTATGGCACACTCTCAGCTGTAGATGACCGTTTTGGCGATAATGAAAATACTGTCGTGTTAGAGGGCTATAAAAAGCTTGATGTTGGCCTTATTGTAGAACCTACAGAGGGCGTAAAATTACAACTGGCGGTAGATAACCTTACTGACAAACAAGGGATCACCGAGGGGGATCCACGTAACCCAGATTCACCTAACGGCCGCTATATCATGCCAAGAAGTGTGAAGTTTAGCGTTGCGTATACGTTCTAGTTGCTGTAACTAAGCGTTTAACATAGCGCTGCCTGCTTATATCAAATCTCTAAGGTTGGTAGCGCTAAAAAACCTAATACGTTTATTATATGCAAATGCACTTCAGAGTGCCCCCTGCTACCCTAAACCTTAGTTATTGTTCCAAGAGAAACCGCCACCAACTTTTCTTCATCACCGCTTTGCGCATATACCTTACATTCGCATGTCGCCTGACGTTTACCCGAATACAAAACAGTTGACTTCGCGATTAGCTTATCGCCAATAGCAGGTCTAACATAATTCACTTTATACTCTGAGGTAACACAGCTGCCCAGCACCGATGCACCAGCAAAAGTAATACAATTATCAGCTAGATAGCTAACCACGCCGCCATGTGCAAAACCATAGTTTTGTTTAAGGTCATCCCGAATAGCTAGGCTTAACTCAGCAACGCCAACCTCAAACACCTCCAACTCAGCGCCTAACAATAAACTAAAAGACTGCTGTGCTAGGATCTCCTTTCCTTCCTCTAACATAGTATTGCTCAACTTCTTCTCCTTCGTAATATTTACGCTCAAATAGACTCTAGGTCACGAATAGTCTTCACGTTTATAGGTAAACGAGTTACAGCGATATGATTAGCTCAACACGACTCAAAACTGGAATCGAGATATTGTCTATCACTAGACTCCCATAGGTTAACCACAATGTAAACAAGCAGTTATATCAATCGCTTTACGTTATGCTGAATGAGTTTCAATATAATTTAGGACGAGAGACTTAAAACAAAAAAGCCGCTTAGCTAGAAACTAAGCGGCTTTTTCTATCTTCAAATAAGGGTTGGATTAATCTAACCAGAACTCTTTTTTGAACTTAATACCAAACTCACTGCGGTCATTGCTGCGCATGACACCAACAAAGCCACTTTGCTGTAGACGACCTACATCGTACACTTCGTTTAGCACGTTTTCACCGTATAGCGTTACTTCCATATCGCCTTCAGCGTTGGTGTATGAGATGTTAAAGCCTAACAGTTCGCGAGAATCAATATGCTCGCTTGCACGTGTTACAGACTGACCTTGCATGTCTGAGCGGTACGAGTAGCTTGCGTTAACTGCAATCGTTGCACCATGCTCTAAGTCATGGAAGTAAGATGGTGCCACCATCACAGTCCATCGAGGTGTGAGTGCTGGCGCATCGCCTTTACCAATACCAATAACACCTTCATCAACATGGGTAATTTCTGAGTCTAGGTAACCGATTGAGCTGCGTACTGAGAAATCATCAGTAATTGCGATTGTCGTTTCAAGTTCAACACCTTGTGCTTTCGACTCACCTGCATTTTCCACGATAGTGACGAAACCACCGCCTGCTGTCGGGTCGTTGAAAGGTAACGCCAGATCGGTGTAATCCGTTACAAATGCAGCAACCATCATAGATACGTTTTCATGCACTTGGCCTTTGAAACCGATTTCGTAGTTAATCGCTTTAGTTTCATCAAACGCAGCGAATTGATCTGGGCCACCAAATGGACGTGGTGGGAAGCCGCCACTTTGGTATCCTTTTTGGACCTGCGCGTAAACATTAATGTCACGAGTTAACTGGTATGACGCATTCACGTCCCAAGTTACTTCGTCAAAATCTGCACTGACGTATTTACGAGTGCCAAAGCTTGGGAACAGCGCGTTTGCCTCTTTTTTATCTTCAGAGTAACGTAAACCACCACCAATGCTGAGCAGCTCTGTTACGTCAAAGCTTGCATTGATATATGCCGCATAGGCATCAGTTTCTTGGTTGATGTCAAAGTAACCGTAGCCACCAAAAGAAGCAGTCTGACCATCGTTTAATAAGCCATTCGGCGTGTTCCACGGGCTAAATACGAACGGACCAGAGCTGGTAAAACCGTCTTCGTTAAAGTAATAAAGACCCGATACAAAATCCCAAGAGTCATAAGTACCGTTTAGTTGTAGCTCAAATGAGTACTGATCTGCACCGCCCTCTTCTGGGAATTCAGATAGATTAAGTGCTACCGCATCGTCATCTAGGCCACCGGTATATTCAGAGCTACGCTTGCTTGCGATAAATTTAACCGAGTAAACATCACTTGCTTGCCAATCAGCAGTCACTGAGCCGCCCCAACCAGAGTAGTCGGTGCTTTCAATGCCAGCAACCGTTGTTGCCAAGTCATCAGGATTGTTTGGCAGCATAGATTCATCTAGCAATGGGAAGTCACCATTGAAAGGGTCATTTGAGTCAAGTGGATCTGTTAACTCGATAGTATACGGTGATTGACCAGACTCGTTCTCAACGCCGTCAAATGCAGCGGTGACAACTAAATCATTCGTTGCTTGCCATCTAATTGCTAAGCGACCACTAAACTCTTGCTCTTCGCCGATTTCTTTTTCGGGATTTGCTAAGTTGATTGCTCTACCTACACCATCGCGCTCTTTATAAGATGCACTTGCAGAAAAGCTTAGTGTGTCTGTTAACGTTTGGCTTGTATAAAGATCAGTCGCTAAACGACCGCGAGAACCTATTTTAGCTTCAACGCGTGCAACTTCTCCAGCGCCAGGTTGTTTAGTGATCACATTTACCGCACCGCCTAATGTGTTGCGGCCGTACAGTGTGCCTTGTGGACCACGTAGTACTTCTACGCGCTCAACATTAGGCAGTGAAAGGTTAGAACCCATCTGACGGCCAAGGTATACACCATCAACATAAACACCAACACCAGGGTCTGTTGTGATCACATGGTCTTGCAGGCCAATACCACGGATAAATACAGAAGCATGTGCAGCATTACCTACACCATAGCGAGTAATATTTAAGTTTGGAACGAACTTACCAATATCGTCTAGATTGCTGATATTGGCTTTATCAATATCACTAGCACCGATAGAAGTAATCGCAGTAGGCGTTTCGAACAAGCTTTCTGTACGTTTACGAGCAGTCACTTCTATTTTTTCAAAAACTTGTTTTTCTTGCTCCACATTAGCTTGTTCAGCCAATGCAGTACTAGGAAGGGCTACTGCTGCTAACACTGCAGCTGAAATCGCAGATAAACCAAGGCGAGGTAAAACTGTAATCATATAATCTCCAAAGGAATCACCGTGTGTGTACTAGTCGCGAGAGGTCGCAAACTAGAGAAGCAACAAGCTCAGTGTTATTACTTCTAGCCCTGTAATCCGTAAAATCTAAATAGATTTGGACACTACAAATTTTGGGCATAAAAAAAGATGCACTAGGGGCATCTCTTTCCTCTGGAGGGGCATTATAGTCACAATGGGGATAAATTGAAATAATTATTTAATAAAAATTACTTTTGGGGTTTTTGTAACCAAAACAAAACCAATATTAGGAAATTAATTTTTGTAAAAAAACGTTATAGAACAAATAATTATACTGAATAGCTGGATGATATGTTACTAAAGTGAAACTTCTGCCTAGGTTTTTGCCGTGGTGCTAGGTTCGTCTGAAATTTTGAGGCGAGAAAGTCTTGTCGATAACAGCGCTACCGCATCCTGCTATTGCCGAGGTACCAATATCCATTTAGCCAAGGCGAAAATTCTGCTATTTAGTTGTTCTACAGGCTTAGTGGCAAACGATAGACGAAAAAAAACCAGCATAAGCTGGTTTTTTTATTTGGTGCGAATGGGGGGACTTGAACCCCCACGGCCGAAGCCACCACCCCCTCAAGATGGCGTGTCTACCAATTCCACCACATTCGCAAATTCGGTGTATTTCCTAACGATTAGTTAGGTACGTCAGAAGCTGGATTTTCTTCTGTCGCTGGCACATCATTTGTTGCTGGAACTGTTGTTGCAGCAGCTGGTGCCTCTAGATTTTCCCACTCATTAGTCTTTTTAATCTGACCTGTAGTTAGGTTACCTAGAACAATACTTAGCACAAAGAAAATCGTTGCTAAGATTGTTGTTGTCTTGGTCATAAAGTTGCCTGCGCCTGATGAGCCGAAAACTGTCGCTGATGCACCTGCACCAAACGAAGAGCCCATATCTGCGCCTTTACCTTGCTGAATCAACACCATACCAATTAGTGCTAACGCCACAATTAAGTAAACAACCATTAGAATTTCGTACATTTACTTATCCTTTTGCACTTCTGCATATAGCTGCGAAACTCTCAGGTTTTAGGCTTGCGCCACCGATAAGTCCACCGTCTATATCGTCTTGTGCGAATAACAATTCACTGTTCTGTTCATTAACACTGCCACCGTAAAGAAGTCGCAGTGCTTGTGCGATTTGCTTGTCATTTTCTGAAAGCAAATCACGTATAAATTTGTGTACTGCCTGCGCTTGCTCAGGAGATGCTGTTTTACCAGTACCAATAGCCCAAACAGGTTCGTATGCTATCACAGAGTGAGTTAGCGCTGCTACACCTAATTTGGTAATAACCGCGTTTATTTGCCTAGCAACGACTTGCTCTGTTTGCCCATTTTCTCTTTCTTCTTCAGTTTCACCAACACATAAAATTGGTGTCAAACCTTGTTCTTGAGCATGTGCAAATTTATTAGCAACATCTTCATCGCTTTCGCCATAAATAGCTCGACGCTCTGAGTGACCAACTAAGGTATATGTTGCACCTAGCGATTTTGCTAGGGACGCCTGAATTTCTCCAGTGTATGCGCCTTCTTTATATTCCGAAACAGTTTGTGTTCCGACAGTAAGCCCTTTACTTGCTGCTTGCTCAATGAGCATGGCAGGAGGAAAAACAATTACATCTGCTTGAAATGCTTGATTGCTTACTGCTTCTGATATTTGGTCAACAAGGGCTTTTGAGCCATTCATTTTCCAGTTACCAGCAACAATTTGCTTTCTAGTTGTCATACGATACTCCGCAGTAGAAAGCGGGTGAGATACTAACTCTACTCACCCGAAGTTACAAGAAATAAATTTAACTTTTGGTTTAATTGCTCACAGATTCAACAACTTCAGCGATTTTTTGGGCAAAATCGATAACTTGCTTCTGTTGCTGAGCTTCAACCATGACGCGAACCACTGGCTCTGTACCAGATTTACGCAATAGCACTCTGCCCTTTCCGGCAAGCTGAGTTTCGACTTCAGCGACGACTGCTTTAACAGCGTCTTGCTCGGTTGGATCATCTTTAGTGCTATAGCGCACGTTAATCATCTTCATTGGGTATTTGCTAAAACCTTCACCCAAATCTTTTAATGTTTTATTCTGCGCAACCATGGCTGCAAGCACTTGTAAGCTAGAGACAATGCCATCACCGGTGCTGATCAGATCCAGATTTAAAACGTGACCTGAACTTTCGCCGCCAATTTTCCAGCCTTTCTCACCAAGAAGCTCCATTACATAGCGGTCACCGACCTTACTACGCTCAAAAGCAATTCCGCGTGATTTAAGGGCGTTTTCGAGCCCCATGTTAGACATTACCGTACCTACAACACCGCCACCTAATGTGCCATCGGCATGAGCTTGGCAAGCGATAATATAGACGATGTCATCACCATCAAATACATGACCGTCGTGATCGACCATCATGACTCGGTCACCATCACCATCATAAGCAATACCAACATCCGCTTGATGTTCAAGTACGGCTTTTTTCAATGCTTCGACATGCGTTGCACCGCATTTTTCGTTGATGTTGACACCATTAGGTTCACACGCGGTTGTGATCACGTCTGCACCAAGTTCACGCATGACACTTGGCGCAATATGATAAGTCGCGCCATTTGCGCAGTCCAGCACCACTTTCAATCCTTCAAGCGATAGCTCTTTAGGAAACTGGCCTTTACAAAATTCGATATAGCGACCATCCGCACTCTCTAGACGCTTAGCTTTACCGAGTTTTTCAGACGCGACACACGTCATCGGTTCATCCAGCTTTGCTTCTATTGCAAGTTCCACCTCGTCAGGGAGCTTTTTACCATCGCCACCAAAAAACTTGATGCCATTGTCATGGTATGGATTATGAGATGCACTGATCACAATACCAGCCTCAGCTCTGAACGTTTGCGTCAAGTAAGCAACAGCAGGTGTCGGCATAGGCCCCAATAAAATCACATTGATCCCAGCGGCAATTAACCCAGCCTCTAACGCGGTTTCAAGAAGGTAGCCAGAAATGCGGGTATCTTTGCCAATAATTACCTTTTTGGTACCACGCTCAGACAGCACTTTTCCAGCCGCCCAGCCTAGTTTCATTGCAAATTCAGGCGTAATTGGGAACTCGCCCACCATGCCCCTTACACCATCCGTACCGAAGTACTTTCTTGTTGTCATTGAGTAACTCCATTGACCGACGCTAGCCATACATTAAGCGCGTCGCTTGTTTCTTTTACGTCATGAACACGAATTATGTGCGCGCCTTTCTGCGCACATATCAATGCACCAGCTAGACTCGCAGCTACGCGCTCATGCGTTTCCCGAGTGAGTAGTTGTCCAAACATGGACTTTCTAGAGAGGCCTGTCAGAATAGGTAAATCGAAAGCATGAAACTTGTCCAATCCACCTAATATCTGAAAGTTATGCTCTAGAGATTTACCGAAGCCAAAACCTGGATCTAAAATCAGCCGGTTGGTATCAATCCCAGCTTGCTTGCACGCACTGATCCTAGCTTCGAAAAACTGACTGATGTCTGAAAATAAGTCATCATAGTGAGGGTTATTTTGCATTGAGCGAGGTTGACCTTGCATATGCATTAAACAAATTGGTACATCACTGTATTGAGCTGCGACTTCAAGCGCACCTGGCTCTTGCAACGCTCGAACATCATTAATGATATCAGCACCAGCCTCTATTGCTTGTTTCATTACCTCGGCTTTACTAGTATCTACCGAAATCACACAGTTAGAGTGTGTGCGAATTGCTTTAATAATCGGTATTACGCGCTGTAATTCTTCTTCTAATTCTACGTCTGGCGCGCCGGGACGAGTGGACTCTCCACCTATGTCTAAGATGGTAGCGCCTTGTGAAAGCATTAAATTTGCTTGCTCGATTGCGCTATCAAGGTGAGTAAAATGTCCACCATCAGAAAATGAGTCGGGAGTAACATTTAAAATCCCCATTACCTGAGGCTTATCTAAACTAAGGGTGCGCCCTTTGGGTAAACGTAACTCGTACATTCTATACCTATTTTCTGTAGTCTAAGTTTGGTGATAACGAAAGGCTTATAGCAGTTGATTTAAGTTCTCGCATCGAATGTCATAAAACTTATATCAACTGATACAAAAAAGCCCCGATTGCTCGGGGCTGTCGTATTCTACCTAATCTTATGATTTGTCATCAAGCTCTGAGTTTGATGATGTGTCGTTTGACTGCTCTTCTGCTGGCTTTTCAGCTTTAGGCTCAGGTTTTATTTCTGTTACTTTCGCAGATTCTGCTTTTTTCTCTGGCTTAATGTCATGCGCATCCCTTGGTGGACGAACATCACGACGCTCCATTAGATCATCAATCTGCAATGCATCAATCGTTTCGTATTTCATCAACGCATCTTTCATCGTGTGAAGAATATCCATATTATCTTTTAGGATTTGCTCCGCCCGTTTGTAGTTGCGATCGATGAAATCTTTAATTTCAGCATCAATAAGCTTAGCGGTTTCATCTGACATACCTGACATGCGGTGAGAACCACCACCCATGTACATCTCGCCTTGCTCTTCTAAGTACATCTGTGGACCAAGTTTCGGACTTAAGCCCCACTGAGTAACCATTTTCTTAGCAATATCGGTTGCGCGCTCAATATCGTTGCTCGCGCCTGTCGTTACTTTGTCATCGCCGTAAATCAGCGCTTCAGCGATACGACCACCGTATAAACTCGAAAGCATAGATTCTAGGTGTTGCTTAGAGTGACTTACACGGTCTTGCTCCGGTAAGTACATTGTTACACCTAATGCGCGACCACGTGGAATAATCGACACTTTATATACTGGATCATGCTCAGGCACTAAACGACCAACAATCGCGTGACCGGCTTCGTGATAAGCCGTCATTTCCTTCTCTTGCTCGCTCATCACCATGGACTTACGCTCAGCACCCATCATGATTTTATCTTTTGCGGCGTCAAATTCCGCCATACTTACCTTACGCTTGTTGCCACGAGCAGCAAACAGTGCAGCTTCATTCACAAGGTTAGCTAAGTCAGCACCAGAAAAGCCCGGCGTACCACGTGCAATCACTGACGCTTCAACATTATCGTCTAAAGGCACTTTACGCATGTGAACGTTTAAGATTTGTTCACGACCACGAATATCCGGAAGACCAACCACGACTTGGCGATCGAAACGACCAGGACGTAATAATGCAGGATCTAGTACATCAGGACGGTTAGTAGCAGCAATAACAATAATACCTTCGTTACCCTCAAAGCCATCCATTTCTACAAGCATTTGGTTAAGTGTTTGCTCACGCTCGTCGTGACCACCGCCCATACCAGCGCCACGTTTACGGCCTACCGCATCGATTTCATCGATAAAGATGATACAAGGCGCAGCTTTCTTTGCCTGTTCAAACATGTCACGAACACGAGATGCACCAACACCGACAAACATTTCTACGAAGTCAGAACCGGAAATGGTAAAGAATGGTACTTTTGCTTCGCCAGCAACGGCTTTAGCAAGTAGGGTTTTACCCGTACCTGGAGGACCAACCATTAACACGCCTTTCGGAATGCTACCGCCCAATTTTTGGAACTTTGACGGGTCACGCAAGAAATCTACTAGCTCAGTAACATCTTCTTTCGCTTCGTCACAACCAGCAACGTCCGCAAATGTTGTCTTAACTTGGTCTTCGCTCATTAGTCGAGCTTTACTTTTACCAAACGACATTGCGCCTTTGCCGCCACCGCCTTGCATTTGGCGCATGAAGAAAATCCATACCCCAATAAGCAAAAGCATTGGAAACCAAGAAATAAAGATGTTTGCAAGGAAAGATTGCTCTTCTGGGGCAACGCCTTTGATGTTTACATCGTTCTTAAGTAAGTCATTAACCAAATCCAAATCAGTTAATGGAATTACTGTTTGAAAACGATCTCCACTTGAACGAACGCCACTAATCACGCCGGTTTGACGATCAATACTGACTTCTCTTACAGAGCCATTGCGCACATCCTTTACAAATTGTGTGTAACTCGTTTGGCGATCATATTGTTCGCCACCGTTAAAGCTCTGGAACACAGTCATTAGCACTACTGCAATCACTAACCAGAGTATTAGATTTTTAGCCATATCGCTCAAGGAGTTAACCTCTTGTATCCAAAAAAATTCAAATTCAACTTGATGCTTTCCAACTGTACTACAGTTTGTAGCCCGTCGCCACTACATATACTTCGCGTGAACGAGGACGAGACGCTTTTGGTTTACGGATCTTTACGACCTTAAAACAATTACGTACCTCTTGTACAAATTGATCAAAGCCTTCTCCTTGGAAAACTTTAACCGCAAATGCACCGTTTGGTTTTAGCACTTGATGGCACATATCTAATGCTAGCTCGACCAGATACATACTGCCAGATTGATCGGTTGACATATTTCCGCTCATATTTGGTGCCATATCAGAAAAAACCACATCAACATTCTTACCGTTTATTCTATCCAGTAACGCATTTAATACCGCTTCTTCTCTGAAGTCCCCCTGAAGGAAATCAACCCCCGCTAATGAGTCCATCGGTAAGATATCACAAGCAATAACTTGTCCGTCAATATCTACCTGCTCTGCGAGATACTGCGACCAGCTCCCTGGAGTCGCCCCTAAATCAACTACCGTCATTCCTTTACGGATCAATTTATCCTTTTGCTGGACTTCTTCCAGCTTAAAAACCGCTCGTGAACGATAGCCACGTTTTTGGGCTTCATGCACATACGGGTCTTCTACGTGTTCTTTTAACCAACGTTTCGAACTGGCGGAATGTTTTTTATTTGCCATATTAACTACAACTCATTAGTAATATTGTCTAGATGGCGTTAGAATATCGATAATTCAAGCCTTTTAATAAATAAGATTGTATCAATATGACCTTATCAAATAAACAAAAGCAGTTCCTAAAAGGGCTAGCTCATTCTTTAAACCCAGTTGTTCTTCTAGGCGCAAACGGCCTAACCGAAGGCGTCATGGCTGAAATTGAGCAAAACCTGAACATTCACGAACTTATCAAGGTAAAAGTACCAACCAATGATCGTGAAACTAAGAAACTGATTTTTGAAGCAATTGTTCGTGAAACAAATGCACATAAAGTACAAACCATTGGCCATATCATTGTGTTGTACCGCCAAAGCGAAGACAAAAAGATCCAGTTACCTCGTAACTAATCTTTGTTGTCTGCGACGTTTTCACCTGAAGACGTCGCAATCTCTTGTAATAAACTCGCTTCTTCTGCTTTTACTTTCTTAATTTCCTGCTCACTCACCTGAGGCAGTAATTTCTTCTCAAGCGCCAATGCGTCAACAATAAAGTCGTTCGTAAGCTGATTAATAATGCCACTCTCTGCATTTAACAGTAGACTAAACCCAATTCCAAGCTCTGGAATAATCACCACATCGGTACGATAACCTTGCATCCAGCCGCTATGGTAATAGAGCAGTTTGCCATCATAACGATAAATTCGCCATCCAAGTCCATAGTAAGCTTCTTCTACGTGGCCACACCAAACGCGCCTGCGCAGCTCACGTTTCGTCAACGTATACGGCACTGATTGCTTACTCAGAGCATCTGGTGATAAAACACTTGGATACATACCTAATTGTGCTTTTAACCACTGCGCCATATCAGCAGCACTGGCGTTTACACCAGCTGCGGGGAGTACTTTATAATAATGCGGCTTTAATTTAGCGGTATGCCAACGCTTTCGCCCTCTGACATGCGGCCACGCAAAATTATCATTTTTTGTCATTTGTTCGTAGCCAAGACCGGCGTCATGCATATTAAGTGGCGCGAAAACAAACTCTTCCATCCAAGTTTTGTAACTAATGTTCGTCGCCTGCTCGATAACATCTCCAATTAAGCTAAACATGACATTTTGATAACCATAACACTCCCCGGGCTTACATAACGCTTTGACTTGCAGTAAGCGCTCAACAATTTGTGGGTAGTCCATGCGAGACTCGATTAAATTATCGTAGGCATTAGGTACTAAGCCACTCGAGTGACTTAACAAATGATAGAGCTTAAGTTGGCTATAATCACCTTTGGCGACTTGCGGCAAATAGCTACCCACTCTATCGTCAATATTAAAATACCCTTCGCTCGCCAATTTAGCCGTTAGACTTCCTGCAAACGTTTTTGAAACCGATGCCAAGCGAAAGCGAGTTTGTTCGTTGACCACACTTCCTTGACGACTTTTTGTCTTGCCAAAACCTTCTGCGTAGCTGCCGTGCTCGACATGCACGACGGATAAAGCAGCACCGGGCACCGATTTTTCTTTTAGTTTGCGCTCGACTTGCTTAGAATAGCTCTTTAAAAATTGTGACCATTGCTGGTTTGGGGTTTTTGCAATCGTTATTTTTGGATAACTAATGCAAAAAAAACAAACTAATGTGAGAATTAGCGACTTCATAATGACTCATTTCATTAACACTCGCCCGCCATACTAACATGATGAATTGGCGGAACTCACTAAATATAAGAAAATAACTGTTTAATTGAGGTATTTTAATGCGTTTAGTGCTAGCAGCTCTATGTACAAGTCTACTTTTTGGATGTGTCACCACAGCGCCATTAGCGCCAAAGTTAGATGTACCTAAGAAGCCACTACTAAAAAAGTCTGTTTATCAAATCAGCTATAGTACCGAACTTAATTCCGCACGAATTAAATCAGTGCAATTGCCCGCTCACCCACTTGCTCAAGGTGACACAGTCTACATCAATGCCGATAAGGTCAGTTTGACTGATACACTGAGAAAGCAGATTGTTGCTTTACTTGAGAAAAAAGGCCTGAAAGTTGTTGCAGCTAAAAACGCAAACTACACGCTAACAATTCATCAACTTGATTTGGAATTTGCAGCTAATAAAACGTACGCACTGGATAGGCCAAGAAATCCACATCCACATATTGCTGAACTGGCTCAAAATTCGCCAGCATTTCAATGTACTAATATTGTGGCTTCTGTCAGTATGCGTTTGGCACACCAAGCATCATCCGATGTTGTCTGGTTTGCTAAATCTTCAGTAGATAGCGCGGGCTTCCAAGGTATCCCTTTACAATTCACCTTTACCGAGGTGGAGAAAATAGAGAATGAACACGATGTACTGTCGTTTATCGTCGCCCAAAATACCGACGAAGCACGCCGTCAACGTGGCCAGAAGCCTGTTGATATTCCTCCTTACAAGGTAACTAAAACGGTTTCACCGCTTGAGAAAACCGCTGGTGCATGTACCCAAACGGAAGTGTCAGCGTTAACAGCTGATATGCAAAAACACTTGGCCGAGAGTCTAATTGAGAAACTAAACGTTAAGTAGCATAAGTACTCGCCAGTTTGACAAAGGTTAACTGCAAGCTGGCGCTACACTTATTTACAGACAATAACGCTTTTAGGATTATACTCGACGCAGAAAAATAAAAAGTTCGGAGTAAAGACATGGAGCAATACGGCACAATCTTATTGGTTGAAGATGATACTTCATTGGCGCAATGGGTCGCTGAATATCTTGATAACCAAGGCTATAAAACACATTGCTGCTATCGCGGTGATGAAGTTATTGAACGTGTTAAGTCACTAGACCCCGACCTTGTTTTACTTGATCTTATGCTTCCAGGTAAGGACGGTATCAGCGTATGCCGCGACTTACGTCAGTTTTATAACAAGCCTGTTATTATGCTCACTGCCAAAGATGAAGAAATGGATGAAGTCATCGGTTTGGAAGTTGGTGCTAGCGATTACGTTATCAAGCCCGTTCGTCCTCGTGCCTTACTCGCTCGGATCAAAGCAAATGTGCGCGCTGCACAAGAAAAACCCCAAGATCATCACGCAGCCAATCACGAACTCGTAGTTGGACAGCTATGCATCGACACTCAAGCTCGCAAAGTCAGTGTTACTGGCCAAGAAGTCATCGTTTCTAGTGCTGAATATCTACTACTACAATTTTTAGCCAGTCACGCTGGTGAAGTTGTCTCTCGCGATGCGGTATTTAAAGCGACAAAAGGAAGAGAGTATGACGGCCTCGACAGAAGCGTTGATGTGCTCATTTCTGCCTTGCGTAAAAAGTTTAATGATGATCCTCAAAACCCAGAAAAAATTAAAACGGTGTGGGGTAAAGGATATCTACTCGTACCATCAGCTTGGTAATGAAGGTCGCAAGCTAATATCGTGAAGAAACTCTACATCTACTTACTCGCTGGTGCATTGATTTCGATCTTTGCACTGGGTTGGGTGATCGACACCTATAATCAGCAAACCGCTCCTTTAGAAGATAGTTTTGAGTGGCAGAGCAAACTAATTACCGGCCTTGCGAAACAAGTTGCAAATATTGAGCAGGAAGAGCGCGAAAATGCAACGGCTTTAATTGCTCAACAATTCGACATCAACATTCGTTATAAAGATGGCGATACTTTAGCCATGCCGCTCGAATTAAAACAACAGATGTTACTACCTGATGGGTTAGTGATAGAAAACGAGAATGTATATCTGCTAAAAACAACCCCTGAAATGGCGCCTGATTACGTTGAACTTGAATGGGAGCCTCAGGTTGAACAGGCAGATTACGACGTATTGCTGACGTTATTTTTCTACGGTGGCATTTGCGCAATATTATGGTTTATTCTTTCTCCGTTAGTTAAACGCTTGATCGTTCTCAATACTGCAGCAAAACACTTTGCCAGTGGTAATCTAAGCGCGCGCATCGCCCCAAATCATTTCACTTATATCCGTGACTTAGAAAATACCTTTAATCGAATGGCAAGCCAAATAGAGAAGTTGATGGCTGAGAATAAGCTAATGGCCTCCAGTCTTTCTCATGACATCCGGACACCTGTTGCGTGCTTAAGATTTGGCCTAGATGCAGCATTAGATGAAAGTGACATCGATGCCATTCGCGATTATTTAGCGCGCATGGAAAAAGATCTAGATCAAATGGAAGATATGCTCTCGAGCTACCTATCTTTTGCGACGCTTGAACAAAAGTCTCATTTACTAAAACATGAAGTAACGACCCTATCTCGCTATGGTCAAGATCTGATGCAGCAAATGCAACCAAAGCTGCAAAATAACCAGCTGTCTGGTCGGGTAGAAATTCCGGAACACTTAATGATCCATGGTGACTTGCATTGGCTTGCAAGAGCGATAAGTAATTTGATCAGCAATGCCTGTGATTTTGCCACTGCCAGTGTATTATTAAGTGCACACCGCACTGAGCATTGGCTCATTATTACAGTTGAAGACGATGGCCCTGGGATCGCGAGACAAAATTGGGATAAAGTCTTTAGTCCTTTCTTTCAAGAGCAAACTCACCGTAACCGTGCAGGTAAAAGCTATGGCTTAGGCCTTGCAATCGTTGCAAAAGTCATGGATTGGCATCATGGTACAGCCACCGTTAGCCAGTCAGAACGATTAGGTGGCGCAAAATTTGTGCTTTCGCTACCCTGTAAAGAAAAATAATTATTGTAAATAAGTCGCTACACGTCGACTTATCTCATATAGAAATAATCGTGAAAACATTAGCTTATAAGCTAAGCTTTGCTTTTTGAGTGCAACAACTTAATTACGGCTAAATATCAGGCTAAAACTTGCGCTAAATCAAGGTAATTTACTCTTTTTATTTCTTTTTAATTACAGTAGATTGTCAGCGCCGTTAGAAATTTTTAGAGAAGTATAATAATTATGAGCAATGTCCGAGGAGAGTTCAGCTCTCGCTTTGGTTTTATTATGGCCGCCGCAGGGTCGGCGGTAGGTTTGGGAAACATTTGGGGGTTTCCAACACAAACGGCATCCAATGGTGGTGCTGCGTTTGTTTTAGTTTATCTGGTTTTGGCTTTTTGTCTTGCTTATCCAGCACTAATGGCAGAACTCGTCATTGGTCGTCACGGCCAAGCAAATGCCGTATCTTCACTGCGCAAACTAACAAATACAGCATGGCAAAGTAAGCTTGCTTTTGTTGTCGGATTCGGCGGCATAATTTGTGCGGGTCTCATTTTAAGTTTCTATGCAATCGTGGCTGGGTGGATGTTTAGCGCAACACTTGAACCCATCGCGGAAGTTGCATCAATGACTCAAGCGCAATCTTGGCTTGCTGATTCGTCTATGTCGCGCAACATCGTCTTTACAGCGGCCTTTATTGCACTCACCGTGCTTATAATTAGTAAAGGCGTAGAAAACGGCATTGAGAAGTGGTCAAAACGTTTGATGCCTGCTCTTATCGGTATTTTATTCTCGTTAATTGCGTATGTATTAACCCAAGAAGGTGCCGTTGAAGGTCTTAAGGTGTACCTTGTTCCTGACTTTTCTTCTGTGCTTAATCCACAGTTGCTCGTTGATGCCCTAGGACAAGCATTTTTCTCGCTTTCACTTGGTACCAGCGTGATGATCATTTACGGCTCATACATTAGTAAAAAAGAGAATTTAGTTTCACTTGGTGCCATGGTTACCTTAATCGACGTCTTTATCGCATTCGTTGCTGGCTTACTTATCATTCCCGCCATGTATGTCGCACAAGCGCAAGGCGTAGAGATTTTTGCGGCTGACGGCTCACTACTAAACGAAGACACCTTAGTGTTTCAAGTATTGCCAGCATTGTTTGATAGCATGGGTAGTATTGGCCTTTTAGTAAGCTTCGCTTTCTTTGCTCTGATGAGTATTGCCGCACTCACCTCGTCTATTTCGATGCTAGAAGCGCCCGTCTCCTATGCTGTTGAACGTTTTGCACTGGGCAGAGTGCAGGCCACCTGGATCATCGGTACCTTGGTAACAGCCGTAAGCTTCACCATTTTGGTAAACATCGAAACCCTGTTCGGCTTTACTGTTAGCCTGACAACAAAGTTTGGTCAGCCACTACTTGGCATGCTGTGCTGTGTATTTGTCGGTTGGATTTGGCACAGAGCAAAACTGCTTAAAGAAATTGAATCAGGATGCCCGGAAGTTGGTAGTAGTTTCTTCTGGAAAGTATAGCCTTGGTACATCCGCTTTGTTTGTCCAATTGCCATTGCTGCGGTATTTTTAAACTCACTATAATTTCGCTCATAAAAAGAGGCTACGCATAGCCTCTTTTACTTTTTCACAAATAACATATCCTGATGCAGGATCCCATCTTCTAGATAATCTTCACCTTGCTTCACAAAGCCGAGCCCCGTATAAAACTTATCTAAATAACACTGCGCAGAGATAACTAAAGCCTCATGGGTAATATCCGTTTCACAACAAGCAATCGCGCGATGCATAAGGTTATGTGCAATGCCCTGCCCTCGCAGCATTGACGAAACGATAACACGGCCAATGGATGCAGTAGTTGCGGATTTTCTATAACAACGTGCATACGCTAAAATTTGTTCATCTTTAACTAAAAATAGGTGTCGAGTTTCAGGCGCCCTATCGGTATCATCAATTTCTGGATAGGGACATGCTTGTTCCACAACGAATACCTCTACCCTTAGCTTTAAAATCTCAAAAAGCTCATCTTTAGTGAGCGCATCATAACTTTTAATTTGCCAATTCATATTCTTCTCTGTCATACCAAATAGCTTTATTAAGACTAATTGGTATCCTTTATGCCTGAAACAAAAACGCCCAGACAAAGCTGGGCGTTTGAGAGTAAATTAAGTGATTATGAGAACAGCCGCTCCAACTGATCGCACAATTGAGAGATATTGACGTGATCGTGCTCAATTGTTAGATCGACGTAACCATCCCCTCTAAACGCTCTGTCCAACTCTATCAGTACATGAGTTCGATGCGCTTCAGGTACAAACGAAAGCTCAACTTCTTGTAGTCCAAATAATGCACGTGAGTTTGGTCGGTATTCTAGTTCTTGGTAACAACCAGAAACAGACTGAAACTCAGATGCTCGTAAATAGCCCTTTTCTACATCCGCTTTCACTAAATGGAAGCCTAAACGCTCCATCGCTGTCATACATGCTTTCACAGCTTCATTTGGATAAATATGTAAAGCATCTTTGTCTGACGGATCGATTGCCAAATCAATGTCTAAACCAGTTTCAATCCAAACATGACAACGGTTGAAGCCCGCATTGATTTCTGTGATTGGTGTTTCTGAATGAAGTCGAGCTTCAAAAGGAATAACTTTTTCTTCGCCTGGGCCTATCGTGAAATTATTACCTACACGCCAACGGTCAATAACATGATTACTAAAATATTCTCCGTCTTCCCCTTCAACCTTAACTCTTGTCATTAGCGCAAGCTCTAAACCTGTTACTTCTTGGCTAACGTCACCGCCTTTTATTACAATTTGCGCTTGAAATTTCTGTCCCGGGTGCAAATGCTCTGTTTCCAATACAGTGTCTACTTTTGCCGCACCGATACCGACAGATGCTAGGATCTTCTTAAACATTACGTCTCCTGTCCGGTATGTCCTTACCTGCATCATAACCATATTTTTTCCAACTTGTCAGCGAAAATTTATAATTTATATATCAGGAGGTTTTGGTACACTGCTCATATCTTGGATAAAAATTTAAAGTTATGGAACTGCTCTATTTTGCTGTCGCATTTGCATGCGGATTTTCTGTTTATCAATTAAAGCTTCCTCCTTTGATTGGTTTTTTGATGGCAGGCTTTGTCTTAAACCTACTTGGCCATAAAACCACGGACTTACTTACCCAACTGGCAGATCTTGGTGTAACACTGCTGCTTTTCAGCATCGGCTTAAAATTGCGAGTTGGTAACTTGATAAAGCCTCAGGTTTGGGCACCTGCGAGTATGCACATCATTACCAGTACGGCGTTTTTCGCTAGCCTGTTGTTGATGCTAGGGGCGATGAGCCTACCTTTATTTACCGACCTAGACTGGCAAAGCGCTTTACTGGTTGGTTTTGCATTTAGCTTTTCCAGTACCGTTTTTGCGGTAAAAGTGCTGGAAGAACGCGGTGAAATGGCAAGTCTTCACGGTAAAATCTCAATCGGTATTTTGGTTATGCAAGATATCTTTGCGGTTATCTTTCTCGCCGTCAGTACAGGCAAAGTACCCAATATTTGGGCACTGGCACTGCTTGTAGTGCTACCGCTTGTACGTCCAGTTATGTTTTGGGTATTAAGCCGTTCAAAGCATGGTGAGTTACTCCCTCTTTTTGGCTTCTTCTTTGCGTTAGTCGCAGGTTATCATGCCTTTGAATTTGCGGGTCTCAAAGGTGATCTCGGTGCGCTGATCATGGGTATGATTTTTGCCCCACATAAAAAAGCCGGTGAGTTATCAAAATCACTACTGAATGTGAAAGACATCTTGCTTGTTGGGTTTTTCTTGAATATTGGTTTGAATGCCACGATTACACTGGACACGCTTTTAATAGCAATTCTACTGGTAATTGTTCTACCGATTAAAGTCTCTCTTTATTATCTCTTCACCAATATGTTCAAATTGCGTGCTCGTACACCACTATTGAGCGCTTTTACACTCACTAACTATAGCGAGTTTGGTCTTATTGTCTGTGCCGTTGCATCTGCTTCTGGTGCGGTTGCTCCTGACTGGTTAGCGGTCGTGGCTATTGCTGTTTCTATTACTTTTGTGATTGCGTCTCCGCTAAACAAACGCTCGAACGAAATCTACGTTAAATTAGAGCCTTGGTTATTAAAGTTCGAGAGCCAAGACCGCTTAGAAGAAGAACTACCCGTAAACCTGACCGATACAAAAATCGTAATATTTGGCATGGGAAGAATTGGAACCGGTGCTTATGAAACAATACAAGCCAGTTTCCCTGATACCGTTGCAGGTGTAGATATTAAACCTGAGGTGGTTGAAAAACATGTTTCCAGAGGCCGCAGAGTATTGACCGCCGACGCAACCGATCCTGACTTTTGGCAACGTGTAAATCATTCTGAAGTAGAAATGGTAATGCTCGCAATGCCAAAGCATATGCAAAACATTTACGCACTAGAGCAGCTCAAAGCATCGGGTTATAACGGCCAAGTTACCGCCATTGCGAACTACCCTGATCAACAGAAGGAATTAGAAGAAATGGGCGTGAATTCTACCTATAACTTCTACCTTGAAGCAGGTAGTGGTTTTGCAGAACACGTAAAAGAGAAATTATTTACTTAAATTAGATATTGGTTCTCAGTATCATAATTGGTACTGAGAACTATTTTCATATTCAGATCATTGCGTTACGTCTAGACGTCTATTTTTATTGTTTCATTCCTCTCATTATTCGATTTACAAAGCTTTACATCCAAGATGGTAATTTGCCCCCACTTCAGAGTAAACTGATCACATCGGACATGGCGTAAGTATCTATTTTATGAACATAAATTGATACCGAATGCCCTTTGAACATCGTGTCACTGGATTGTGAACAAGCTATACCTTTGGGGGTTTTATGATTAAGAATAAATCTAATGGTCAATTTTCTGCAGTAGTGGATGACGTCAAGGCTGCGCCTTTTTCAGACCTCCAAGAAAGACTAGACGCAATTCAGGACAGCGGTATGACAGCGCTGGCAATTCGCAATATCCTCTTTCATAAAATGCTCGATATGCATGCGGTACCAAACGATCATTATTTAAGAGATGAAGAAACTCCGAGCCGTTTAGACGATCCAAAACTAATTGAGAAGTTAAATGAGCTAGGCTTTTTCCGCAGCAAGCCTTCATCGCAACTACACTAGTAAAGATTTAGGGAGCCTACTCTCCCACATAGGCTGACAATGCCCGTCGTCAGCCTATTTTCCTCTTCCGAGCACAAGCTTTCACCTCTTTCACAAGCATCCTAATAAAGTAATAAATAGCGTAAGCTATTACGGTGATTAGCAACACCAATTTTTCCCTGCAAAGAAGTGGAGCTGAGTAACCGAGATCAGTCACCCTGCGAAGATTTTAGTGGCGGGTTATTTTTCTTTTTCGGTAATAACGTTTTCCAAGCCTGCTTGAATGGCTTCAAGTAAATTGCGGTCAGTGAATCATGCCCTGCATCATATTGCCCAACTCCAATGGTAATTTTACCCGCACTCGAGGCCTTAATAAGCGAACCATACATACGGTCCCAAATGGCTAGTGCTGAACCTAAGTTGGTATCAAAATGGATTGGATTGCTACTGTGATGCACTTGGTGTTGTGCAGGACTAATAAACCAATTCTCTAGCCTATTACCCCAACTCAGCCATATATGTGAATGCCTTAAATTAGCCCCAAAGATATTAAATAAAAAGACAAACGCATTCGCACCAAGAATATCGTACATACTCAAGCTGCTGCCAAATACGTAATACCCTATTCCAACTACAATTCCTTGAGTTAATGCCATACGACAGGCGTACAGGTAGCTTTCAACGGGATGTGAGCGATAAATGGTAAAGGGAGTCAGGACTTTTGCAGAATGGTGCACCTTGTGAAACTCCCAAAAGAATGGGATTTTATGTAGGATCAGGTGCAGCAAGAACCGAGTGAAGTCATCGACTATAAATAAAAATAACGTAAATAGTCCAATCACCAGCCATTCTGGCGCTTCAAGATGTAAAGCTGGACCAAAAAGCGCTTCAAGCCCACCGGATAACCCTAGCGCCACCGGTACCATAGTCAACACGATAGGCGTGAACGTCGCCGCCTTTATCAATCGATTTGTGACCAATAAACAGTAATCGAGCTTGGCGCTTTTGCACCACCACACTTGCTTGGGAAACAGAAACTTTAAAAAACCTTTACCAGAGCGCGCTTTTTCTGTGGCGATATAAACAGGAACAGCCATCAAAATGGCACTAAACAAGTATGGCAAATACACTCTTTTATTGGCATCGAACAAGTAGCCTGGGAGTTCAGTAATGCTTTGCCATAATTGCTCTAACATAGTCATTTCCATCAAAAAGAAATAATGAGTTCATATATTTTTGGAATAGCTCCATAGGCCTTACGACAGGCGCCATGAAGCTGCGGCCCTTATTTTAAGAGCCGCATAGACAATCAATTAAAACTGGTATTTATAGCCTAAACTAAATTGTCTTGGTTTGCCTGGGCGCGCGCCATACGGGCGGCGACTGACAATTTCTGCTTCATCGAACAAGTTATCGATTTTAGCATAAACTTGACCATACTGACCTAGCTCGTAACTTGCGGATACATCAACGATGGTTGTGCTAGGCACCTTGGCACCTTCAAGTACAAGCTCAAAGTCTTCAGTGCTTCTGCCAGCAGCTTCGTTCATCTCACTGATGTATTTGATGGCTACGTTAACTTTCCAGTCATTTGCTGCGAGGCCAATGTTAAAAGTGGCTTGATGAGATGGTAAATACGGAAGCTCATCACCATTTTTAATATAACCCCATTGTGCGAACGTTGTCGCACGCTCATTCTGGAATTCACCTTTCGTATAGGTGTAGGTGAGACTATAAGGGATATCCAATTGAAGGCTCAAAGGGTAACGTTGTGCAAACTGCATTTCGAGACCGTAAACATCCACCTCACCACCACTGAATTGCTGGTCTTGTTGGTCATTAACACCACAATTAGACTGACCACAGCTTTCGTTCAGATTCTCATAATCGTTGAAAAAGCTCACAATCTCAAACTGAGTCACACCATCATTAAAGCGCCCACCAAATTCGTAGTTAACGCTCTTCTCAAGCTCTATATCCGGATCTTGTTGTGGTGAAGAAGGCACAAAACCTTGGTGCACACCAAATAAAAGACCGGCATCATCAGAAAGCTGATAGAAACCACTTAGGCTAGGTAGCCAAATACGGGTGGTTTTATCAATCCAAACATCGGCATCTTTATTATCTTGGTAAGACATGTCCATCAGCTCGCCACGAAGGCCAAGGCCTAGTGTCAACGCATCAAGTTGTACTTTATCTTCTAGATATACCGACCACGCTTTGGTATTTTCAGTATTCAGTGATATAAACTGCTTTGACCCCTCAAGCAACACAGGTGAACCACCTTCCATTGCATACGCTTGCTCAAAATGTTTGCGCTCAATTTCATCTTCGTGGAAACGCACGCCAACAGCAATATCATGGGTTAAGTTAAACAGACTAAAGCTCGTATTGGCATCGACTTGAAGACCTTGAGAGAAATACTCACGGTCATTAGTCCCCATATTCAAAAAGATATTTGAACCTGCAACGACAGAGTCCCTTGCCCCAGTGATCACACCGTACTCATTTGCAAAAGTCTCTGGGTTTGCCATGATTTTTGAAAGAGATGGTCCACTTTTGCTACCCACACTATTGAGCTTAAGCCAAGCTCGCTCATAGTCATTACGGTACAGTCTTGTTGTAACGTTAAAGTCTTTGCCATCAAGCACATGGGATAACATTACCTGAGTATGCTTGGTATCCATCTCTGCCGGCTGAGACGCTGCGTATCGACGATACGGGTTTTCAGCAAAATCTGCCTCCGTTAAACCAAGGTAGGTTTCGTCAGACAACTCGTCGGCGTAGCTGAGTTTTAAGCCAAAGGTATGATTTAGATCACCTTGTGAAAGTTTATAATTAAACTTGGCTAAGATATCGTTCTTCTCAAACCCCGTATCACCACCGCCATCAAGCTCTTTAAAACCATCGGCTTGTAGATTAACCGCTTCGAATAAGAAGCCGACATTATTTACGACTGAACCGTAGTAGCCGTGCGCTTTGGAATAACCATCGCTGCCAGCCGCAACATCAATACCGCCTTCTGTAAATTCTGGCACTTGGCGAGTCACCAAGTTAAGCGCACCAGCAACGGTTTGCGGGCCATGCTTGATAGCCGCAGGTCCTTTAAACACTTCAACTGCAGTCATACGAGTCGTAACCGGGAAATAATAAGCAGCTGGCGCAGAATAAGGAGCCGGACCGATGAGCACGCCGTCTTCCATTATGGTGATTTTCTTGCTTCGCTCAGGTGTTACACCACGAAAACCGATGTTTGGTCGCAGGCCATAACCATCTTCTTCACGAATATTAACGCCAGGCACATTGGAAAGAATACGGTGAATATCATCGTATTCGTATTCTGCCAACTGCGCTTCTGACAACAACGTTGCAGAGCCAGCTTCTTTTCGCAATTTATCGTGGTGGCTGATAATAGAGATATGCTCAATATCTTGATTGTCATCCGCAGCTTGCGCTTGAGGTAGTGCAAAGATTACCGCTACCGTTAATAAAGATTTCTTCATGTTCATGCGCTTAGTCATTGTCACCTGCCGAAGTTTGTGGAAGTTCTAGGGCGAGCTTTTCGATAAACTCGGTCTTTAAATCATCCGTCACTTTTTTAACGTCTGTATGTGTTTGCGTCACTTGCTCTGTAGACCCTGCAAGCTCAGCTTTAAGGCTCGCATTCATCGCAAGCAGTGTAGCTTCTGCATCCGCTAGTCCTGCAAGCATGCGCTCTTTTACATCACTACCATTCTCAGCATCTAAAAAGTCGTCAAAGCCCAATGTATTCTCAGCATCTTGGCCATTACCGGTGAAGATGTTTCTAAATGCTCTGATGTTAGCAAGTAAATTCTCTTTCGAATGTTCTGCAATTGGCGATTCCACCGCTTTAGGGCAAGCCTCTAAACCACACGCATTCGGAAAACCTAGGCCTAACGGCGTCGCTATTTTGCCGTCTTTTAACTCTTCGGTCATGTAAAATAGCGCCTTTGATATTTCATTGAGCGCTAAGTGGGGCGTGTCAAACGGCGAGCCTGGTTGTCCTGCATTAACAAGTTTAGCTGCGTAGCCATTTTCTCCAGTCCACTGAGACAGGAGTATGTTACTCTGTGCTTCAATGTCTTTAGCCACTTCCGTCGCAAACTCACAACGCGCAACCGCTCTTTCCTGAGTTGAACGGCTATTCCATGGTGCCAAAGCATCATTCACTGACGAACAGTTGTGGTCAAGATTGGCATTGAATAGAAGGTGCTCTAAGGCAGTTAAGCCTTTACGGTTTGCAGTACGCTCAGAGATATTATAGGGATTGCTAGCATTACCGTTAATAACGCCATCCTCAAAATACACTACATCCAAGTCGATATCACATAACGAGCCTGTAGCGGGCCAAACATAAATATTATTTTTAAGCTCTTTACTATTGGCAATAAGTGGACCCATTTGCATCAATTCAACATACTGCCACCCAACCATAGCGTTGCGCCAACTTTGTTGAGCATTTTGCTTTAACCCGGCGGTATTTTCAGCCAGTACTTTTTCAGCACTACAATAACTCGCAACTTCAAGTTGTTGTGTTACAGCGAGTTCATTGAATTGCTCAATTGCAGGGGTAAGCACATTATTCACAAGGTTACTTACCAAGGCTGCTTCATCAAATTGCGTGGGTAAAGTTGGATTATCCGTTCCAGAGTTATTATCCTTCACTCCAGGACCTTGGCTACTTGAAGTACTTTCACCACAACCCGACAATACCAAAGCCACAGCGACGGCAGCGGCAGCGGCACTTAAACGTTTAGATACTCTCATTTGTATTCTCTATTATCTATATACAACAAAAGGTTAGCAGAATTAACGGCTAACCTTTTAACGTTATAAACGAAAATTTAGATTACCAGTTGGCAACATTATCAGCATCGAAATCATATGCAGTTGCAATGATTTCTCGCGCTTCCAATAAAGCAGTCTTATAAGCTTCCACTTTATCTGCCGCGAATTCAGGCTTATCACCCATTAATTCATGGATTTTAACAAAGTCTGCATCTGTAACAGGAGAAAACGGATTAAACTGGAAGTTTAATGCGAAGCCTTTCATTTCAGACCAGTGCTTTGCTACTGCATAGAATTGATCAGCATCAAAATCACCTGATGCGATATCGTCTAAATCACCATCATCATTTGAGATTGTATCATTGATATAATGCACAACGGTTGCAGCGATAGACTTTTCCCATGCTAACAACGCTTGATTACGCAATGTCTCTAAACGCGCTTTATCCTCGTCTGACCACTGCGCAACATTAGTACCAACATTAGCGTTGATAAGTTTACGCGCTTCAATAAACGCTAATTGTGCTTCAGCGCTGAAGTCCGTTGGGTTAGCGTTAGATTTAGTGCCACGGTCACGCTTTGCTGCATTTGTTGAGTTACCAAAGTTAAATTCAGATAGTAGATCGATTTTGCCATCATTATCCAAATCATGATAACCATTTGCATACGCTTCACGGCCACCTTTAGCTGAAAGTTCATCATCTGTATAGTCTAGATAATCAACAGCCGCACCGAAATAGCCATAGCCTTCATCAAACTTGTGTTCAAGTTCTGTGTAGCTTTTGCCATCCGCTAATGTCGCGTTATCAGCTGACTTTTCACCAATGAGTAAATCATCTAGATAATCGTCCGCACCTTGAGAAAGCGACACTGCACCATTTAAATGTTTTTGCATTAACTGGGCAAGATCAAGGCCTTCCGGTGTTACGTAGAGTTTGTTCAGCGTGATAGCTGTGCCATTATGCTCTGCTTTGATTGTTGAGCCATTTTCAAACTGCTGAAGTTGCGCTTGTAGCAGGTCTAAATAGTGTAGGGCTAAACCTTCAGGTGTTTTTGGCTGTGTACCAAGGTTAACCCAACCAGCCATGACACCATCCTCTTCCCATGCTTTATGCATGTTAGAAGTGTCACGCCCTGCAATTTTACCACCTTCGCCAGCGACGTTTTTCAGTGAGCTTGAAATTTGCCCTAGTGTGGTTTGTGCAGCGTTTGCGGCAACAGCGAAATCAAGTGTTTCGTCCAACACCACTGTATCTGTAGGCATCAAGAAGGTTTTGATCTCAGTGATTGCCGCTTCAGCTGTTTTTTGCTCCGCCGCATTACCCACAGTTTCATTATTAAGCTTACCCATTAGGCTCTTAATATGCACCATAGCTGCGTGACGTGCGATTTGGCCAGAATAAGAAACTGAAGACTCACCTTGGGCGTTATCAAAAGCATAGCGGTTTACACCCGCTTTGTTTTCTTCAGCAATTTGTTGAACAGCAATTTCAGCTTCAACTTCTGTTTTTTCGCCTTTGCTATCAGTTGCCGTGATAGTTACCGATACTTTACCGCCTTCAACCTGTTCGAAGTTTAGTGCGTTTGCAGCTTTGAGCTTAACCGCACCGTCGACAATTTCAAAACGGTTGTCAGAGATGGTGAGTGTTAATGCACTTACTTCATCGTTGTCGTCAGCAAAAGTAATATTTGCAACAGCAGCACCAAGTGTATCTTCAGATACTGATGCACTGTCTACAGTAATAGTAGGTGCAGCATTGGTGGCTGGAGGTGGTGTTGTGTTGTTATCATCGTTGTCATTTGAGTTGCTGCTAGAGCCACCACATGCGGTAAGGCCTAAAGTTGCAGCGAGAATAGCAGTCGTTAACAGAGACTTTTTAAGTGCCATTGAATTGTTCCTTTGAGACTAATTATGTTTATATTTTCATAACTAGGCGTAAAGTATACACACACCTAAATAGCAATCAATATTATTTGCATTGTATAAATAACAATTTTTAAAAAATGCTACGTAACAGCTAACTACTCTGGAGCTATTAGGCGTCAGAAACAATATAAATACTCCATACAAAACAAAGGGATAAAACCATAAATATGGCATTATCCCTTTGTATCAGAAACCTGTTTCACAAATTTCTCCGAATTGAGCATTCGAAAAATTCGAAGTATCTTTGCGTTAAATCAAATTGTTACTTTTTAGTTCCAAACATCGGTAACAAATAAGTAACCTTGACGCCAAATCGTTTTGATCTTCTCTGGTCGACTTGGATTATCGTGTAGCTTTTTACGCAAGCGAGAGATTCGGACGTCTATTGTTCGCGTATCTGGGCGATAGTATTTGCCAAGGATCTGCTCGTATACAAAGTCACGCTTCACTACTTTGCCGCCATTGCTCGCAAGTAACCATAGCAACTCAAACTCATGGGTTGTGAGGTCAATGCGCTCCTGCCCATAACTCACTCGTCTGGTGTTTTTGTCGATATGCAACTGGCCAAAGGTTAATTGCTCTGGCTCATCGTCAAACTGCGAGTTTGCAGCTTGCCTTCTTAACACTGCATCGAGTCGAGCTCGCCATAATCTAGGCTTTGCGTCTTTGGAAATAACTTCGTCAGCACCGAGCTCTAAAAACAGGCTGTGAACATCCTCGTCATCGCTGTCAAGACTGACGATCACAGGGGCTTTGAATCTTTGTCTAAATTGGCTGATTGAATCGCAGGTTGGTACGGATGCGATAGCTTGATCAAGCACGATACCGTTAATAGACTTCCCTGAAAAACCATTCAATTGACCTAATTCCCTCAACAACTCAACAGTATAGCCTTGCTCTTCAAGCATTTTTTGTTGTGATGTCAATATATTGTTATTGCTTTGTGCAACCAAGATAGTGGACACGGACGCACCTCATTCATTCAACATGGATGAACACAGTGTAGTCACGCAACCTGAATGGATGCTTTACAGCGTAAATAATCCTTTTGCCGTATCCCAAAGAGCTTTAACAACTGGGTCATATAACCGTTTATTCTTAGTTACAAGTCCAATTTCAATTTCATCCGATCTAAGCTGCAAAAGCTGAACTTGATTCTTAAATGGACTTTGACTAATTACTATCTCGGGGACACACGCAATACCAAACCCTAAACTCGCGAGCGCAACCATAGCTTCATGACCCGAAACATGCGCATAAACTTTAGGAACAAAATTGTGTTTTTTGCAAAAGTTATCGATTCGATCTTTTAACACGCCTTGCTCTGGCATAATAAAAGACAGCCTCTGCCACGGCATTTCACTATGACTATATTCATCAATAATAGACTTAAGCGGACAGTCCATCGTTGGGCCAATAAACACCAATCTCGAACGGCCGATTGGCAAGTACTCTATACCGTTTGGTAGATGTTTTGGCTTCACTGCTACCGCGACATCTTCTTTACCACTGGCAACTTCTGCTATTGAATGCGCGGGGTCGCCGGTAATAAGATTTAACTCTACTTGCGGGTACAGATGGCGAAACTTGGAAAAAAGATCATAAATAAAACTGTAAGTCGCGGTCACTGAACAAAATAAACTCAACTCACCAGTCAAAGGCTTATCATCATCAACGCATTCGCTCTTAAACTGCCGCCAGCTTGCTAATGTCGCTTGCGCGTAATGAACAAACGCTTTGCCTTGTTGCGTCAGCTCAACGGTGCGATTATCTCGTAGAAATAAAGCTGCGCCGACTTCCTCTTCTAACTGTTTGATTTGACGACTTAATGTCGGAGGGCTAACAAAACAGCGCTCACTCGCTCGGGAAAAATGCAGCGTATCTGCAAGTGCCAAAAAATATTTTAGTTGTTTGTGATTCATAGTATTTCACCTTTTGAAACACTATAGTTCAAATATATCATTTTACGCAATCAAAAGTTCGCCCTACTCTGACTTCAATCTATTTCTACAGAATCAGGAAATATCATGTCGAATTACTTTAATACTTTATCTTTACGTGAGCAATTAGCTCAGCTTTCTCAATGTGAATTCATGGATCCAAAAGAATTCGAACAAGGTGTCGACGTTCTGATTGGTAAAAAACTAGTCATTGTTGGTTGTGGCGCACAAGGCTTGAACCAAGGTCTAAACTTAAGAGATTCTGGCTTGAACGTCAGTTACGCACTACGTCCTTCAGCAATTGAAGAAAAACGTCAATCTTTTCTTAATGCATCTGAAAACGGCTTTATTGTTGGCACCTATGAAGAACTCATTCCTGAAGCTGATTTGGTTCTAAACTTAACGCCTGACAAACAACATACTTCTGTTGTAAACGCAGTCATGCCGTTAATGAAAAAAGGCGCAACACTTGCTTACTCTCACGGCTTCAACATCGTAGAAGAAGGTATGCAAGTGCGTGAAGATATTACCGTAATCATGGTTGCACCAAAATGTCCTGGCACAGAAGTACGTGAAGAGTACAAACGCGGCTTTGGTGTACCTACGCTGATTGCAGTTCACCCTGAAAACGACCCCGAGGGTAAAGGTCTTGCGCAAGCTAAGGCGTACGCTGCCGGAACCGGTGGTCATCGTGCAGGCGTATTGCAGTCATCATTTATTGCTGAGGTAAAGTCAGATCTAATGGGTGAGCAAACCATCCTATGCGGTATGTTGCAAACTGGCTCATTACTATGCTTTGACAAAATGGTAGAAGAAGGCATCGAGCCTGGATATGCATCAAAGCTCGTACAATATGGCTGGGAGATCATCACCGAAGCGCTAAAACACGGTGGTATCACTAATATGATGGACAGACTGTCTAACCCCGCCAAGTTACGCGCATTTGAACTGAGCGAGCAACTAAAAGACATCATGCGCCCGCTTTATAACAAGCATATGGACGACATCATCAGTGGTGAGTTTTCAGAAGGTATGATGGCTGATTGGGCTGAAAACGACAATAAATTGCTTACATGGCGTGCAGAAACCGCACAAACTGCGTTTGAAAAGCAATCGAATACTGATGCTGAAATTTCAGAGCAGATTTTCTTCGACCAAGGTATTTTGATGGTTGCTATGGTTAAAGCTGGTGTAGAGCTAGCGTTCGAAACCATGACGGCGGCTGGTATTATTGATGAGTCAGCGTACTACGAATCACTACACGAAACGCCG
This sequence comes from Pseudoalteromonas piscicida, assembly GCF_000238315.3. Classification (NCBI taxonomy): domain Bacteria; kingdom Pseudomonadati; phylum Pseudomonadota; class Gammaproteobacteria; order Alteromonadales; family Pseudoalteromonadaceae; genus Pseudoalteromonas; species Pseudoalteromonas piscicida. The sequence continues at coordinate 1,582,268 of NZ_CP011924.1, forward strand.
CTAATCGCGAACACCATTGCGCGCAAGAAGCTGTTCGAGATGAATCGTACGATTTCAGACACCGCAGAATATGGTTGCTACCTGTATAATCACGCATGTTTGCCACTGTTGAAGCCATTTATGGAATCAATCACAAAACGTGAGATTGGTGAAGGCTTGTTAGACAGTGACAATTATGCTGACAACCAAAAGCTCATCGCTGTAAACCGTGCGATCCGTAACCATCCGGTAGAAAAAATAGGTGAAATCCTTCGCGGTTATATGTCAGATATGAAAAAGATTGTTTAGTAAGTAGAAATAAATTTGCGTCAATAAATTAGCAAACTAGTTCGCTTGTTAGTAACCAAGGCCACTTTCCACCCTGAGATTGTGGCCTTTTATCTCTGTTTCTCAACATAACTTCCCATTTAACTCAAATACAGTTAACACTAAATACTGAGGTTAACTTTATTTTATAAACCAAAATTATTTTTTTGTGACTTGGATTGTTACTTGTTCCGAGCTGGTTATTTACTATGCTAGAATAATCGGTTCCACGGGATTACACACACAAATCGAATGCAAAACACAGGTTTAACAATTACTCAAAGAATTACCCTTCTGGGTAGTCTCATTGCGATTGCTGTCGCTTGTTTAATCGGGTTTACCTCGCTTTACAGCGCCAAAACGCTCATTAATGAACGCATGATGCAATCTGAATTGCCAAGCAAGATAGAAAGTATCAATAAATCATTAAGCAAGCAGATAGACACGTTGAAAAATGCAGCCGAGCAGCTTTCAAGCAATTTATTAATCACCCAAAGTGCCAAACAAAATACTTTGGATGAAAAACTTCTTGTCAACGAACTCAAGCGTATTGCGGCGCAGTATGACTTAGTTACGGCTTCTTGGGCTAACCGCGAAACCAAGCAATGTTGGAATCAAAACGGCTTTCTGCGAGTACTAAATAGAGAGCAGGATGGTTGGTTTTTCGGCTTTACCACTAGTGGCTCGGCTTACTCTATTAGTATCTATCAAGAAGCGCCGGGCGATGTGAAAATGTTTGTAAACCATCAACAGCTAAACGGTGTTGGTTTAGCTGGACTTGCGAAAAGTATTGATGATATGCAGGCGATGCTTGCTAATATGAAAATCGAGCAAAGTGGCTTTGTTTTCGTCATTAACAGGCAAGGTACGGTGCAATTGCACCCAGATGCAAGCAAAGTCGCAAAGTCCTCAATTGAAGACTTTTACGGCCAGCACAGTCGCGATTTTACCTCCACACGTGGATTTATCGTTAAAGAGTTGGAAGTGGATGGCGAAACCAATTTAGTTGCAGCGAGCCCAATTCCAAACACAGATTTGCTTGTGATTGCCCAAGTGCCAACCAGTGAAATCAATAGTGGGATCACTTCTTTGCAGTGGCAAATCATTGGTTTTTCGCTGGTGATTGCGCTAGTGGCGAGCTTTTTTAGTATGCTACTGGCTAAAAACTTAAGCGCGCCACTTAAAAAGATGGCGGATTTATTTGAACAACTTGGCAGCGGCGACGCAAAACTCAATTATCGTTTACCAGACTCAGCACAACCTGAACTTCATGCTTTGGCTGGCGGCTTCAACCAGTTTATGGCTAAGATCGAAGAAGCTATCCACATGGTTGCACAAGAGAGCCGTTCAATTCGCGTGACGAGCGAAGCCGTGTTTAAACAAAGCCAACAAAACTCTCAGTCTCTGGATGAACAAAAGTCTCAAACTATGTCTGTTGCCGCGGCAATCAATGAGATGGGCGCGACAGTACAAGAGATAGCGAGCAGCGCGACAAACACGGCAAAATTAACAGAAGAAAGTAAAGCGTCAACCAAACGCAGCCGTCAAGGTGTGCAAGAGAGCCAAGAAACACTTCACTTACTTGCTGGTGACATCGAAAATATGGCAGGTCAAGTCGCTACGTTGGCCGAAAAAACACAGTCCATTGCCAACATCGTTGATGTGATCAGGGGCATATCTGAACAAACCAACTTGCTTGCACTTAATGCCGCGATTGAGTCTGCCCGTGCGGGTGAGCATGGTCGTGGGTTTGCCGTCGTTGCAGATGAGGTGAGAGCGCTTGCGAGCCGTACATCACAATCAACTGACGAGATCCAAGCAACGATATCTGAATTAACTCAGGTGTCTGGTGCTGTCGTAAGCCAAATCCAACAATCCAGTGAACAAGCAGAGCAAAGTGTTCAAACGATGCAATCGTCAGTGGAGTTAATGTTGGAAATCTCGGAAACCGCAAATCAAATAAATGACATGACCGCGCTTATCGCAACAGCGACAGAAGAGCAAAGTAATGTCGTCGCGGACGTCGGCCGCAACATCGAGCAAATTAGCGAAATAAGCGATGCAGTGATGAACGAGCAGCTTGACACGGAACAAGCAATTCAGCGTCTTGCTGCATCAGCAAAAGCGCTTGATGATCTCGTCGCGAGCTTTTAAAACCTCTGCTCAACTCTAAAGTAAGCCTGCACGTTTCGTCTTGTAGGCTTACCCTTTCAAATTGTCTCTTTGTTACATGGTGTAACAATCACACCGCGCAAATTTTGCAATTATAGTCTAAATTCAATAATAGTAAGGGCCAAAGGTAAGCAATTAAGCCATAACTAAAAGCCAGCCGAATGCCCAATCTGGAGGTTGTATGAAGATAGTAATTCAGTTCTCTATTATTGTGCTTAGTGTTTTACTTAGTGCCTGTAATAGCACTCCCAAAGCGACGATAGACACGTCAATTCTTAATTCAGAGCATCAATTTAATATCCAGCCTGTAGAGTCATACTCAGAGGTATTTCAGCTAAACAATCAAATTAAAGCAAAACTCGCTCAATATTTTCATCACGACGAAATTGGCGTTAAACGCGCAAAAATGTTGATGGCGTTTTTGGTCAATAGTGGCGACGATTCAATGTCATATTTATCTGGCGCAAATCTCACTGCCAACCAAGCTTTTAGTAATATGAATGCCAATTGTCTTTCGCTTTCAATTTTAACCCATGCTATCGCGAGACAAGTGGGTTTGAGAACTCAATTTCAACGTGTACACATACCCGAATATTGGGACGAGAGCCAAGGCTACAGCTTGCTTACAGGGCACGTAAACATAAAAATCTTTGAAGTGGATAATACCCAAGATTCTGTAAAGACACTGTATGTCAAACCCGCTTCCGTTACCGTAGACTTTGACCCTAATAGCAGAGCACAACATTTTAGTACCTCGGCAATAGATACAAACACTATCTTATCCATGTTTTATAACAACAAAGGCGCCATGGAAATGATTAATGGCGACCTTGACATGGCCTACAGTTACTACAAAGCAGCGGTAGAGAGCGATCCCTATCACGATGGCGCATGGGGTAATCTTGGGATCCTATATCGCCTAACTCAACAGTACGACCTTGCTGAGCGCGCATATAACCAAGCACTTGCCATTAATCATGACAATCGAAACGCACTAGGCAATCTTGCAAAACTTTACCATCTCACAGAACGTGACCACGAAGCGAAAGTGATCGAAGCCAATATTCACAACTTAAGAAAGAGCAATCCCTATTATATGCTAGTGTTGGGTAATGAAGCGTTTAAGCATGGAAATTTAAGTCGCGCTAAGCATTTTTATCAAAAAGCTTATCAACTCGACCATAGTATTCATGGCAGTTTCTTTGGGTTAGCTAAAGTTGCATTTGAAGAAGGGAACAGAGAAAAAGCAGAGTATTACCTCAATAAAGCATACAAAGCATCTGTCTTCGAGCACGACAAAGCGCGCTACGAAGGCAAGTTGGCCTTGTTGAGAGGTGTTGCAAGCAACCAGTTAAATTCCACAGACAACGATGAGAGATAACAATAACAATGAAGAAGCTCCCTTTCCAACTACTTGGCATGATGCTAACCGCGATATGTACCACGAATGCAGTAGCGCAAACGCAACATCCAAGTATTGTTCATGTTGATAATATATTGGTGCAGGATTTACAAACACTCACAAGTGCTCGCCACCAAGGCCGTAAAAGTGGAGCCCAATCGCCTAACATCAGTGCGCAATATATTTTTGCTGCTTTTGAGCAATTAGGTGGAAATCCGAGCTATCAGCACTTTACCTTTAGAGCCGGCATTTTTAGTAAAGACGCAGGTCACAACATCACAGCGACTTTACCTTGCACCCAACCTCGTTGTGACAAGGCCATTGTTATCAGTGCACATTACGACCATTTAGGAACTACAGGACAAAGACATTATCCAGGCGCCAATGATAATGCATCTGGCGTAGCAGCGATGTTACATATGGCTAGGCAACTCAGTAAAACAAATCGCGCTCGCGATATATTGTTTGTCGCAACCGATGCTGAAGAGCGCGGCTTACATGGTGCAAAATATTATGCCAAACACCTTACTCAGGAAGTTGAACTCAATATTAATTTAGATATGTTAGGGGTAAATAACAACAACCGTTTATTTGCGTTGTTTTCACCGGGTTTTAAGGAATATAAAACTGAGCTCCAGAACAAGGCAAAATATCAAATCAAATTGACTATAGTATCGTCACAACGACAAATTGAGCGTTATACAAATAATCCAAGAATTGATTGGCACAAAGCAAGCGATCACTACGCCTTTTATCGCCAAGGGATCCCCTATATTTATTTCGGTATGGGTGAAGACAAACATCATCACGCTACGAGAGATACATTAGACAATATGGATTTAAATAAGTATCAGGCAGGGGTAAATCTCATCAATGACTTTATTTTGTCATTAACTCGCTCACCACTTGACTCTACTAGCTGAATTTTTTGTGCTTTTGTAAGCTGCTTAACATGCCACTCAAGTTTTGCAGCTTGGGATTTAGTACCGACTCGATATTGGTATTTTAACGTTAAAGGCCCTTTACCTTTTAAATTTTTTGCCCCCTTCCCAGCCTGATGCTGCTCTATGCGCCGCTCTACATTGGTTGTTATTCCTGTGTACCAATGACCAAAGCGCGTTTCTAGGATATATAAGCTCCAAGTAGCTTGGTGATCCGTCTTATTCGGCTTGCTAAGTAACATTTTTCCTAGCACTTAGTGGTTCTCCTCAAGATCTTATCGACGATTTATGTCGCACATGATGACTATTGCAACTTATGTACGAACTTTTTACACTTAGTGCAGTCCAATTCCGCTAAGAGACTTTACCTTCTCTGTGCAATCGGTATCATGCAAACAACTGATAATAAGGATACACAATTTCATGCTGTCTAATAAAACCCTTTCTGTTTGGCTCAGTGCTGTAGTTATGACGGTGTTTATGTCTGGCTGTTCAAGCTGGATTTATCGCATCAACGTGCCACAAGGTAATTTCTTAGAGCAGTCAGATGTAGATAAGCTTCGCGTCCAAATGACCAGAGAGCAAGTGCTATATGTACTAGGTACACCACTTGCAAAAGACACTTTTAATAACAATGTCTGGCATTATCAATACGTATTTAATATTGACAGAGACTCTGAGGTCCGAAAGTCATTTAGCGTTTATTTCGAGAATGACAAACTAGTTCGCGTAAGCGGCGACTTCGAAGAGCCAGAAGAATTTAACACTCCTTTAGACTCATAGAGTCAAAGGGCACACATTATTTCGTAGTCAAAGGGGAAAGGTATTTCCCCTTTTTTAATTAACCTGAGGTTTGGATAAGGAATGAGCTAACTCATTGTTTTTAATACCACATTAAATTATACCCTTATCTAGCCAGACAGTTTTAGGGATAACAAGGCGAATTTACGCACCAATAGTTGGCTATTGGAAGTGAATTCAACGCAGTTAGCGCTAAAACTGGCTGCTAGAAAGGCATTAATTATCCGCAGCTCATATATGGTCTCCTCCCTTATTGCAAGGTTTCTTTAGTAAATAACAGGGACAGGATTGCTGTCATATATACGGTCTGTTAATGAGTTTTATTTGAAACTCTGACCTAGATGTAAATCGCGCATATTGCCCTAATCAGGTTATCGGTATTTAGCTACCCCTGAGCTCGACAGGTTTTCAATATGCCGGTTTGACCTGTTATGTCATCTACTTCAGTCACTTTCGCAATTCGGTGAAAGAAATCTACTTATCTTGCTTGATATGCCTCTTTTGATACTGTAATTGCCCAGGCCACTCTAGCCATTTTATTGGCATAAGCGACACAGGCTTTATTATGCCCTCGCGTTTGTACAAGTCGATTTATCCAAAGACTCAGTTGGTCTGTTTTATACTTTGCTCTCGATACAACCGATTTCGCCCCTTGAATAAGTAAACATCTCAAATATCGATTACCACGCTTACTTATCCCGAGCAAAACTGATTTTCCACCCGTACTACGTTGCTTGGGCACGAGACCTAATGAGGCTGAAACATCTCGCCCTTTTGTATAACCACTACCATTCCCCACTTCGTTAAAGTAACTACTTGCAACTATTGGCCCTATGCCCGGAATACTCTGTAAATTGACGCATATCTCATTGTTTTTAACTTGCTCTTTTATCTGTTGATTGTACGTTTCAATACTTTCATCAAGCACTTGTAGGAGTTTATAGAGTTGGCTAAGCACTTGTTTAAAGCTCGCGGTCAATACTCGCTCCTCACCTAACAAAGCAGCCACTTCTTTGCGAACATTTTCGATACCTTTAGTAATGGCAATGCCGTACTCAAGTAGCAAACCTCGAATTTGATTACTCAGTGCTGTTCGTTGACCAATTGCAAGCTCTCTCACTTTATGGATTGTTTGACTATCTTGCTGCTCTAATGTTTTCACTGGAACTGAGCGAATATGTGCCTGCTGTGATGCAATTAAAATTGCATACGCATCGTTGTAATCATTTTTATTCCCCGTCAAAAATGGCTTCACGTGTTGTGGTGGTATGAGCTCAACTTGAAAACCTAATTGGCTAATTTCACGACCCCAATAATTAGAGGTTCCACACGCTTCCATGACTAATTTACAATTTGGCATTTGTGCCAAATAAGTCAGTAGTTGACGACGTTTAATAGCTTTCTTTACTACAATCTTATTGGATAGGTTACATCCAATAAAATGAAAAATATTTTTTGCGATGTCGATACTGATTGTTGTAATCTGCATTTGGTCTTCTCCCATTTTGATTGTTTGCAATTCAATCATGGCACACCGATGCCGAGTGTGGGAGGAGACCATTACATCAGGTTAATTATTCCTTATCTCCTAAAGAGACAGGTCGCCCACCGGTAACTTTGCTTGCACGACCTTCTTCTTTTGCTTTTTCCGCACGGCGCCTGCGCGCTTCTTTCGGGTCAGCAATTAACGGACGATAGATTTCGATTCTGTCACCATCACTGACGACTTGCTGTAATTTTACCGTGCGGTTCCAAATCCCGAGCGTCAAATCATTCGCATCTATCTCTGGGCATTTTTCTAAAATCCCTGACTGTAGTACTGCTTGCTCAGCAGACGTCCCCTCAGGCACATCAACCGACAATGACGTCGCGCTGTCTGGCAATGCAAATACCACTTCAACCTTTATCATCATCTCGCTCCGTAAACAACTTTGGCTCGCTGGGTAAACGCAGACACCATATTCTTCGCCACTTCATTGAATAGTTTACCAAACGCCATCTCAATTAATTTGCTCGCGAACTCAAACTCTAATTTTAAACTCACCTTACAAGCCTGTTCATCAAGCGCGGTAAATTCCCAATAACCATTTAAAGACTTAAATGGTCCATCTACTAGGCACATTTTTACTCGATTGCCGTCAAATTCATTTTTTGTGGTAAACCACTTTTTTAGGCCGGCTTTCGAAATTTCTAGACTCGCGGTCATCCCTTCATCATCACTGCTGATAACTTTTGCATCCGAGCAATGCGGTAGAAATGCGGGATAGGCGTCAACATCATTGACTAATTCAAACATTTCCTTGGTGCTATACATCACCAAAGCACTTTTTTCTATCTGTGGCATAGACACTCCAAATCTTAATACGAGGATTTTACCAAGGTTTTGCAGATTTATCTTGTTTGCAGCCACTGACTAAGTAAAAATACGACACATTAATGAAAAAGCGCTGTCTTAAAACAGGATTTATAGGTAGACTAAGCCATTATGGCAAAGAAAAATTCAAGTAAATCAAATAGCAATACCATAGCGCTAAATAAAAAAGCGCGTCATGAGTATTCACTACATGAAAAGTTCGAAGCAGGTATCGAATTACAAGGCTGGGAAGTAAAAAGTATCCGCGCCGGTAAAGTCAATATCTCAGATACTTACATCCATATCAAAAACGGCGAAGCCTATTTGTTGGCTAGTCAAATTCAGCCGTTAAATAGTGCCTCTACACATGTGATATGCGATCCGCTTCGTTATCGTAAACTGCTACTAAATAAACGTGAAATCTCACGTCTTATCGGCGCAACCGAACGTGATGGTTATTCTCTGATTGCCACAGCAATGTACTGGAAAAAGTGCTGGGTAAAACTCGAGTTCTATCTTGCGAAGGGTAAAAAGCAACACGATAAACGTGCTGATATTAAAGACCGTGATTGGTCACGTGATAAAGAACGTTTGATGAAACACAATGTACGTTAATTTATTTTAATATACGAACAGAACGAAAAAAGCAGGCTTAGCCTGCTTTTTTGTGTTTGATATAAAGTTAAGTGTAAAGCGCTTAACCTTTGTACTTTTGCATCACAAGTGTTGCGTTAGTACCACCAAAGCCAAAGCTGTTTGACATTACAGTATTAAGCGGTCCATCACGGCGCTCTGTTACAATGTCTAAGCCTTGTGCTTGCTCATCTAGTTCATCAATGTTGATCGATGGTGCAATAAAGTCATTATCTAGCATCAGCAAAGAGTAAATCGCTTCATGCACGCCAGCCGCACCGAGTGCGTGGCCTGTCATCGCTTTAGTTGCACTAATAGCCGGAGAATTATCGCCGAACAACTCTTGAATAGCGCCTAACTCTTTCACGTCACCAACTGGTGTTGAAGTACCGTGCGTGTTTAGGTAGTCAATCGGTGCATCAAGACCTTGCATCGCTTGTTTCATACAACGTACAGCGCCTTCACCTGATGGTGCTACCATGTCGTAACCATCTGATGTCGCACCATAGCCAACGATTTCAGCATAAATGTGCGCGCCGCGAGCAAGTGCGTGTTCTAGCTCTTCAACTACCACAATACCGCCACCGCCAGAGATGACGAAACCATCACGATTTGCATCGTACGTACGTGATGCGCGCTCAGGCGTTTCATTGTACTTGGTTGACAACGCCCCCATGGCATCGAATTCCATCGCCAATGTCCAGTGAAGCTCTTCACCGCCACCAGCAAAAATAACATCTTGCTTGCCTAGTTGAATTTGTTCAACTGCATTGCCAATACAGTGTGCTGATGTTGCACATGCAGAGCTGATTGAGTAGTTCACACCTTTAATTTTAAATGGTGTTGCCAAACACGCAGAAGTCGTGCTTGCCATGGTACGTGGAACCATATAAGGTCCTACACGCTTTACGCCTTTTTCGCGCAGAATATCAGCGGCTTCAACTTGGTATTTAGACGAACCACCACCAGAACCTACGATAAGGCCTGTGCGTTCGTTTGATACTTGCTCTTCTGATAGCCCTGAATCTTCAATTGCTTGCGCCATCGAGATATAAGAAAACGCTGCCGCGTCCCCCATAAAACGATGTGCCTTACGGTCAACGAGAGATTTTACGTCGATATCTATTTTACCAGACACTTGGCTACGTAGGTTGTAGTCTGCAAATTCTTGGTTAAAAGCAATACCGCTCTTACCTGCTTTTAATGACTCTAAAACTTCTTGCTTGTTGTTGCCGATGCTCGAAACAACACCGATCCCCGTAATAACGGCTCTTCTCATGGGTTTATTCCCTTCGATATTACAAATTATGCGTAGTATACGCTGAATTTTAGCGCCAAGTGGTCAGCTTTCCAGCGTACACATGTACTCTGAACCTAAATAACTAAAAATGCAACCAGACTATTGAGTCGAAAGACAGTAAAATAGTTCCCAAATAGTCGAACATAGAGTCTTTCATGATAAAAAACGCTCAAATACACTTCAACGATGCTGGCACCCCTGTTGCCGATAGTTTTGACGATGTCTATTTTTCCAACGACGATGGATTAGCTGAGTCACATTACGTCTTTTATACTCAGAACCATATCGACGAGCGGTTACAAAATCATGGCAAAGACCGATTTGTCATCGCAGAAACTGGTTTTGGTACTGGATTAAACTTTCTCAACGCTTGGTATCACTTCAACCAGCGTAGCAAAGACGCATGCGTTAACCAACTACACTTTGTCTCATTTGAGAAATATCCAATCCATATTGATGACTTAGTTAAAGCGCTACAAGCTTGGCCTACGCTTGCCCCACTCGCCGAAAAACTTTGCCAACAATACCCGATGGCCCTTGAAGGATGCCATCGCCTAGAGTTTGACAATGGTCAAGTGACCTTAGATTTATGGTTTGGTGATATTCACGATAATTTACCACAACTAAGTTTTGAACAAACCGGATTTGTCGATGCTTGGTTTTTAGATGGCTTTGCACCGAGTAAAAACCCAGATATGTGGCAACAAAGCTTATTTGATGCCATGGCCAATATGAGCCGTGATAGCGCTACTTTGGCAACATTTACCGCAGCGGGTTTTGTCCGCAGGGGACTACAAGACGCCGGCTTTGCGTGCAAAAAAGTCAAAGGGTTTGGTCGCAAACGCGAAATGGTGGTCGGAACGCTGAGCCGTGCCAATAAAAACTCCAATACTCCAGCGTATTACAGCACCACACCGCGTAAGCTAGAGAGTATCGCAATTATTGGCGGCGGTATTGCCTCAAGTTGTTTGTTGTATCACCTTAGTAAACGTAATCTTGGCGCAGCACTTTTCTGCCAAGACGACGCGTTAGCCAAAGGTGCTTCTCACAATCGTCAAGGCGCGCTATATCCAAACCTGCAAGCAGATCACACGCCATCGAGCGAGCTATACGCCCACAGCTTTTTATATGCAAAGCGCCTTTATCAGCATATTGCAAATGCGGGCTACCACTTCGCACACGATTGGTGTGGCGTACTCTTGCAGTCCGTTAGTGAAGCCAAACAAGCGCAGCATCAAAACTTAGCTGAAAAAGCAACTTGGCCGCATGACTTAATTCATGCCGTTGATGCCAAGCAGGCTTCAGTCATAGCAAATACCACACTGCCCTACGGTGGACTTTATATTCCAGAGGCTGGCTGGCTAAACCCTGCAGAGGTAACACAAGCAGTGTTTGATGCAGCTCACGCGTTAAAAGCGGTTTCGACTCATTTTAATACTGATATACAAAAGCTTGAAAAAACTGAGAGCGGCTGGCTGTTACACAGTGAAGATAATACGTTTGGGCCGTTTTCAGATGTCTTTGTCTGTGGTGGTGAGCATTCTGACCGATTCGAGCAAACCAAACATATTCCTCTACACGGCGTTCGCGGTCAGGTCTCTCATGTTGATGCTGGAGAAGAATCACAAAAACTCAATACCGTACTTTGCCATAAGGGGTACTTTACTCCCGCAATGAATGGGCAACATTGTATGGGCGCGACATTTGAAAAAAATAGCAAAAGCCGAGAGGTAAAAGCCGAAGACAATGCCGTTAACCGCGCCCAGCTTGAACGCTTTTATAAAGACACGGATTTAGCCGCGAGTCTTGGCGAGATTACCTCGGCAAAAGCCGCTGTACGTTGCTGTTTTAACGATCATTTGCCCATGCTTGGTCAAGTCCAGCATAACGATGAGTTTTGCTCGGCGTTTGCTAATTTAAGAAAGGGAAAACACTACGGTTTTGGAAATCCAGCACTACCCTATCAAGGTATTCATATTGTTACCGGTTTTGGCGCACGAGGGCTGTGCAGCGCTCCACTTGCTACTGAGCACTTAGTTGCAACTCTACTTGGCGAAGCAAGGCCTTTAAGCGAACGAGTACATCAGGCAATTCACCCAGCCAGATTGCTCGTCAGGGATTTAATTAGAAGTAAAATCTAATAATGGCTAAGGCATAACATCACCTAGATATTATGCCTTAATCGATATACACCCATTACACGGTAAAGGACTGTCTATTTACGACACCCCAATAGTCGTCTTGATATTGAGATTCGCTGTAGTCAATACCGTTTAACGTCAATGCGTTGCGCCAAAAATTGATCGCGTGATCTGCCCCTTGAATTTGTTTGACTTGCCAATGCCCTGGATACATTTGCCATATTTTGAACATAAACGAAGAACCGAGTTTACGTTTTCTCGCTGCTGGCACGATATAAAACTCACACACCTCAAAGGTGTTTTGCGCTTTAAAAATATTGATAAAGCCAACCGGGTGGCCATTTTCATAAGCCAAGTAGCCAAGGTGCTGTTCGTCTATTGGCGTATCTAACTGAAATAAACCGTTACTATCTGGTAATTTTTCCGTCAACACTGAAAACTCAGCTTCATATGCTTGCACCAAATTAAAATAGACTTGCGTTAATGAACCCACTACTTGACGAATTTCCAAAATACCGACCTTTACTCAGAATTAGTCGGCGTAACTTACAGCAATAGTGCACAAAGTGAAACAGACAAAATTACGATTTCATCTGAACTTGGAATTAGAAATGAACTGACTAAAATGCATAGATCAAAAATATCATCCGACCCTAGCACGGTACTTTTACTCTGGATATAAAACCCAATACCGACATAGGTATTGGGTTTTGCCTAATATTAAGTCAGAAAAGTAATTGTACCCATCTGATTAATAAGGGTTATTGGGTAAATAAAAGTTACTCAAGTTTCCGTTAATGGAGACCGCGAGTTCACCGCTACTATGTGTGTGGGTGTAGATGTTGTAACTCTGCCCCGGCAACACTTTAACTCGCAAAAAGTCTTGATATTGTACTGCTTGACCGCAAGCGAGTGCTGTTCTTTTAGTTTGTGCTGTTTCTTTGAGAATATAAACTTCAGCGCTGCCATCCACGATCCCTTCGCCTTCGCTATTGATGAAAATTGATGTTGCTTCACTCGCTGCAATATTAAAATAGTTACTACTGTGGCGAGCTAAAGATACGGCTGCACGTCCCATTCTGTCACGCTCAGCAAAGTGCGTGTCTGTTAGCGCATTGTCTAGCATGGGGATAGAAACAAACCGACTACTAAAATTCAGTGTTTCGTGACAAAAATCGGTTACTACTTCACTGGAGATAGCACCGAGCACACCATCAGGATCGTAAATACTGTCGGCCAGTAACGCCATTCCAGCTGATGTACCACCAACAACACCTCCCTTATCAAAAACGTGCTGCACCGCGCTTTGGACAGAAGTTCCTTGCCATTTATTTAGATAATCAGACTGATCGCCTCCAGCAAACCAGACAAACTCGGCACTGCGAATAGCCCAATCAACATAAGGGTCATTAGCCTTACTAACAGAATCAATAATTAACGTCTCAACTGAATCAGCGGCCATTAGACCAAGTAAGTAATCATTGTACGCGTCCGTGCCAGAAGTACGCAGTACCACCACATCAGCACCATTACCAATATGAGGAGCTACTCTTTGGCTAAAGGCATTATCAACATCGGTTCCCCCGCCCATTAAGAGCGTGGCACCGTTATCCGGTGTGAGCGTGTTGCAAGTGTCTGAGCTATTTCCAGCAAGATAAGCCTTTAATGCCCCAGGTTTTGACGGACGAATACCGTAATTACACTCTCCAGTTGGCGGCGGAGGAGTTTCACCTTGGACAAAATTCACAATCAAATCATACCAACCAGAGCCACTATATCGCGTTAGCTTTATATAATAGGTACCTGCAGTCTCAGCATAAAAGCTCCCGGTTTCTGGTATTTGACTCGTTTCCCTACTGACAACTGCTGAGCCTGTTTCTTGATATAAGAACCAGTCAAAATCATCACCAGAGCTATGGTCTAGCGAGATATCTATCGAACCTGGCGCCGCCACATCAAAAGTAAACCAGTCGATATCACCTCTGGATAACTCGCCGCTAATTGTCGTGTTATTACACACTCCACTATTGGCATTACCTTCGCTGTCGTTAGATTCAGTTTCAGTAGTTGAGCAAGCATAGCTATGGCTTGTAACAAGCATTAGAGCAGCTAGTGATACAAATAGAATGTTATTGTTTTTCATAGTATTTACCTGAATGATATATATTTCTATGTTCCGTACCGTTGCATTGCAAAGTTACGCTGACGCACACCGTATTTTGCACTAAGCGCCCACGGCGACTTATACACAGATGACGATGGCCAAAAGCGCAGAAGTGAGCCTTATACCAATTGAATTAATTCTCTAATCAATTTGAAGGGTGAAATAGCATATTAGCTTCGTTAAAAAAAATTCAGTGTTTCGTGACAAAAATCGGTTACTACTTCACTGGAGATAGCACCGAGCACACCATCAGGATCGTAAATACTGTCGGCCAGTAACGCCATTCCAGCTGATGTACCACCAACAACACCTCCCTTATCAAAAACGTGCTGCACCGCGCTTTGGACAGAAGTTCCTTGCCATTTATTTAGATAATCAGACTGATCGCCTCCAGCAAACCAGACAAACTCGGCACTGCGAATAGCCCAATCAACATAAGGGTCATTAGCCTTACTAACAGAATCAATAATTAACGTCTCAACTGAATCAGCGGCCATTAGACCAAGTAAGTAATCATTGTACGCGTCCGTGCCAGAAGTACGCAGTACCACCACATCAGCACCATTACCAATATGAGGAGCTACTCTTTGGCTAAAGGCATTATCAACATCGGTTCCCCCGCCCATTAAGAGCGTGGCACCGTTATCCGGTGTGAGCGTGTTGCAAGTGTCTGAGCTATTTCCAGCAAGATAAGCCTTTAATGCCCCAGGTTTTGACGGACGAATACCGTAATTACACTCTCCAGTTGGCGGCGGAGGAGTTTCACCTTGGACAAAATTCACAATCAAATCATACCAACCAGAGCCACTATATCGCGTTAGCTTTATATAATAGGTACCTGCAGTCTCAGCATAAAAGCTCCCGGTTTCTGGTATTTGACTCGTTTCCCTACTGACAACTGCTGAGCCTGTTTCTTGATATAAGAACCAGTCAAAATCATCACCAGAGCTATGGTCTAGCGAGATATCTATCGAACCTGGCGCCGCCACATCAAAAGTAAACCAGTCGATATCACCTCTGGATAACTCGCCGCTAATTGTCGTGTTATTACACACTCCACTATTGGCATTACCTTCGCTGTCGTTAGATTCAGTTTCAGTAGTTGAGCAAGCATAGCTATGGCTTGTAACAAGCATTAGAGCAGCTAGTGATACAAATAGAATGTTATTGTTTTTCATAGTATTTACCTGAATGATATATATTTCTATGTTCCGTACCGTTGCATTGCAAAGTTACGCTGACGCACACCGTATTTTGCACTAAGCGCCCACGGCGACTTATACACAGATGACGATGGCCAAAAGCGCAGAAGTGAGCCTTATACCAATTGAATTAATTCTCTAATCAATTTGAAGGGTGAAATAGCATATTAGCTTCGTTAAAAATTTCTCATTTAGAACAACTAAATAGCAAAATTTTTGCCTTGCTACTAAAGCTATTTCCCCGCTTCAAGATAGATCATTTACTTAATACAACTGGTATTATTAATTTGGTTTTTTGAAAAACCTAAACGCAATTAGCGTTAGGGTTTACATTCGCATTGATACGGAACGTGATAAAACCCACCCAACAACTTGTCGATGGGAATAGAATTGAAATTCAGGTGTGGCTATTCGTCGAACCACTCACTCAAGTGGTAATTAACGGAACATTCATGCAGATCACTAGGGCGTTGTTTGTTGTAGATGAACATTTACGTCTCCTAGGTGATAGTTAAAAGAATGAGTATTAAGCAGATGTAAACAATCCGCTTAAAAAATATGGCATGCAACGCGTACCTTTTCAACTTTTATTATCAAAAACTCAACAAAAAAATCATCGAGTGACGTCAATTACGGACTCTCGACATAACAACTCGGCTTTCTTGGACAGCTTTTTCCTCGAGTACAAATCACCCGAACAGAGCCCTCAAGCCCTCTTTCAATCCACTGGATATTTAAAATCTTGGCAACACGGAGTAATTGGGTTTTCATATGATAGGGCACCACGCTCGCACCACCATGGCTAATACAAGCTTGTTGCAACTCTCCAATCAAGGCATCAGCATCAATCCCTTGTGCATTAATAGCAGGATTGAGATCGAGACCCGCGCACAGCACTCTTGGACGATTCGCAACATCAACGATTTTTACTGACTCACAGCAATACAGACGCGGTTTGCCATTAACATTCAGGATTGAAAGTTGAGCACTGGCACTATTACTATCATCATGAAATTTACGAAATACGGCCCAGTGCTGACACGGATCGGCAACGCTACGCATATTGCCCCAAGGTAAAGGAATGCCATTGCCTCGATACACCGCCTTGAGTTTACCGGCTTGATAAGCATCAAAATAATGCCAATGTGGATAAGGTGAAACCGATGTCATTCTGCGCATTGCGACGGAAGCAGAAATACCAAGTTACTCATGGACGCGTACATCGTAACCTCGGCTTTCGAGTAACTGCCGAAATGGTGTACGGGGACACAATAAGGCCCCTGCAAAGAAGCTCGATTCAAAATCCTGCCACGCGCTCAAAATATCCTGAGCATTTGGAGTATCATGATCGGGGTTATCGTTACTTTTACGACTTTCTCCAGTAGTGAGTACACATTCTAAACCCTCACTATTGTGAAGTACGGCATGGCCAATATGAACGGCTAAATCGTATTTCATTCTCGCGGGATGTGCGTGCAATGCGCGATTTATAAACACCATGTTTGGCTCTTTGAAATAAGAAGTGATCATCCCCTCTCCGTCAGGCGATGATTGCTCAAACCACTCCACTTTTCGACCTTTTGCTATCAAAATTGCCATGAGGTCATCACAGCTGAGATAGAGATTTTTACCTCCCACTTCATCGGCTGCTCGCTCTAAATCAGGAAAGTGGTTTTGATGGTGTTCTTGGTGGGCACGGATCAAAAGGTGCGCAAACTGCCTACCACTGATCCCCGCTTGGGATAGCATTTCTGGGATCGCAATTTGTAATATCTCTTTGGCAAATAGAAAGTTGGGCTCTAAAGCCATCCCCATTATCCCACCGAAATTGCCTTTATCTGGCGCAATCTCCGGCGCTTCAGGTTGACTGTCTAAAAACCACTCAATCGGTTTTTGAAATACAGTAGAGAAGTTTTCGAGCATCGCTTCGCTTGGCGTACGCTGACCTCTTTCAATCATTGACAGGTAGGAAACGGAAGGCGCGCTGGTTGGATCTTGCTTAACACATCGAGCCGACAAATCTTCTAAAGTCAGATGGTTACGCTTTCTTAGATTTCTTATTTTAGTACCCAAAAAGTGAGACTTTCTAATTAAGCTTGCAACTTTTGCCATGATTTCACACCCCATTTTTGTGAAATTCACACTGTGAAATTCTTTTTGTGAAATTATATGAATATTTAACTTACACTCAAAATGTACACGAAACAACCAGAATATATTTCCCAATTTATGACAACATGAACAAGTGAGGTGGATCATGGCAGCGCAATTACAACCGCATACAGAGCAACCAATTGACGATACGAAAGCGCAACAGTCAATGCTGGCAAAACAGTATCTTGATGAACAATGTCCTTTAGAGTTTGGCTCACACATGGAGGTGACAGACTATGTGGTTTACTACAATCACCTGCTTGCGTTTTTTGCCAACGGCACCCATTGTGGTTTAAAAAATTGTAGCCAATTCGTCGCGCTTTGCGGTCACCGTGAAACTCCGGAGGCTATTTTGTTAAAACAAGACGATGGCTTACATATTGAAATTACTTTCAATCGCACCGGAATGCTCGGCCAATTTGATAGCGCCCATATCGAAGATATTATCGTCGAAACACCACTGGCGTCTGTGGTTGGTAAAAAGACTAAAACCCAGCTACAAAAACTGTGGATGAGCTTTTATCATGGCGTGCAACAACCAGCAGGAAAAGCCTGTTATCGTGCCAAAAATGGGGATGATTATGAACTTTGAGTAAACACTCGATAATTTGTAATCAAATCGCTCAAACATTCAGTAAGTTTTAAGCTAAGCTAATTAAAATACCGCTCTTTTTTCGACTGAGCACATGACCAAATTGCTTAATTTTCTAAAAAACATTAACTGGATGCTTTGGGCGCTCATACTTGGCATTTTTGCGGGTTTAGTTTTCGGTGAACGGTTATCATTTTTAAAACCTATCGGTACAGGTTTTGTAAACCTGATGCAAATCACCATTCTCCCTTATATTGTCGTCAGTCTTATCGTGGGTTTAGGGAAATTTAATCCCGAACAAGTTAAAAGCATTCTTGCAAAAGCAGCGCTAGTCATGATCTCCATTTGGGTGGTAGGTCTTGCTGTGATCTGGTGCTTTATTATGACATTACCAGCGCATGATGCCGGGACCTTTTTCTCCCCTGCACTGGTCGCCGCGGCTCCCGAAGTAGACTTCGTTAAACATTATATTCCCTCTAATCCATTTGCTTCTATGGCAGAAGGTAATGTACCGGCCTTAGTCATATTTTGTATTGCGCTAGGTATGGCGCTTATTTCTAATCAAAAGAAAAACCGTTTACTCGATGTGTTAGAAGTCGTTGGTCAAGGTCTGTCAGTTATTTCCAAGAAGATCATTGCCATCTTCCCTATTGGCATTTTTGCGATGACAGCAAGCACCGCAGGCACCATGAGCGCAGAAGAACTGTCTGAATTGCAAGTGTACTGGGTTGTCGTTTTATGTGTCGGCGTGTACTTGATGTTAGTACTACTACCTATGCTTGTTGCCGCACTCACCCCTGTTAAGTATCGCGACCTCATCATGGTTATGCGCAATGCATGGATCACCGCATTTAGTACCGGAAACGTTTTTATTGTATTGCCGGTGATCACCGAGGGGATCAAAGATCATTTACGCAAAATTAAGCAAAGCGACGAAAGCTCTGATCACATCGCTGAGGTGTTAGTGCCTATCGCTTATACCTTCCCGAGTTTAGGAAAGCTTACTACCCTCATTTTTGTCTCTTTTGCGGCATGGCTTACCGGCAATCAGATCGGCATCGAACAAATTCCTAATGTGTCTTTATCAGCGATGCTAAGTTACTTTGCTAACGTGCATATCGCTATTCCCTATTTGCTCGATACCTTGCGTGTCCCGGCTGATACTTATCAGTTATATCTATCGATGTCAGTACTCACCGCAAAAGTGGTTTCACCGACCACTGTGGTATATATCTTCGCATTTGTATTTTTATGTATTTTTATCAATCGCAGACAATTACACTTAAAACGCGTACGTTCAGTTTATTATTTAACGCTATTATCTGCATTACTCCCAGCATTTATGCTGTTGAGTTTTACGGCAAATAATTATCTCGGTAAGCAAACTAAATCGGCCGATGAGGCCATAGCTAATATGGTGATCTCGGATACCGTCCCTGCTCATGTGCTTAGCTATGTCCCTAAAGCATACCAAAGTGGTGAGCTGTCTCTGACGAATATCGATGTGATTAAAAAACGTAACCTGCTGCGTGTAGGATATCTTATCGATAATGTGCCATTTAGTTACTTTAATCAAAAAGACCAGTTAGTGGGTTTTGATGTCAGCCTCGCACATAGGCTCGCATCCGACCTTGGGGTTAAAATCGAGTTTATTCCTTTTAAAAAGCCACAACTGGCAGAGTATCTCAACAAAGGATATTTCGATATTGCAATGTCCGGCCTTGAAATTAATATTGCCGACTTACAAAGCGTGCGCTTTAGTGACAAGGTGTTGGAGCTGCAACTGGCGCTCTTGGCCAAAGATCATGATTTAAAGAAGTTTGCTGACAAGTCAGCCTTGCTTACGCATGATAAACTGAATTTAGCTCACGTTGAATATGCTCCACTACTCAAACAATTGGCGCAGCAAAACCCTAAGGTAAAAGTGTCCAGTATTAACAATTTGCAAAGCTATTTTAAGCACCCAGAAAAATATGACGCCTTAGTGATCAGCGCAGAGGCGGGCTTTGCATGGAGCATGTTCTACCCTGAATTTGGTGTTGTGGTACCGGAAGGGGCGAGCTTGAAATACCCCGTTGGATTTGCTGTCGCCAAGCGCAATCAAGATCTACTGAGTTATGTAAATGCTTGGCTGACTATCCAGCATACCAATGGCCGTATTGAAAAAACTTATGATTACTGGATCTTAGGAAAAGGTAGTGTACAAAAGCAAACTCGCTGGTCGTTAATGGATGAACTGGAAATCGACCCAAACACACTCATTGATAAACTGAAGTTCTAATTAAAAAAACGCCGTCAGTTAACACGTTAACTGACGGCAAGTCTACTCACTGGGCGAGCTAGCTTTCAAGCTCACTTTAACCTTAGTCAAACCATAAAATAAAACAAGTTTTTAACAAAAAATTCATCAATTTGATAACCGACTTCGTAAACCACTACTGCGGCTCACACTTCGATTCATACCCTGCACTAATACTTTATATTGCGCCACCAATTCAAACTGCTGTTTAGCTCGGGTGATCCCTGTATAAATGAGCTGGCGGTTTATCCCCTGCTGCGCACGTTGAATTGGTGGTAGTATCATTGCCGTGTAAGCAAACTCCGAGCCTTGCGATTTGTGGATAGTCATTACATACACTCTATCAAAGCTCGGCAATCTGGCAGGATAAAAGCGCCTAACGCTGCCCTGCTCATCAATAAATGATGCCTGTAGCTCACCCTGTTCGTCACGTAAAATGATCCCGATATCGCCGTTAAACAGTTTCAACTGGTAATCGTTTTGAGTGATCATAATGGGCATACCAACGTAAAATCGCCCTGTCGGTTGTACCAATCCCATTTGACTGAGCTTAAGCTCTATTCTGCGATTTAATTCGTTCACACCGTAAGGGCCTTCTCGCACGGCCGCAAGCAATTGATAACTGGCAAACTCGCTATGTATTATGGCCTCACTCTCACCATGATGAATGGCAAGCAGGTATCGCTGGTATTGCCCCGCCGCTCTGGCAATTAAGGCATTGTAGGTTTCACTATTTAATTCATGATGCTGTATATCGCTATAACCTTGCCTCAGCACGCTGTCTAATTGCCGCTTATTATTGCTATTTACGGCAAATGCTAACTGGCCAATTCCACTTCGGCTGTCAAAACGGTGACTTTTTTGTAAAAATGCCAGATTATCTTCCAACATAAAGCCAGCGCTGGTATCACCCGACTTAGGCAGGTTTTGTTTACTCAGCTCAGCTAGCTTTGCTTTCAGTGCCTGACTGTAATGTGGTGCTTGCCCAAGCGTTAAGTTTTCACATAAGTCGCTGAGTACGTTACCGGTATCTACCGATGCCAGCTGATCTTTATCGCCGAGCAAAATAAGCCGTGCATGTTTTGGTAATGCATCCACCAGCTTTGCCATAAGTGATAAGTCCACCATGGATGCTTCGTCAACAATCAGCACATCAACATGCAGCGGGTTATCTTGATTGTGACGATAGTGTACGCTATTAGGAATAACGCCTAACAAGCGATGAATAGTTTGCGCCTGCTCCGGCAGTAAGTCGGCAAGCGCTGGCGGCAGATTTAACCTCGCTTTCGCGCCAATAATTGACTCACTGAGCCTAGCAGCGGCTTTGCCGGTTGGCGCCACTAGCTTGATGGTCAACGGCGCACTGCTATAAAGCGATTGTAAAATCGCAAGCAGTTTTGTGACCGTCGTGGTTTTTCCCGTACCGGGGCCGCCCGTGATGACACAAAATCGCTTAATGATTGCAAGTGTACAAGCTACTTTTTGCCAATCAATGTCTTCTTCACTGGTTGGAAAAAACGATGCCAACAGTGCACCCAGTTTTGCTTCGTCCAGCGTTACATCGGCTTTTGCCAACATTTCAAAGTGTCCTGCAAGCCTTGCTTCATAATTTGCTAATCTCGCCAAGTAGAGCTTATTAGCGTATAACCGAAGTGGCTTATCTTCACCGATTGCAGGATGCTGTGCGAGCGCGCTAACGGCTATACCTGTGCTTGAAAATGGCGACAACTCTACAGCTCCATCCGCAACCGCGTAGCCGAGCTCAAACGGGTCCTGATAATTAATATTGTCTAACTCTAAACAACTATGCTGACGTCCATGAGCGATTAATAATAGTAAAAATACATAGAAGTGATCGTCGTAGCCTTGCTGATTCAACAACTTGGCTAGCGCGATATCGGCTTTTCCGACTCGTTTGTGTTCAAGCAATAGCGCCATGAAACCCTGATGATCAAATGCCTCAAAGTCCATACTTAACTGGCTCATACAGACTCCTCAAATAATGCATCTAATTCTAACACCTGCTCTACGCTTAACTGATTGAAGAAAATCCCCTGATTGTCCGGTAATGCGCGTAAGAACAAATAGTAGTTCCCGCCCAAATGCTGCTCAGGGTTATAGTCCACAAGGCGCTGCTTTAACAAGCGGTGAAGTGCCACGGTATAAATCATATACTGTAAATGATACTGATGAGACGACATCGCGGCATTGAGGTTATCGTAGTGATAATCTTCTGGGTTATCGCCAAGGTAGTTGGACTTGTAATCGAGCACAAAAAACTGTCCTTGCCACTTGAATATTAAATCGATAAACCCCTTCAGCATGCCTTTCACATCATCAAAATTTAAAAACGACTTTTGCCCAGTGATATCACTGAGGATCTTGTTCAGCTTCACTGCACTGAGTGGTTTCAGTGGCAAGTAAAACTCCATTTCAACAATGCAGTCGTCCGGTGGCAGCACACCAAGTTGTAAATGAGGATGTGGCGCAAGAGGTGCTGCCAAACAGCTTGTTATCCAGCGCTCAGCGGTCTCTTGCCATTCAGTCGCAATACCAAACTTATCCAAAGATTTCGTGACCGCTTCGGTCAGCGTAAACTTATCTTCGTTTTTAGGGGAATGCGGTGCGGTAAAATCTATGAGCTCAAAGATTTCGTGCAAACAGCTACCCGGCTTGGCGCCCTTAGGGAAAGTATAAGAGGTTTTTTCCCGCTCTTGACGCTGTTCAGGTAAGTCCAGTAAATGGTTTTCGTCCACGGCCCCTGCAGGTTTATCACCATGATGCGTGTGATAGCTTAGCTGGCTAAAGCTTGTAGTACGCCAATGGCGTTCAATCTGACCGGTGAAGGTTTTCGCGGACAAAGAAGCTAGAGGCTTGTCTTCAAACGTCGTTTTTATCGCTTGCTGTGGCGCGGTGATTTCATCTAATCTTACACATTCCATTGCCGCATGTGCTTCACATAACTGACTTAAAACACTTTGCCAAGCCTCGGCACTGTCGAAAGTTTCCGTGCCAAACAGGGCAAATCCTAAAGCCGTTTTGTGCAGCGCAGACTTTTTACTGCGCCCTTGTTGAATGTCGTAAAGCCCAAGCTCGCAATAATGCACCGCGCGTGTCAGCGCAACGTAAAGTAAGCGAATATCCTCAGCCAGTCGTTCTTGCTCTGCTTTTTCTTTGGCGTCATCACTGGCTTCAAGGTCGACAACTAACTTATCCCCTTGGTGATAAACTAACGTATCAGGCTCACGAAACCCAAGCGCAAATGGCATAAAGACAATCGGATACTCCAAACCTTTTGATGCGTGCATGGTCACAATTTTTACCAAATTGGCATCGCTCTCCAAGCGAATTTGGCTGCTGTCACTCTGGGCGTTATTTAGCTGCGATAAAAACCAACGTAACACACGACCCGTGCCATCAAGCTCTAATTGCTTATGCTGTAAAAGCTCAGCTAAATGACGGAAGTCAGTAAGCCAACGCTCCACTTCCATTCCCTGCTGTTGCCAAATCACTGGCAGCTCACAAGTTATCAATAAGTGTTCCAGCATCGCCATCGCACCAGAGCGATACCACAGCTGTGTTAACTCACTAAATAACTGTAAATAACCTTGCCACTGCTGCTCATTAAACTGCAAGTCGTATAGCGCTTGGTTGTTTAAATAAAATAATGGTCCCGCAAGCACGCCTCTGAGCGCCGCTTCGTCGTAACTCCCGTGCAGTACATCAAGCAATTGATACAACGCAATTGCTAACGGCTGCCTAAATACACTATCTCTGGCAAGGTAAACACTGGCAATATCGAGTTGATTTAAGGCTCGTTTGATCAAGCTCGCTTCTATGCGGTCACGAACTAAAACACAGATATCCGCTGGCACAACTGGGTTTTCGCCAATCTTGGCAACCCCCGACTGCCCTTGCTCGATAAGCGCTGCAGCTCGACCAGCGAACACCTGACTTAGCCGCGCTTGCGCGGCGCTTTTGTTAAGCGCTTCATCCTCATTTGGTAATACACTAAAGCGCAGCGCTGACGACTTTTTAGATGCGATAGTAAATTGCGCATCCTCGGCTTTACCTTGCGCGCTCACCTCAATGAAAGGGATATCTTTGTTGTAGATAAAACTATTGGGATGGCGAGTAAATATCGTATTCACTGCAGCAACCACGTCACTATCGGATCGATAATTGGTTGCAAGCGTATACTGCCTGTTTTGCGCAACTCCTTGCTTTGCACCGATATAAGTAAAAATATCCGCTCCGCGAAAGCCGTAAATGGCTTGTTTTGGGTCGCCTATCAAGGTTAATGCCGTATTTTCCTTTGCATAAACTCGGCTGAAGATCCCATATTGAATAGGATCGGTATCCTGAAACTCATCTATCATGGCAACTGGATATTGCAGTGCAATTTTTTCGGCTAAGCGTTCACCACTATCGCCCATCAGCGCTTGATGCAGCTGCTTAAGTAAATCGTCGGGAGAGATCAAGCCATATTCTTCTTTATGGGCGTGAAGCAAAGCCCTTACCTCGGTCACCGCTTGTTGCACCAGCGCGATTTTAAGCCCACTCCCGACCAATTGGTGGAGCTCTGCCAAGGTATCAAAGTGACGAATGAGCTCATGCTCCAGCGGCGTTGTATTCTTTTTATATTGAGCAACATCGGCAAGGCTTTCACTGCCCCAAAGTCCAAAGGAATGATTACTACTACCAAACTCAAACCACCACTGCTCACCGTTGACATAATCCTCCAGAGCTTGAAGATTAGCTTTTCGCCCTGGTGCCCGATTGCCTGCCAGCCCTGCGTTTTTCAACACATTGATGTAGTCAGCTTTGACTATTTCGGCCTTTAGCCACAGTGCTAGTGTTTGGTATTTTTCACGTGCGGCAAACACTGCATCTAAGGAAACAGAGGGTTTAATTTCGGCATTTTCTCTTGCTAATAAGGGTCTAACTTGCTTCGCCAGTGCATAAGGTGTAGCAAATTGCTCTGTCACAGCCTGTGTTTTTTCTGTATCTAGCGGATAGACAAAACGTCGCCAATGATCTGCCATCGCGGCGTCAATCAAGTCGCTCTCGTCGAGAATAAATTCGAGGTTAAATGCCACCTTAGACTCAAAAGCGTGTTGCTTCAGCATTCTTTGACAAAAGCCGTGAATGGTGAATATCGCGGCCTCATCCATTGACTTAGCAGCTGCATCAAGGAGATCAAAGGCACGCTTTTTATCTTCAACTTGCGCCAAAATCGCATTGATCAGTTCATCTTTACAGACTTCACCTAGTAGCACGTCTCGAGCTTGAATAATGCGTTTTCTCACTCGGTCTTTTATCTCTTGTGTTGCCGCTTCTGTGAAAGTTACCACTAAGATTTGTTCAACGCTTAACGGCTCATGTTGCTTATCAGAAGTACGCAAACCGAGTAAATAACGCAGATATAAACCGGTGATGGTGTAAGTTTTCCCCGTACCTGCACTGGCTTCAATTAGGTTTTGGCCACTTAGAGGCATAGTAATGGGATTAAGCATCTCCATGGCGTACCTCCTCGGCGGCATCAAGAATAGGTGTTAACAAAGTAAGGCTAAGTGCACAAAAACGCGCTTCATGAGCTGACAAATCGCTAAAGCATAGTTGAACATAGGGATCTTCCCCTTCTCCTCGACCAACATATTGCGGCTTAAATTTATTTACCGCCTTTTTAATATCCTGTGTCTTGGCGTATTCCATGCTAGAACTTGGAAAAAATGCCACAGGTTCACTCAGTGCTTGCTTATAAAAAGCCAGCCACTGCTCCAAATATTGCTGTGCTTGCGGCTTTGAAATAGCGGCAAAGTGCACGCTTTGATCTAGCCCGACAATATAAGTAGTGACTTCATGCCCCATTACACAGGCCGCGCAGTGATGTAAAAACCCTTTAATCAAATCTTTGGCTTTAATACTGGCGCTACGATAATACACTTGCCTGTTGTCATACACACAATCAAGCCAACCAACCAGTATATGCTCTGCAACACCAAGTTTTAGCTCTAGAGGTTCCTTGGGTTCATTAAGCAACGGGGTCAATACGTTAACCATAGGTTCAACGCGGCTGAGCAGCCCCTCTAGCTGTAGTTTGCCAATATTTGCTTGAGGCAGCGAGCCTCTTTGTAATATCTGTTCAAGATTTAAGGGCTGTTGTTGTAGCTGAGCATCCAGCACTTCATCTAAATATTGATAGCGCTCTAACGCATCTAATGCAAAAGGCTCTTCATCGAGTGTTAACGCTTCTATTGGCTTGAGTTTAATGCCCAGCGCTTGCTGATAAAATAACTTTTGCGGCTCACAAACGCCGCGCAGCAAATCGCTAAACTCAATTTCTGTGTCTAAAACTGGTGCTAGCGGTTTTGTCTCATCAGCTTGCGCCGATCTATGCTGCCAAAGCCAGGTACGATTGTAGCTCTGTAGTGAGCCTGCTTTAAAATGTTCGGGATTAAAAGGTTGTAATGG
The DNA here is from genome assembly GCF_000238315.3 of Pseudoalteromonas piscicida. NCBI lineage: Bacteria > Pseudomonadati > Pseudomonadota > Gammaproteobacteria > Alteromonadales > Pseudoalteromonadaceae > Pseudoalteromonas > Pseudoalteromonas piscicida. The sequence continues at coordinate 1,609,202 of NZ_CP011924.1, forward strand.
CAGCTGTGAAGTTAATCGAGCAACAAGCGACTGCTTTGGCATATCTTCAAAATAAAAGCTGCGGTCTAGATATTCAGTCAACTCGCTGACTAGAACAGATGGCACCTGGGCTTCGTTGTTAAAACAAGAGCGGCCAATATAACTGATATACAAGTTTTCTCGAGCACTGAGTAACGCTTCTAGAAACAAGTATCTGTCGTCTAGTTTTCGTGAGCGATCGCCTTTATGTCTGGTGGAGTGTGCGACTAAATCAAAACCAATAGGCTGTACGGTACGAGGATAGTCCGCGTCATTTAGGCCAAGCATACACACCACTTTAAATGGAATAGCACGCATCGGCATCAGCGTACAAAAGTTTACCGTTCCGGCTAAAAGGCGCTGCCCAACCCCTTTCTCTCTAACGCCTTGCTTGACCAAATACGCTAAGATTTTTGCTGAGACTGGCGCTTGAATATCGCCATTTTCATGGTGTTTTTCGATGTTCTCTATAATCTGCTCAAGCTTAAGTAAATCCCAACTCTGTTCAGACTCTGACGAGTAAAATAGCGCCATGGCTTCACGTAGAATTGCTGCGAAGTTCGTTAAGGTCTTTTCGCTGCTGAGTTGTCGCTTTAACCAAATCAGCGCATCAACAAAGCCGATAAGCTTGTTAAGTACCGCCACCGACATCCCTTCGACTTCATCAGCAGGATAAATAGATGCGAACGGCGTCTGTTCGTCGTTTGTTGCAACCCCTAATAGTAAACGGTTGAGTCCATGCTGCCACGTATTTAATGGTATTTTTGGCAAACCATATTCGCTTTTATGGCTGTCATTTAAGCCCCATTTAACACTGACCTGATCAAGCCAATAGCGAATTAAGTCAAACTCATGGCTTTCAAGGTTAAACTGTTCGGCGATCGGCAAAACGCCCAACAAATCGAGAATATCCGATACACAAAAACGGTTATTGGGTAAGTCTGTTAGTGTCACAAAAGACGTTAAAATAGGCCGCTCTTGCTCGATTGCAAGATCGGAAATCGCATAAGGGATCCTTAGCCTATCTTCACAGCTGTCAAACACTGCTTTAATAAATGGCGAATAGGTGCCCACATCAGGCATCATGACAATAATGTCTTTAGGCGTCAGGCTTGGATTTTGTTCAAACAGATTGAGTAAATAATCATGGAGCCGTTCGACCTCACGCAGTGGTGTGTGGCAATCCTGCAAAACGATACTGGTATCATCGGCCATAATGGGTAATTTGCCCTGCTGCGAAACAAACCAATTTGGATCAGCGGTTAACGACTCTCCTTTAAATGCCAACTGGTAGATCTCTTGCTGCACCTGGCCAAGCAGGCTGTCATCAAACGCGTCATCAAATCCATCTATCCAACTGGCATCAAGCTGCAATAATTGCTCAAAATAGTCACGTCCGAGCTTTCCCCATGAAGAGAGGAGTGGATTGCCAATGTAGTAATACTCGCCGTCTTTCGCTTCAAGTTCTGGCATCTTGGCGTATTTTGCAGCGACTTTAGCTTGAGTCTTCTCATCGACTAAATCTCCCCAGTAGTGTTCACTGGGGTTAAAAAAGAATAAAAATACATTCGTTTTTTGGCCAAGCGCTTGAAAAATATCAAGCTGACTGGTCGATATGGCCGAAAGTCCAAATATACAGATCCGCTCGGGAAGTTTGCCTTCAGGTGCATTGGCCAGCCCTTGCAGTAACTGATCGTGCATGTTGGCACGGTGATACGGACTTTGTTCAAGTGCTTCAACATGGTGGACTAAACGACGCCAGAGATCAGGCTGCCAAGGGGCGATGGCTTCAACATCCACATCTATAAGCGTATCTTGGCCCTGATCCCAAAGTTCAATCCACTGAGGGCGGTACATTAAATATTGGTCAAAAACGTCGGCAATTTTTTCACACAATGCAAAGAGTTTAATTCCTGACGGGTCGGCACCTAAGTAGTGCTTAAGCGCAATATATTGAGGCTTATCAATGCAGTCGGGTAATAGCGTAAATAGCTTCCAAGTCATATTGCTTTTATTAAAAGCGGATTCCTTGGGAACATCATCAATGAAATTTTGGTATAGCTTCCAAATGAAGCTAGATGGTAATGGAAAGTCGACCTGTGCACTTATTCCTAAGTGCTGACTCATGCCTAGTTTGAGCCATTCAGACATACCAGGAGATTGTACTAACACCACTTCTTTTGCAAAAGGGTTAGCGAGCGGTGCTGATTTTATGAGTGTGCAGAGTTGCGCCTGCAAGATTTCCATTCGATTCGATTGGATGATGTGTAACATGTTGTCTGCCATGCAGTTTAACGCTGCGTTAAGTGTATCTGAATCTTCCTATAAGCGGTAGTTATTGAGGTTAATGCGAGTGCGCTTGAATAGAAAAGCGACAACCGTCGCTTCTCAGATAAACTGTTAGAACAAATCTATATCAGAGCTCTCTTCCGGCGCTTCAATTTTATGCTCAGACAGCAACTCTTCGTAAAAACAAAGCATATCGCGACCGTTATCTTTTGCGTAATAAAGTGCCTTGTCGGCATTTTCAAGCACAGTGATGGGGAAATCATACGGGCTAATGCGAGACATTCCGACACTGACGGTAAGCTTTTTTACGAATGGAAAGTGGGTATTTCGTACTAACTCCATAAACTCGTCCATCTTAGCTTTTATCGAGTCGTAATCGGTTGGCTCAAAGACCAGTACAAATTCTTCACCACCGAAGCGAAACAACAAGTCTGTGGAGCGAAAAAACTGGCGCATACGCTGTGCTAATAACAGTAAAACCTCATCTCCGCATACATGTCCGTAGTTATCGTTGACTTTTTTGAAGTGATCGATATCCATGATAGCAAGCCACGAGGTTGCGCCTTTATGCACCGAGCGCACATCACCATGCCATACCGTTTTATGCTGTTTGATAACTTGCTTTTCAATCAGTTGTTTCAAGCGCTTTTCAAAGGTTTGACGGTTTAGTAGTCCGGTGAGTTTATCGCGCTCGTTTTCGTGAAGAATGGTGAGATAATTTTCAAAAATGCGGCAAAATGCATTAAGTAGTACTTGATCTGCACTCGACAACCCGGTACTGATAACCGCTATCGCACCAGCAGGCTTTTCCTGAAGGCTGATTGGCACCCAACGGTGCTCGGTGCCATCTTTCGCTTGTACCGTGATGATACAGGCTGACTGCAAGCAAGAAATTAATTCCTTATCGGGCTCTTTAACTAGGCTTCGCTCTTCCCAATCAAATTCCTTATCGGACAGTTTTCTTAAGAGCAGGCTTCTCTCTATCGCGATCTCTCCGGGAACGAGCAGATCCTTATAAACAGCGACTTCTTTACAGCCTATGAACTCTTGAATAGTAGACACTAAGCTGTATTCGAGAGAATCAACGTCTCTCGTTTTTGTTAATTTGATAACGGAATTTAGTAAATCTTCTTGCATGTCCGACGCACTCACAACTGCATTGCTGGCATATTATTACACACTTAGCGAACAAATAAACTCCAAAGTACTCCTTTATTCCTATCAATGTTAAAAAATAAGCTACAATCCAGTTGATTATTAATTAGCAAATACTTGAGGGTTAAACACTTAACTGCTCTCAAGCTTAATTGATAAAGATAACAACTTTTGCATCAAAAGTTTTCGCTTTACCACTGACGCCTGCTTTAAGCTTATGCAATGTACAAAAAAATGCCAAACTCAAGTGTTTGGCATCCCACTAAATCCATACTTATGGATTGGTTTTAGTCTAATGTTGCAAGCATAGACTCATCATATTCTTTCACGGCTTGACCGGCTTTCACCTTCTCCACATAATCAGGATTGGCAATGAACGGCCTACCAATCGCCAATAAGTCAAATTTTTGGTTTTGGATAGCCTCAGCACCTGATTCAGCTGTATAGCTCCCCACACCTACCAACGTTCCTTTATAAATGCTACGCAAGTAAGCTGAAGCACTGCCGCCCAAATACTCAAACTCCATCGCGTCATCAAAGATACCCACGTGCAGATAGGCTAAGTTGCGACTGTTTAATGCCGAGATTAAGACATCAAATACCGCTCTGTCTCTTTGGTCACCATCCATATTGAAGTAAGCACCGGGTGACACTCTTAGACCCACTCTGTCGGCACCAATACGATCGGCGACAGCATCGGTGACTTCCAGAGCAAATCGACTCATATTTTCTGGTGTTTGACCATATTCATCGGTACGCTGATTCGCAGCGTAATGTAAAAACTGGTCAATTAAATAACCATTGGCACCGTGTATTTCAACTCCATCAAAACCTGCCTCAATCGCGTTTACTGCTGCTTGGGCATAATCGGCAACAAGTTGTGTGATTTCTTCCTGAGTTACTGCTTTAGGGGTTTGATAGGTGAGTTCACGCATTCTTGGAACCGTACCCTCAACTCCAATAGCCGACGGTGCTAAGACTTCTCCGTCAAAAAAATACGGGTGCGCAACACGCCCAACATGCCACAACTGTGCAAACATCTTGCCACCTTCGGCATGTACAGCATCTGTTACTTTTTTCCACCCTGCAATTTGTGCGTGTGTAAACAAACCTGGGGTATTCGGGTAGCCTTGCCCATCAGGGCGAATAATCGTCGCTTCACTAATGATTAATCCTGCTTTGGCTCGCTTAGCGTAGTACTTCACCATGTCATCGGTAGGCACTAAATCGTCGTCTGCCATACAGCGCGTCAATGGCGCCATCAAGATGCGATTATTGAGTGATATGGTGTTATTTAGCTTAACATTTTCAAAAAGTACCTGTGGCATGGGTGTCTCTCCATATTTGAATATACATTCAAGATAGGGATTCTTGAATCGTTATTCAAGTTAAACCTTTACATTTTTTTCATTGTTATCAAAAATAGGAGTGAAGTATTGATATAATGGCGACGTTTAAACACATTTGGTGCACTTAGGAAATCGATGAGAACAGCAGAGTTTGATAGAGAAACCGTACTGAGAAATGCCATGCAAGCATTTATGACTTATGGCTACAACAAAACCAGTATGCCCAAACTGACCGAAGTAACCGGACTCCATCCGGGCTCTATCTACTGTGCGTTCAAAAATAAAAAAGGTTTGCTATTAGCCGCCATAGATCAATATCAAGCAGACCGACGAGTGCATTATCAAAAGCTATTCGAAAACAGCACCAGTCTTCGCTGTGCACTTGAGCGATTCTTACAAGATCTTGTCGGTGAATGTTTAGGCGACGAATCAAAGAAAGTGTGTTTGCTCACCAAAACGCTCAATGAAATTGGCGAGCAGGATGCAGAAATTCAAACGGCACTCAGCGCTAACTTGCACCAATTTGAATCACTGATCAGGCAACAGTTTTTAATAGCTTGGCCTGATAATGAAGCATTAAGTGAAGATGAAGCCACTAAGAGGGCCCGTTTCTTTATTATGTCTGTATATGGTATCCGAACTTATGCAGCGACACAGTGCGATAGCTCACACCTAAATGCGCTGGCGGATAGGTTATTGGAAGTCTCTGTTTAAAGCCGAGGGCTTTGCGCTTGGCTAAATTGCTGTTTAAACATATTGTGTAAACTCTTGTCTATGTATTCGAGATGCCAATTAATAAAGCGCTCATCCACCGTCAAGCCCGCCAATACAGAATTAACCGCCGCTAAAAACCTCCGTGTAACGGATGTATCCCGACAAGCGATATGCCCCGTGATAAATGGAGCAAAACCACTAACCGCAATTGGTACGGGTTTTTCTGATGCGTCTTTCGCGTGGTATGCAATAACCGAGGGGTATTCAAGCAGCAACTCAAAACGCTTGCTCATCAACATAGAATACATTTGTGCTTCGTTTTCGCTGCCTTCTTTCACGTAGAGCTGATCTGGCGGCGTCTGCTGTATCATGGCATCGGCAATATCACCATATGAGCGCTCTTTTTCTACGCCCAACAACCATTTGGGATGACTCGTTAACAATGTCTCTAGGTTTTGCTCGGTTTGTGTAGACAACAATTGCACTGAGGGTGCAGCAAAAACTTGTAACCCCAAAAAATAAGTGGTCGGCTCAGAAAATAGCAATGTTTTACTGCGCGCTTTATTCACAACTAAGTTTCTAACGCACTCCCCTTCACCTCCTGCAATATTTTTAAGCGCACGGTCAACACTGGCATCAGACTGTATAATCTCAAACTGAGTTAATTGGCTTTGCAGATAGGAAAATACACGGCTTTCGGTTTGAACACCTTGAGAAGGGTTATTGTAAATTCTGATTGCTTGCGGCTGGGGCTGAGCGATTGAATAGCTACAACAAAATAACAAACCAATTAGTATGCCAAGTCTATTCATTGATACATCCTTTTATTTCCCGTTGAAACGTGCCACACGCCGTTTGATATATAAGGCAGAGTATACAACGAGAACAAGCCCAAAATAAATGAATCACCGGAATTGATATCTACGGATACTTTTCATACAACACTGTTACTTTCGATATTTTTCGTACAGAGAATCAATTGAGTATTCAAATAGCGCTTTTATATGATTTTTAGCCTCTGGAATTGAGACGAGCTCAAAATCGACTGAAGCAGATTTACCACCAAAGAGTCCAAAAGTAGCTGGCTTAGACACAACATCCAAAGTCAGTAATCCGCGGTTATTTTCTATTGGTGTCAATTGGTAAGACGCGCACTTACCGCCTTCATCGCCAAGTATAAAAAACAACCCGCCACCTTCACCAAACTCCTCGAACAATTCCAATTCTTTGTCCCAAGGGTAATGATCAATTACATTCCAAGCCTCACGATAAGATTGTAATTCTTTTTCATAATTGATGAGCTCAGTGCCACCGTCACGATGTTGGTAATAGACCTTAACTCGCCTCATTAAACTTTCCTTATCTTCTAACATCACATTTTTTGAGAATTTGCTGCCGTAGAAAAACCTTCAGCAACTTAGTTGACATACTCTACATTTGCGCCGCAAATACGTCATGTATTTTCTCTGCCGTTAGCTGGTTGAACTCTCCGTCATGATAGTTTTCGACATATTCAATAAAGGCCCATTGCACTGAGCTTGGTTTGCATAAACACTTAAAACATTGTGCAATTGCGTCAGCGGTGCTGCGATTCGGTCGAAACCTGTAGCTATTTGGGTCGGCAATGGTTTCAGATATTGGCTCCAAGGCGAGAAGATGTAACGCCTGTTGCGCTCTGTCTATCATGCAAGGAATACCAAGGGGTCTGAGTTTGCCGTTTTTCTTGGGGATATAAATGCGTCTGAGCGGTTTGGCCTTGTAACCTTTTCTACTCAATTGGTTAACTGCCGCAAGTTTTTGTGCATCAGAATTCCAAATGATGCCATCAATACCTGCTGTTCGTTTACCTTTGTTTTGTGATACTCGTCTGACAGCAAGTAACTTTGCTGACTTAGAGTGAGTCAGTAACCATTGCAACGCTTTCGCTTTACCTTCTCGAATTGCCTTTGCAATGCGCATCTGAAGCTTTAACACATTTTGCTCAATAGCCTTCCAGTTAATGGATTGCCATTCGCTTTTGTCTGAAGAGGCACTAACTTCAAGCGAAGTCATCATTTGCGTATCCTCATAAATAAAGTTCTTCAAATCATCTTGCAACGGGAGACCAGTTGGAAGTGGGCTCACTTTCGTGCCAGATAAAATCTGTATCTGCATCATTACAACGCAGCATTGGCTTTTTCCAACCTCCTTTACCTGCACAACTATCGGCAACCTCACAGGTTACTTTCCCATAGGGAGAAATACAGGCTTATCTTGTTCCGCATGTCGCGCAATATCAGGTTAGATGCCTACTATAGTGCGGTGAGCCTATCGATCACGAAAAAGCACTGTCCAATCTCTTTCCTACTCACGTTGCCGTTTGGCTACAGCGTATAAACCACTTCCGCTGCTTATCGTATAACGCACCTTACATGGATTCACATACGTTCATCATACTGATTCCCTAGCACTTACCCGATTGTGGTTATCAGGAAGAAACTCCTCTCACGATTTGTTTCCCGCCCATTGGCTTTGTTACATTGTCTGGCTCGCTGCTTTATTCAGAGCCATAGGGTCATCTGGTGATACAGACGGTCCACTCTTATCGCGGTGAACAGCGCTTCATACGACTTCAAGTCGCACGGACAGAAATGAGTTAGAGCCGAAAGGACGGCTCTGTGCCAAAGCAGATCTTCAACGCTCGGCTCACGCGCCGGTTTGGAGCCGCGAAGCGGCGAAAAATCGGTAGCTGTGCAGCCGATTGTTATGTCCGATAAGGCATAAACCGTCTAGAGTCTGCGTAAAAAATCATAAAATCATTATCTTCATCCAAGAATGCCTGAACCAAGTCTAATGGTTCCATAAAATATGGAGATCCAGCACCTCTCTCTTCATCAAAAATAGGCTCTGCCAAGTAATCTACAACAATCGCGGGCTCTCCATAAGCAACTACACCCTTATTTTTTAGACCCTGCTTCCAACTTACCAGCATACCTACTTCGAAGGTGTATTTGTCTAGAAATGTCTTATATCTTTTACATAACAGATCAACTTTATCCTCTTTACTCAGATTCTCCGATGCATTCATCTTCTTTATTAAAAATTGCTTAATTAAATCATCATCTTGGATCGACTCTGTTTTTACAATTTTTTCTTGGTTTTTTCCTTCACTAATAAGTGCCAGTAGTTTTGATATAGAATCATTGCTTTCAGACATAATTAAGCTCTCTTTTCAGAAAAATTCGGATGTGAATCAATTTTTACAACATCTGTCATATCAATTTCTGCACCATTTTCCAGAACAATTTTTTTCTCCAAATCTTCCGTTTTATTGATTTCAGACTGAATTATTTTCTCTAGTAATTTGCGGATTTCTTGCTCCTTAATTTCTTGTGTAACTCCACCCAATTTAGTACAGCTATTTCGTAGAATTTTATGCAGCCTCAAGATAACCAATTACAGGTTACTTTCCCATAGGGAGAAATACAGGCTTATCTTGTTCCGCATGTCGCGCAATATCAGGTTAGATGCCTACTATAGTGCGGTGAGCCTATCGATCACGAAAAAGCACTGTCCAATCTCTTTCCTACTCACGTTGCCGTTTGGCTACAGCGTATAAACCACTTCCGCTGCTTATCGTATAACGCACCTTACATGGATTCACATACGTTCATCATACTGATTCCCTAGCACTTACCCGATTGTGGTTATCAGGAAGAAACTCCTCTCACGATTTGTTTCCCGCCCATTGGCTTTGTTACATTGTCTGGCTCGCTGCTTTATTCAGAGCCATAGGGTCATCTGGTGATACAGACGGTCCACTCTTATCGCGGTGAACAGCGCTTCATACGACTTCAAGTCGCACGGACAGAAATGAGTTAGAGCCGAAAGGACGGCTCTGTGCCAAAGCAGATCTTCAACGCTCGGCTCACGCGCCGGTTTGGAGCCGCGAAGCGGCGAAAAATCGGTAGCTGTGCAGCCGATTGTTATGTCCGATAAGGCATAAACCGTCTAGAGTCTGCGTAAAAAATCATAAAATCATTATCTTCATCCAAGAATGCCTGAACCAAGTCTAATGGTTCCATAAAATATGGAGATCCAGCACCTCTCTCTTCATCAAAAATAGGCTCTGCCAAGTAATCTACAACAATCGCGGGCTCTCCATAAGCAACTACACCCTTATTTTTTAGACCCTGCTTCCAACTTACCAGCATACCTACTTCGAAGGTGTATTTGTCTAGAAATGTCTTATATCTTTTACATAACAGATCAACTTTATCCTCTTTACTCAGATTCTCCGATGCATTCATCTTCTTTATTAAAAATTGCTTAATTAAATCATCATCTTGGATCGACTCTGTTTTTACAATTTTTTCTTGGTTTTTTCCTTCACTAATAAGTGCCAGTAGTTTTGATATAGAATCATTGCTTTCAGACATAATTAAGCTCTCTTTTCAGAAAAATTCGGATGTGAATCAATTTTTACAACATCTGTCATATCAATTTCTGCACCATTTTCCAGAACAATTTTTTTCTCCAAATCTTCCGTTTTATTGATTTCAGACTGAATTATTTTCTCTAGTAATTTGCGGATTTCTTGCTCCTTAATTTCTTGTGTAACTCCACCCAATTTAGTACAGCTATTTCGTAGAATTTTATGCAGCCTCAAGATAACCAATTGGTGTCATATCGCCAAGTGAATCATGTGGTCGCTCATAATTATAAATATCTAACCACTCATCTGTGATTTCACGTACTTCTTGCAGTGACTCAAACAAGTATAAATCGAGCACTTCTTCACGATAACTTCGGTTAAACCTTTCCACAAAACCATTTTGGTAAGGACTGCCAGGCTCTATGAATTCCAACTTGATGTCATTTTTCATTGCCCAATCTTCGAGTACCGTTGAAGTAAATTCTGGACCATTATCCACTCTAATCTGCTTTGGTTTTCCTCGCCAAGCAATAATTTGTTGTAGCGTTCTAATGACTCGTGCAGAAGTTAAGCTTGTATCGACCTCAATCGCCAGTGCTTGTCGGTTGAAATCATCCAGCACATTCAGTGTTCTAAAACGATGTCCATAGATTAATGCGTCACTCATAAAGTCCATTGACCACGATTCATTATGTTGTGTCGGTGCACTTAATGGTTCAGGTGTTCTTGTTGGAACACGGCGCTTTCCTTTACGTCTCAAGTTTAGTTTTAGCATGCTGTAAACGCGTTCAACACGCTTTTTATTCCACGACTTACCTTTATTACGAAGCCTTTTGAATAGCTTAGGCAGCCCCCACCTAGGATGGCGCTCTACCAGCGCAAGTAATGCGTCGATAACTTCATCATCTAACGGCCGTTTATGTTTGTAATAAAAAACTGAGCGGCTTAGCCCTGCCACTTCACAAGCAAATGCGACGCTGACGTTAAATTGAGCTCTTAAATGCTCTACCCAAGCTCTGCGCCTACTTGTTTTTACAGCTTTTTTGCGATGATATCCTCAAGCATCGAGTGCTTTAGGCTAAGCGTTGCAAACATATCTTTTAGCTTACGGTTTTCTTCTTCAAGCTCTTTGAGGCGTTTAACATCAGACGCTTCCATACCACCATACTTTGAGCGCCATTTGTAAAATGTACTTTGGCCGATACCGTGTTTACGGCAGATTTCAGGCACAGGAATACCCGCCTCAGCTTCTTTGATCATGCTGACAATTTGAGTTTCGGTGAACTTGCTTTTTCTCATCGTAAATTTTCCTATTTTAGTTAATGGAAAATTCTACTTATGAACTGTTTCATTTTTTGGGGGAGTTACACATCAAACACCGAATATACTTCTGTATCACGCTACATCAATCTTGATGATATCTGCATCACCAAGGCCTACCGGAAGATCCGCAACGACCATACGTTTAGCTTCAGGGGAAAATTCTACTTCATCGACTCACCGCTTAAGCACTCAATCGCTAGCCAGAAAATTGAAATTCGTACGGGTAAAAATAAGCGATTCGATGCGTACTTCGCTGGGCGAAAACTACAGGTAACCGAAGTCAAGGAGCCTGATAAGCAATCCTCTGAAGACTATGAGATCCAGAAGAAGCTTGATGTATTGGCTCTGGCTGACAAGCTAGGAAATGTGGCAGAAGCTTCCCGCCTAAGTGGTGTCTCCCGCGATACTATTTACCGCCATCGTAAGCTGATAAAACAAAGTGGGATCGAATCGTTAAAACGTCAGGAAACGCCAAATCTTCACCACAAAAATCGTACTGACAGAGCTATTGAGGAAGTCGTCATCGAATTCTCACTGGCTAACCCACACATGGGACAATCCAAAGTGTCACGACTGCTCAAGTCTGAAAGAAACGTCGATATACATGCCAGCGGCGTTCGCAATATCTGGCTAAGAGAAAATATGAATACTACTGCGTTACGGTTAGCAAAACTTGCCGAAACTCGGCAACATTGATAGTGTGATTACGTCAAAATCGCTTGGTACTTATACCGTCAGTATCCCTTGGTAATCACACTTATTCATATAAATACTCTCTACTATGCCATTGATATCTTGTTTCTACTTGTAATTAAGCTCGTAGCCATGCGCGCATCTTATTGCTTCCATTAGCCTTTTCTTTTCGGCTCGATCAGTTACATTATTTTTTACAAGTAAATCTAGACCATTCAGCGATTTTCGAATGTAAAAATATTCCTTGTGAACCACTGAATCATCTATATGTATTGCTAATGTTTTAGATAGCAAACTAAACTTCTCATGTACTCTCGAGTCCTCAACATGCTCATCCAAATATATCTTTATATCGCTAATCAGGTTCGGTATTAAGTCAAGTTCTATCTGACTCCTTGAGCGCTTCCCAGAATTAGTTTCGAGAAGTTTCTCTTCCAACCCCATATGGACGCATATTAGCTCTTCTCTATTAAGAGAGTTAAATTCGCTATCAAACCGAAATTTTCTTTTCTTCTCTCCCCTTCCACTATTACCAATGATACTGTTTTCAAAGAATACATCTATCAATTCATCAGAGTCATAATGGCACTCGGATTTGGATATCTTTCCCGTTTCAACTCGATATTCGTATATGGATATGAAGTCCTCACAGTGGAACGTTTTCCTCCCCAATTCAGAAAATATGGAAAGTACTTTCTTTAAGCCCGGAATCTTTTGACCTAGTTCGTCTTGCAATTCATCAATGAATATTTCGGAGTATTTTTTAGCCGTGTTAGCCACTGTATTAGCGGATATTTTATTATTACCTTTTTCGACCTCAACCTTACAACATTCTTTGATGAAAACTACATAGTCTCTGGGTCTTCTATAAGATCTTGTTGTAATAAAGTCCCAAATAGTTGATTTAGTCACGGTGCCATTATAATTCTTCCCAGTTTCAATACTTTCATTTTTAAAAATTGAAAACCAACTCTCACTGAAGCTACACTCCCCAGATATATCCAAAGTCTTATTTATTCTATGAGCTAGCATTTCTTGCAAAGTGTCGACTCTCCACTCGAGCTCTATACTTACATCCCGCCACTTGTTCTTATCATTATCTCTGACTTGTGAATAAATTTCTTTTAATATAAAAACCATCGGGTATGCTTTCAACCCTTGCCTTTCAGATTCAGACTTAACCGATTTCGCAACTCGAAACAGACAAGCTAACATTGAGAAGTATGTTCGGTTATCCTCGTCGCTTATATCGGGAGAGATATTATTAAACCCTATGTCAAGACTATCAAACAGCACATAATAGCTCATATCTTTGCCAGCTTCGCGATAAAATGTTGACTTTAAAAAATCTCTTACTAAACGTATATCTTTGCCAGCAAAATTTCTCTCTTCAGATTTAGATCCACCAATAGATCCAAATCCAGTGGGGAGGGTCGCAGAAAACCCCTTTCTAATCACTGATTGTATTTGCTCGTATAGCGGTTCAGTTTCCTGAGGGCAGATGTCATTTAACTGCTTCCTAACTTTTGAATCAAGATTACTATTTTTAAGAAGCAACTTACATAGACTACTATATATGAGGAGTTCCCATAAAAGAGTATACTGGAACCCAGATGGCGCATTAATATCTGAGTACCCCCTCAGATTTTCAATCGGATAATCTGAAAAAGTTAAGTGTTTTGAGCAGCTATTAATTTTCAAACTCTTTATATGTTCTACAATAGCAGTCTTTCCAGTGCCTTTCCGCCCGATCAAGAATATAGCTTTGCCATCTTTAACCCTCTTTAGCCAGGGAGGCTCATAAAACAAACGACCGCTTTCATCATCAGCCTCTAGCATCCAACTGTCATATATTTTTTCTAGCCTATTCATGAGCTCTCCTTAAAAATAAAGACTTACTTTTAATTAACCTTATAGAAACACTCAGTTTTGTAGTTCTAATTGCTTAATCTATACAGTCTACTTCTTTCATAGTACATATTTCGTATTTATGCGACAATGTTTGTGTTGCATGATCGCATGTTAGACTGAGCTTTTAGCTACCCGGTGTCTCAGGGTTAACGTTGTTTACACTATGGCTTTACTTGTAAAGAATAGGCTTTAGAAGCTCCAGCTCACTTAGCTAGTTTAAATCAGCTTAGCTATTATTTAACCTTTCGCTGCATTGCTCAGCGTCTATTATGTGTCCATTACACCTAAGTTTGACTAGATCATCAATTACATTTACTTACAAGAAAATCTCTGGTCACCCCACCGCAAATTTGTATGACTATGCCTTTGACGACTCCAACCGATAATCTAAGGCTAAATTGCACAAACAAAGATATTTTTAAATAGAAATGACGTAAACCAGAAGGGTTTTTGAAAATGCGCTGTATTTAGGAAATAAAAAGAAGTCTAGGGCTTTCATATCCCCAGAATGTCCCCAAAAGTACGAGCAGCTTTTAGTAGGTGATTGATTTGAATAAAGAAGGAATGGCGGAGAGAGAGGGAGTCGAACCCTCGATACGCTATAAACGTATACACGAGTTCCAGTCGTGCGCCTTAAGCCACTCAGCCATCTCTCCGCACTGAATTGCGGGGCTAATACTATGAAAAGCCTCGCACTTTATCAAGCAGTTTTTTGCTTTTAGGATCTATTTGTCTATTAATCCTACTATTTCTGCAAGGATGCAGAAAAATCTAGCATGCGATTTAGCGAACGTAGTGCGCCTTCACGCAATTCCATATCAACGAAGACTTCTTTGCCTTGTGGGCTGATAAGCGCTTCTTCAATTGCCTGTAGGCCGTTCATTGCCATCCAAGGGCAATGGGCACAGCTACGACATGTCGCGCCTTCACCAGCGGTTGGTGCTTCGAAGAACTCTTTCTCAGGGCAAAGTTGCTGCATTTTGTAGAAGATACCGCGATCGGTAGCAACGATAAACTTCTGATTATCCATTTCTTGCGCAGCTTTAATTAACTGACTCGTTGAACCTACCGCATCCGCTAAGTCTATGATTTCCGCAGGAGACTCAGGGTGGACCAGTACCGCAGCGTCAGGATGTAGCTGCTTCATGTCTTTAAGGGCTTTGGTTTTAAATTCATCATGAACGATGCACGCACCGTTCCACATGATCATATCGGCACCCGTTTTCTTTTGGATATAAGAACCCAAGTGCTTATCCGGACCCCAGATGATTTTTTCGCCTTGCTCATCAAGGTGCTCAACAATCTCAAGCGCGCAAGAAGAGGTGACGATCCAGTCCGCTCTGGCCTTTACCGCAGTTGAGGTATTGGCGTATACCACCACTTTTCTGTCTGGGTGTTGATCGCAAAACGCAGAGAACTCGTCGATAGGGCAACCTACGTCCAACGAGCAAGTTGCTTCGAGTGTTGGCATCACAACGGTTTTGTGCGGTGTTAATATTTTTGCCGTTTCGCCCATAAAGCGCACGCCGGCGACGATGATCATGTCTTTGTCTTCTTGCTTAGCGCCAAACCGTGCCATTTCTAATGAATCAGCAACACAGCCGCCAGTTTCTTCAGCAAGTGCTTGGATCTCAGGATCAGTATAATAATGGGCAACCAGTACCGCATTTTTTTCAACTAATAGCGCTTTGATACGCGCTTTATACTCTGCTTTTTCTTCAACGGTAAGAGGGGCAGGTTTTGGAGGGAAGATATAATCTTCCGGCATAATACGTTCAGCTAGACTCATTTCTCGACCACTAGTCCACATTGCATAATTAGGTAGAATTATACGAAAAATACAGGGGTAATCCTAGCGAATGTTTAACTCAAAATGGCGAGTTTAAGAAAGTATTTTGAATAATATATGAAGAATAAGAGGATGGTGGGTCATGATGGACTCGAACCATCGACCAATGGATTAAAAGTCCACTGCTCTACCAACTGAGCTAATGACCCGCTCAAGCATTAAAAGTGCCATTAATTCGTCCTGAAGAGGTGTTCCGGCTCGTCGTCCTGACTCGCGTTCAAAAAGCTGCGAAGCCTTGCTTCGGTCTTTTTTCACCCAACTGAGCTAATGACCCGCTCATAATTGAATTCGTATGCTTTTAAGTGGTGGGTCATGATGGACTCGAACCATCGACCAATGGATTAAAAGTCCACTGCTCTACCAACTGAGCTAATGACCCGCTCAAGCATTAAAAGTGCCATTGATTCATCCTGAAGAGGTGTTCCGGCTCGTCGTCCTGACTCGCGTTCAAAAAGCTGCGAAGCGTTGCTTCGGTCTTTTTTCACCCAACTGAGCTAATGACCCGCTCAAAATCGAATTCGCAAGCTTATAAGTGGTGGGTCATGATGGACTCGAACCATCGACCAATGGATTAAAAGTCCACTGCTCTACCAACTGAGCTAATGACCCGCTCAAAATTGAATTCATGTGCTTGTAAGTGGTGGGTCATGATGGACTCGAACCATCGACCAATGGATTAAAAGTCCACTGCTCTACCAACTGAGCTAATGACCCGCTCAAAATTGAATTCATGTGCTTGTAAGTGGTGGGTCATGATGGACTCGAACCATCGACCAATGGATTAAAAGTCCACTGCTCTACCAACTGAGCTAATGACCCGCTCAAAATCGAATTCGCAAGCTTATAAAGTGGTGGGTCATGATGGACTCGAACCATCGACCAATGGATTAAAAGTCCACTGCTCTACCAACTGAGCTAATGACCCGCTCAAATATGAATTCTGAAGCTTGTAAAGTGGTGGGTCATGATGGACTCGAACCATCGACCAATGGATTAAAAGTCCACTGCTCTACCAACTGAGCTAATGACCCACTTAACGCAGCAGTTTTTTGTTACCAATCGCCTGCTGCGGGCGCTTATAATACTTATTTAAATTTTGAGTGCAACTGAAATAGCTAGTTTTTTTCACTTTTTATGACTAAGCGCCTAATTTTAAGTCACTCAGCTCAAAAAGTGATAATTACATCTTCGCTAAACGCTCTGTTGCCAATTTTGCAGGAGTCGTACTTGGATACTCTTTAATCAATTTATTAAGGAGCGTCTTCGCTTCTGCGGCTTGTCCCTGTTTATGTAAAATAGTACCCAGCTTTAACATCGCTTCTGGACGTTTATTCGATTCAGGGAAATTATCAACAACGGTTGCAAAATGAGACTTAGCTTTACCATCGTCAGACTTTATTAAGAATAGCTGACCCAACCAGTAATGCGCGTTCGGCACATACACCGAATTTGGATACTGCTGCAAGAAACTTTGAAACTCAGGGATCGCTGCATCGTAGCGCTTATCCTTCATTATCATGTTTACTGTACGGTCGTACGCTTCATTCTCAGACAGATTACTGCTGAATGCTTGCTCTGGCGTAACATCAGGCGTTACCGCGGCTGCGGTGGATTGTGACTGGTCATAAGCTTGACTGACGCGATTTTCAATCTCTTGATACAACTCACGTTGACGTTGTAGCACTTTTTCAAGCTTATAGCTCTGCTCTTCTGTCACACCGCGCACTTGGCTTACTTCTTCTTGCAAAAGATTAAGCTGTTGCTGTAACTCAGCCTGCAGCAAATTGCGGGTTCTCATCATACTCTCAAGTTGAGAGACACGTTCTTCTAGTGTTTGATTTGAATTTGCAGCTTCTGAAACAGGAGCGGGAGCAGCCCAAACTTGGGCGCTCCCGCTCATGAGTAAGAATGCTGCCAAAATAGTATTCGGCTTCATAATAACTCTTTCTTAGTACACTAATACCGCGCGACGGTTCTTAGCGAACGCTTCTTCTGTACGTGACTTAATCATTGGTTTTTCTTCACCATAGCTCACTACAGAGATTTGGCTGTCAGAAACACCAAGGCTTTGAAGGTATTTAGCAACTGACTTACCACGGCTTTCACCTAGTGCGATGTTGTACTCTGGCGTACCACGCTCATCAGCGTGACCTTCAACAAGTACTTTTACGCTTGAGTTTTTCACTAGGAAATCAGCGTGCGCTTGAAGTAGTTCAGCATATTTGCTCTGGATAGTAGATTTATCGAAATCGAAGTAAACGATCTGTTCTTGACGTAGGGCTTCATATTTCTCACGTAGTTTTTCTTCAGCAGATTTCTCGCGAGACATAGTGTTTACGTCAACAGTGTTGTCCTGTGTGGTTGCCGCTTGGTTGCTTTCGCTAGCCGCGCCCTCATCAACACTTGAAGATGAGCTACATGCTGCAAGTGTCATCACTGGCAACGCGACCATTAAGGCTTTTAGAGTTTTGTTAAGTTGCATCGAGTATATTCCTATATCTTTATAAATCTAACCAGCAAAATTACTGTAAAAACGGCGACCAGGCTGGTGCCTTAACTTGACCGTCCAAGACAGGTAACCTTGCCTTGAAACGACCATCCATAGACACCAATGCCAATACCTGCTTATTATTGTGCAAGGTGCTGTATATTATCATCGAACCATTTGGTGCAATACTCGGAGACTCATCTAGTCTCGTACGAGTTAGCACTTGAAACAGCCCGGAATCTAATTCTTTTTTCGCAATGTGGTAACGGCCCAGCGTACGGTTAACCATAATCAGACGTTTACCATCTGGCGTGATCGAACCTGCTAAGTTCATGTCGCCGTCGAACGTAACTCGCTTAGACCTACCAGTTTTTAAATTTAACTTATAAATCTGAGCATTACCACCCCTTTCAGATGTATACACAATTTCTTGACCGTTTGGATGCCAAGAAGGCTCAGTATCTATACTACGATGACGAGTTAAGCGTGTTTCTTGACGAGTTTTCAGGTCAATTAGGTATACTTCTGTCGCTCCACCTGCATCCTTAGAGAGTACTGCAAGTAATTTAGTTCCATCAGGAGAAAACTGTGGCGCGCCATTAATACCTGGGTGACTCGTGATCAGTTCGCGTTTTCCGGTGTAAATATCTTGAATGTAGATTTGCGATTGGCGATTTTCAAAAGTCACGTACGCAAGCTTGTTTGCATCCGGCGACCATGCAGGAGACATTAACGGCTCTTTGGAGCGCAATAACACCTGCTCGTTGTAACCGTCATAATCGGCAACAACCAATTGGTATGGTTTATCTTGGCCGTCACGTACGATAACGTAGGCAATCTTAGTTCTAAATGCGCCTCTTTCACCTGTTAAGGCTTCATATACTACATCACTAATTTGGTGCGCATAGTTTCTAAAGCCAGTACCGCTGACAATACTTTGCCGTCCTTCAAGCACATGGTCATCGCTTTGCATTAAGCGACCATTTGACATAATGCGAGTTTCACCACCGGTAAGCTGTGCTCTGATCACGTCAATCAGTTCATACTTTACCAAGTAACGCCCAGCAGATTGCTGGGTCACGGTGCCTACAACTACCGCTTCAACCCCGGCATCAACCCATGCAGCGTAGTCGATTTCCGAGTCAGTTGTTGGCAATTGAGGCATGTCAGCCTCGGCAACAGGCTTAAATTTACCACTGCGCATCAAGTCTGCAGAAATAACGTCACTTAAACTCGACGGCATTTCACCAGTGCCATTATATTTAAATGGTACAATTGCGATAGGTCTGGCACTGTCTACCCCTTCTGTTATCACAATTTCAAGTGCGGCTTGCGCAAACTGTGATACACCCAGAGTAAAAACCAGCAATAAGGTTGTGAACTTCTTTAGCATGTTCGTCCTTTAAAAATTTGGTTTAATTGTTAAATTGATATTCTTAAGCTGCTCAAACACGTCTTTATCTTTAGAAACAGGTAAAGTATCTGCCATTTTCACAGCACGGATAGCAGCTTCACAAACTAGTTTATCGCCGCCCAATGACTCTACATGCGTCACAAGGCCGTTAAAGGCTAGACGAATGTTTACTCGGCATTGTTTACCTTTCATTGTTTCATCGATAAGCAAGTTTGCTTGAATGCGTTGCATGATAAGTGCTTTAAACTTATCCACTTCGCTCAATACTTGCTGTTGACGGATCTTCGCTCTTGCTGCCTGCTCCTTAGCAAGCTGGTCACGAAGCATTTGTTCTTCAAGTGCCTTTTGGCGTTGACGCTCCGCTTCTTCCGCTTTTCGTTTTTCCTCAGCTTCGCGACGTTTCCTCGCCTCTTCGGCCTTTCTTAAGCGATCTTCCTCAGCTTGGCGCTGGGCCGCAGCTTTTTTAGCCGCTTCTTCCGCAGCAGCTTTCTCAGCTCTCGCTTTATCAGCCTGCTCACGTTGCTTTTTCTCTATTTCACGAGCGCGTTTGGCTTGCGCCTCAGCTTGGCGAGTCTCTTCCAACTTAGCTTGACGCTCTTGCTCCAGCTTTTTAATGCGCCGCGCTTCGGCTTCACGGTCTTTTCTAGCTTGCTGCGCACGCTGTTCAAGATCGCGAATACGGCGATCTTCAGCAGCTTGCTTTTCTTCTTCACGCTTTTTTAAATCCGCAATCTTTTTCTCAACCGCTTGCTGATCAACCGACACCGCAGAAACGGCCCTTTCAGGCTTTTGATCTTTTTGCTGTGGATTTAAGGTGACTTCCATCACAGTAGGTGTATCAACTTGAAAATTTGCCGTAGCAAATAGCAGACCGCCAATTGCGCCATGAAGCAATACTGACTTAACTACGCTGCTAGATAATGAACTCATTACTCATCCTCAAATGATTTAGTCATTAGGCCAACAGAAGGAACACCCGCTTTTTTCAAGAAATCCATTAAATAAAGTACTTCTTGATACGACACTCTGCCTGAACCTTTAATCATTACAGGGGTATCTGGATTTTGTTCTAACTTAAGTTTAATTACCGCAGCTACTTCTACTGCATCCATTGGTGCTTCAGGATCCGTACCAACAGTCACAAAATAGCGACCTTCAGCGTCAATGGTGGCAATAATCGGTGGCGAGTCTTTGGTTTCAACCAATTCAGACTCTTCCATCTGAGGTAAGTCTACTTTTACGCCGTGCTGGATAAGTGGAGCCGTTGCCATAAAGATGATTAACAGCACCAACATAACATCAATATAAGGAACGACGTTGATCTCCGCGACGGGACGACGTCTCTTACGCTGATACATTTTGTTTTGCCTCTACTTGTGTTGCAGCCTGACGATAAAGAATATTAGCGAACTCTTCCATAAAGTTAATGTACTGAGTTTCTAGCTTTTCTACATTTTTAGCAAATCGGTTATACGCCATAACCGCTGGAATTGCCGCAAACAGACCCATGGCTGTTGCAATCAACGCCTCAGCAATACCTGGTGCAACCATTTGCAGCGTCGCTTGTTTCACTTCGCCGAGCGCGATGAAAGCATTCATGATCCCCCAAACGGTACCAAATAGACCGATGTAAGGACTGATAGAGCCAACTGTTGCTAAAAAAGAAAGGCTTGATTCTAACTTTTCAATTTCACGAGAAAGCGCGACACGCATTGAACGGTGAGTACCTTCAACAACAATTGAAGGAGATTGGATATTGCCTTTTTTATGCTTTGCAAACTCTTTAAAGCCGGATACAAATAACGCTTCTAGTCCCGACGCACTACCAGTCCTTGCAGCTATTTCATTATAGAGTTTGCTAAGATCCATACCGGACCAAAATTTTTGCTCGAAATTCTTTGATTGGCTTTGGGCTTGAGAAATGACGGTTTTACGTTGAAAAATAATTGCCCAAGAAGCAATAGACAATCCCACCAGGGTCAACATAACAAGTTGTACCAAAAAGCTGGCTTTTAAAATTAGATCGACAAAATTTAGTCCCGATTCCACGTTATTATACTCCCAAAAGTGTTTCGGCAATGGTAGCCATTTATATTCTTGCGCTCTACCGAGCAATATCTAGAGATAGACTAGATTTACTACCAAAAGGTTCAGCTAGTTTAACCACACTACAAATACCTTACAATCTCAATACTGCGAATTCATTGTATTTGACGATAAATAGAGCAAAACAGTGTAACTCCCTTTGCTTTACCCAAACTTAAGCAAATTCGACAATCTCCATCACAGCCTCTAAATATGACCCAAAACTGCATAAAATAGGAGTTTTATGCACAAATAGAGAATAAAACCTCAAAAAACAGATTGGTCTTACCAATTAACAACAGATTATCTAATATTTACATTTTGCGCATTTAACATACAAAACCATATTTTACATAAACTTACATAAATACATCGCCACGTTTAAGCTCACTTTTTAACCTCAAAAAAAATTCTGGTATTAGTTTTTTTTATCTGAAAAAAGAATTTTTCTAGTTTGATGAAAAACCAAAACCTCTTTAATATACACCCTGTACTGAGCGAGCAGCTGAAGTTTCAGCAAAGCACAGTTACTTGCAATAGGATTCTGATTTTTCGTATTGCTAAGATGACGCATTTTGTGGATAAAACCCAAAGTAACTCATCTTGTTCCCTGGATTACTTCCTTCAACTTGTTGTTTTGCCCGCATTATTTGCGGGCTTTTTTTTGCCTGAAATTTGGTGCAAGCTCCTTATTACGATCCACGTTTTCTTTAACACTCGGTCATTTTGCGGTTTTTATTTAGCACTTGGTTTAAAGGACGAGACAATCTACAAATAGTTTAAGCAACGTATAGCCCACACAGGTCGAGATAAATTTACCTGAGATTTGGATAAGAAAGGTTCTCACTCCTTGTTGTTAAGGGGAAACTTAATTTACCTCCTTGTCTAGCCAGAAAGTTTTAGGGGAAACTAGGCGAATTTACGCACCAATAGCAGGCTATTGGAAGTAAATTCAACGCAGTTAGCGCTGAAACTGGCTGCTAGAAAGGCATTAATTATCCGAAGCTCAGGTAAATTACTTCAGCAGTAATGAATCTTGCTTGAATTGAGCGGATACAAAATAATGGATTTATGCACACGTGATTTGCGATAAGCGAGTGTAGAAATGAAATAGCCGAGTGAATACTCGGCTATGAAGAATAAAGGTGTTCGTTACCCTGCTTGAATTATTCTGGCTTACTTAGCTCAAAGTGCATATAAGCTTTGTCAGAGACAATACGTCCTCTTGGCGTGCGTTGAATAAAGCCTTGCTGGATCAAAAATGGTTCTATCACATCTTCGATGGTTTCTTTTTCTTCTCCAATTGCCGCAGCAAGGTTATCCAGACCAACCGGGCCACCGGTAAACTTTTCTATGATTGCCAGCAGGTATTTGCGGTCCATATAATCAAAGCCACATTTATCAACATCGACCATATCCAACGCTAAGTGCGCAATCTCTTCAGTGATAGAGCCATCGCCCTTCACTTCAGCAAAGTCTCTTACCCTGCGTAGTAAACGATTTGCTATTCGTGGTGTACCGCGTGCACGACGCGCCACTTCAGTTGCACCCGACTCGCTGATCTCTAGATTTAAATGATACGCTGAGCGGGTCACAA